>NZ_JBVISA010000007.1:253491-340646 GCF_055575755.1 Kitasatospora sp. NPDC034035 | reverse complement strand
CCCCGACCAGACCATGACCATCGACCCCTGCAACCTGCAGTTCCTCTACCAGGGCAAGTCCCCCACCGCGACCGGCCCCTACGACCAACTGCCGTGGCGCCCGGGTCTCCTCACCCTGCGGCGCTGACCCGCCGCCAAGTCACGGCCACACCACCGCGAGCCGTGAGAGCCGACCGCTGGTCGGAGCGTACGGTTCCTGAGCCTCGCCACTTCGCCATCGGAAGTGGCGAGGCCCCGCGCGTCCTCCGCCCGCACCGGCCGGCAGCGCCGAGGCACGTCCGGTCGGCGACGGCTACGCGACCGGCACGTTCGTCCTGCTGAACGCGGTCGGTTCGCCGCTGGACGAGCGGTCGTTCGCGGCGATCGTCCGCGCGGGCCGCCAGTACGGCGTGCCGGTCGAGGAAGTCGAGCCCTCCGAGGTGCCGGCTGTGCAGTCGCTGGACAACGAGCGGCCGCTGCGCGCTCTCCACCTGCCCGACGAGGCGTTCCTGGACGCCCGCGGTTGGCTTGAGTCCCTGGACGCCGCGCTCGACTCGCTGCCGAACGTGACCCGCGTCCCCGCCGCCCCGCTGCGGTCGAGTGGCGCCGGCTACCTCCTGCGGACGCACCACGGGCACGTCAGCGCGCCCAACGTCGTGCTGGCTGCGGGAGCATGGACCGGTCCGCTGATCGAGGCACTGGACCCGGACCTGGCCCTCATGCCGGTCGCCACCGCGGAAGGCACCGCCATCAGCGTCACCGCCCCGGCCCCGCTCCCCGCCGTGCTCCGCACCCCGAACCGGGCGTACGCGTGCGGGCTGCACGCCGTGCCCCAGGCCGACGGCAGCTGGTACCTCGGGGCCGGCGCCGCCCCGGCGCTCGTCCCCAGCGACACCCCGCACCTGGGCGGGGTGCGCTTCCTGCTCGACGCCGCCCTCGGCCAGCTCCACCACGGCCTGGCCACCGCCCGGCTGCAGCGCCTGTACCACGGCAACCGGCCGATCGGCCTGGACGGCCACCCACGGCTCGGGTCCACCAGCCGCCCCGGCCTGTGGGTGGCGACCGGCACCCACCGGGACGGCCTGCACGCCTCGCCCCTGCTCGCCCAGGAACTCGCCGGAGAGATCGTGGCACGGCCTTGCCGGCCTGCTGGGTGGTGGGCCGCTCGGCCACGCAGAGCATGTTGCCCTCGCTGGTTCGACTGCCGACGCCGGTGCCCGGCCCGCTCGCGGTGAGCGGGCCGGGCACCGGCGGGTCGACCGGACGTCGCCCGGCATCAGCCGGTCGCCGGCAGGCCGTCAGCCGATCAGTCGTCCGTCTCGTCGTAGCGGCCGTGGCCGAGGTGACGCAGGTCGAAGGACCAGATGCCGCGGCCGAAGGTGGCGGCATAGAGCTTGCCGTCCGGGCCGATCTTGAGCTGCTGCACCGCGGTGGTGGGCAGGTTGCGGCCGAGGACCCGCCAGTCGGTGGTGCCCGGCGCGCGGTAGAAGGCGGCGAGGTCGGAGCCGAGGGCCACACCGCCGTTCGGCAGGATCTTCACCGAGGTGGCCGGGACGTCGGGCAGGTTGGCCGAGATGTCGGTCCAGGTGGTGCCGCCGTCGTGGGTCTCGAAGAGGTGGCCGACGCCCGCGCCGGGGCCCTCGGTCCAGGTGCGCGAGAAGCCGTTGAAGGCGACGAGGACGTGCTGGGCGTCCTTCTCGTCCACGGCGAAGGAGGAGATGTAGCGGTTCGGCAGGGTTGCGTCGACCGGCAGGTCGAGCTGGTGCCAGCCGGTGCCGTCGGTCTTGCCCACCGCGATGCCGCGGCTGAAGCCGACGTTGTTGCACGGGCCGCACCAGCCCGCGTACACCGTGCCGTCGACCGTCGCGACCGCGGTGGCGACGTGGCCGGTACCGAGGTCGTAGGCCGAGGTCCACTCGTTGCCGCTGCGGATCGCGTAGCCCTTGTGCTGTACCCAGACGTGCCGGCCGCCGGCGATCCAGGTGTTGCCGTCCTTCGGGTCGCTGGTGATCGGCGCGATGAAGCGTGCGGCGCTGGTGTTCTTGTCCGGCGGGGCGACCTCGTAGGAGGTGGCCTTGCTCGGGTCCTTCGTCCAGCTGCCGTCGTTGACGGCGCAGTTCTGGGTGACCCACATGTCGAGGTAGACGTACTCCTCGGCGATGTTGCAGCCGTTGGCCGGGTCGACGAGGGTGTCGGCGCCGTCGCCGCCGAAGTTGGAGCCCATCACCTTGTCGTGGGCGCGCAGGATCGACTGACCGTTGTCCTGGAGGCCGCCGCTGACGATCACACCCCGGCCCGAGCGGTCCGCCGGGTCCTTGCCGACGCCGACCGAGTAGTACTGCAGGGTGTCGATGGTGCCGTCGTTGAGCGGCGTCCAGTCCTTGGCGTGGCCGTACGCGTCCAACTGCCCGTTGGCCGGGCGGCGGTAGATGCCGCCGTCGTTGCCGACGTAGACGTTGACCTTGCCCTGGTAGCTGCCGAAGGCGACGGCGTGCTGGTCGGAGTGGGTGGTCGGCGAGCAGTCGCCGGTCTGCTTGGCCGGGTCGATGCTCCAGCACGGGAAGCCGTTGTTCCAGTACGGCCCGACGGTGGCCCACTTGGCGCCGCCGTCGGTGGTCTCGAAGACCTCCTCGAGACCCGCGTAGACGTGGTCCGGGTTGGCCGGGTCGACCTGGAGGAACTGGTTGTACCAGGCCTGGATGCCCGGCTGGTAGCCGTCGTCCTGCAGCGCGGAGCCGGAGCCCTTCAGCTTGTCCTTGTCCGCGACCAGCGTCCACGAACCGGACGGGGAGCCGGACTTGGAGACGTAGATGCCCTTGAGGCCGGTGTCCGGGTCGCTGGCCATGACCGCCGGGGACTGGTCGATCGCGTAGTAGCGCGAGCCGTCCGCCGAGCGCGCGAAGGTCACGTTGCCGACGTTCGCCGCGTCCGTCGGCAGGTCGCCGAGCGAGCCGACGCGCTGCCAGGTGCCGTCCGCGGCCTTGCTGTAGAAGCCGTTGTAGGTGTCGCCGCCGCGCCAGCCCACCGCGAGGACCACCTTGTTCGGGTCCTTGGGGTCGATCGCGATGTCGTTGGCGATGTTCTTGTACGGCGCGGCCGGGTCCCCGGCCTTCGAACCACCCGGCAGGTACTCCGGGTTGGGCGCGAACTCGAGCGTCCACGGGCCCGACAGCGTGGTGGTCGAGTGGCTCCAGACCCCCCGGCTGGTGGCCGCCCACACCTTGCCGCCGGCGAAGCGCAGCGCGTGGATGATGGTCGACTCCAGCTCGGCGCCGCCGACCCGGTTGCCCGGCTGGAACTCACCGTGCTTGGGGTCGGCGAGCACGTACACGCCGGTGCCGACGTACGAGGTCGCGCCGGTGTTGGACTCGCCGGTGGCGTACCAGAGCCGGCCGCCGTCGTCGAGGTTCAGCGTGCCGGTGGACAGCGTGGGCAGCTTGTCGGCGATCGGCTCCCAGTTGCCGCCGCCGGTGCGGGAGCGGAACACGCCGCCGTTGGCACCGCCCGCGTAGACGTAGCCGTCCTTGTCGGCCGCGAGGCCGGTGGTCCGGCCCGTCACCAGACCGGATCCGCCGCTGGAGTTGGAGTTGACGTCGCGGTAGCGCGGGTCGTCGGAGTTGTACGGCTTGTCCGTGACGTGGTCCCAGCTGCCGCCGGTGTGCGGCATGGACTGCAGTTGGGCCCAGGCCGCGCCGTAGGCCCCCGGCGCGACCACGCCGGGGGCGGTGCGGGCCTCGGTGTACTGCGCGGTGCCCTCGGCGGAGTTCTCCGCCTCGTCACCGCCGTCCCCGGCCTCGGTCTCGGCCCGCGGGCTGAGGCTCGGGGCCGCGGTCGTGGCGCCGGTGGCGCTCCGCACCTTCTGGGCGTGCGCCTTCCCGATGTCCGCCTGGTGCCGGACCTGCCACGGTTGCGGCTCCCGGGGTGCGGGCGGCGCGGCGAGCGCCTGGGTGGTGGTCAGTCCGAGCGCGGTGAGCGTGACGGCGCTCAGCAGCAGCCGTCGTCGTTGCCTGGTGGGCACGGTTGTGGTCCTCCCCTGCGGCCGGTCGCGCGGTCGCGCGACTCGGCGGAAACAGGGGGACAGCCTGCTGGTCCGATCCGGCCAGGGGAAGGGCCGTACGGTAAGAAGGCGGTAAGTTCCTTACCGATTAGAACAGTTGGCATTCACCGAATACGGAGGGCACACCGGACGGACCTCCCGGGCGGCGGGACCCTGGGCGGCGGGACGCCCACCGCGAGCGCGTCGGCTGATATCGTCCGATCACCGCCCGCCCCGTCACCGCCCGCCCGGTCACCGCCCGCGCACTCGCCGCCGGGCCGCGCGCACCGAGGCGACCGGGTCGAAGGAGCCGGGGCGGTCCCGGGTCAGCGGGTAGCAGGCGAATCCGATCAGTGCCGCGCTGAGGTGGCCGACGCTGGTGTAGTCCCGGCTCTGCTGGACGCCCAGGCCGTAGACGACCAGCACCCCGGCCGCGTACAGGTACCGCCAGGGCCGCACGATCAGGTAGGTGAGCACCGCGACCACGCCGGCGAGCGCGTAGCTCACGCCGTAGTCGAGGGTGTAGACGGCCTTCGGCGAGGCGAGCCCGCGGTGGATCGCCCAGCCGAGCACGCCCTCGCTGAGGTAGGTCGCGCCGACGTGCGCGAGCATCGCCACCGAGATCCAGCGCAGCGTGCCGAGCCACCGCTCGGCGGGCACGTGGAAGAGGTTGTAGAGCAGGAAGTAGGACAGCCACCCGCCGCCCGCGATCCACAGGGCGCTGGTCACCAGGACGCGGACCGGCGAGGTCTGCAGGTGGTGCAGGTTGGTCGAGCGCCGCTCCAGGATGCGGTCGGCGGTCAACGGATCGACGTGCCGGATCACCTGCGTGGTGACGAGCAGGATCGCCAGCCAGACGTAGGTGCCCGGGGCGCGCCGGACGTAGGCCCACACCGCGCGGGCGGCTCGCGCCCACCAGGGCCGCCGGTGCGCCTCGGAGTTCCTGGCGGTGCTGCCGGCCATCGACTGCCTCCTCGACACTCCTCCCCTCGACACTCCCTCGCCCTCCCCTCACCGCTCCCCCTCACCACTTCCCCCACCCTCGCCCCGGCCCGCCGCCACCCGCCGCCGTGGCGGCCCGTACGGGTGATCCGGCCCCTGCCTCCCGGCGGCGCCACCCGCCAACCGCCCGAGGGCGGCATCCGGCGGCCACGCTCCACTGACGTACGCTGGCGCTCTGACCCTCCCGGCCACGACCTCCTCGGCCACGCACCGGGCGTGCCGGTACCGGGAACAGCAGACAAGGGCGCCAGGCACGATGAGCGATCGCCTCGCAACGAGGGCACCGACCGACACCGAGGCCTCCCGGCAGCCCGCGCTGAGAGCGGCCGCCCGGCTGCGGCTCACCACGGCGTACGTCCTGCTGCTGACCGTCACCGCTTCCTGGCTCGCCAGTCAGGGCCACGCCGAGCGGGCCAGGTTCGTCCGGCACAACAGCAGCAACGTGCACCACATGGAAGTCGGTAAATGGTGGACGATGTTCACCAGCGGCCTGGTGGTGGACGGCGTACCGGCCTGGGCGGGCATCGCGGCGGTCGCCGTGGTGCTGGGCCTGGCCGAGTGGCGTTGGGGCCCGGCCCGGGCCGCCGCCGTCTTCGCCTTCGGGCACCTGGGTGCCACTCTGCTCACCGAGGGGGCCATGTGGGTGATGCTGACCGCCCACATCCCCGGCGCGCTCTCCCGGGCCCGGGACGTGGGCATCAGCTACGGGCTGGTCGCCACCGGCGCCTGTCTGCTCGCCCTGGGTCCGGTCCCGCTGCGCCGCTACGGTCTTCCGGCGCTGGCCCTGGCCCTGGCCGCCGCCTGGGCGCTGGACCAGCAACTGGCCGACGCCGGGCACCTGGTCGCGCTGGGCCTCGGCGTACTCGCCTCCCGGACGGCCTGGCTGCGCGCCCGGGCGGCGCCCGTACCGCGCTGACGCCGCACCAGCGGGGACGGGCCGGACTCCCCCGGGAGTCCGGCCCGTCGCGGTTCCCACGGTCTGCCCGCCGTCTCCCACCGTTCTTCCGCTGTTCTTCCGCCGTTCTTCCGTGCTCCGCCCGGATCTTGCCCACCGCACCCGGCACCGGGCCGACGGCCGTCCAGCGAACCGCCAACCACGCCGCAGCGCAGGTGAGTTGAGCGGACCGGCGGTCGACGGAGGGCGGCTCCGCAAGCAGTCACCCGCATCGACTCGATCGTATGCTCTTGCGTTGCTCTGCAAATCTATGCCACAGTTCGGGCATCGGATCGAATACGCCGAATCCCGTCACATATCGCTGAATCAGGGTCCCGCTCGCGCGGGTCTAAGGGTGCATCCATGTCGAAGGTCTTGAGCAAGCTGCCGGTCGGTGAACGGATCGGCATCGCATTCTCCGGCGGGTTGGACACCTCCGTCGCCGTCGCGTGGATGCGCGAGCACGGTGCGTTCCCCTACGCCTACACGGCCGACATCGGCCAGTACGACGAGCCGAACCTCGCCGACGTCCCCGCCCGGGGCCGCGCGTACGGCGCCGAGCAGGCCCGGCTGGTCGACTGCCGGGCCGCGCTGGTCGAGGAGGGCCTGGCCGCCCTCGCCTGCGGCGCCTTCCACATCCGCTCCGCCGGGCAGACGTACTTCAACACCACCCCGCTCGGCCGCGCGGTGACCGGCACCCTGCTGGTCCGCGCCATGCAGGACGACGAAGTCTCCATCTGGGGCGACGGCTCCACCTACAAGGGCAACGACATCGAGCGGTTCTACCGCTACGGCCTGCTCGCCAACCCCAACCTGCGGATCTACAAGCCGTGGCTGGACCAGGCGTTCGTCGACCAGCTCGGCGGCCGCAAGGAGATGTCCGAGTGGCTCGCCGAGCGTGACCTGCCGTACCGGGACTCCGCCGAGAAGGCCTACTCCACGGACGCCAACATCTGGGGCGCCACCCACGAGGCCAAGCGGCTGGAGTACCTGGACGCCTCGATGGAGATCGTCAGCCCGATCATGGGCGTGGCCTTCTGGGACCCGGCGGTCGAGATCCGGACCGAGGACATCACCGTCGAGTTCGAGTTCGGCCGCCCGGTGCGGATCAACGGCCAGGAGTTCGCCAACGCCGTCGACCTGGTCCACGAGGCCAACAGCATCGGCGGGCGCCACGGCCTCGGCATGTCGGACCAGATCGAGAACCGGATCATCGAGGCCAAGAGCCGCGGCATCTACGAGGCCCCCGGCATGGCGCTGCTGCACATCGCCTACGAGCGGCTGCTCAACGCCATCCACAACGAGGACACCCTCGCCACCTACCACACCCAGGGCCGCCGCCTCGGCCGGCTGCTCTACGAGGGCCGGTGGTTCGACCCTCAGGCGCTGATGCTGCGGGACAGCATGCAGCGCTGGATCGGCCACCCGGTCACCGGCAGCGTCACGCTGCGGCTGCGGCGGGGCCAGGACTACTCGGTCATCGACACCCAGGGCTCCAACTTCAGCTACCACCCCGAGAAGCTGTCCATGGAGCGCAGCGTCGACGCCGCGTTCGTCCCGGACGACCGCATCGGCCAGCTGACCATGCGCAACCTCGACATCGCCGACTCGCGCAGCAAGCTGGAGCAGTACGCGGTGCACGGCCAGCTGGCGCCGTGGAGCGGCCTGATCGGCGAGCTCGCCCCGGGCGGGGCCGCCCCCATCGCCGCGGGCACCGGCGACGCGGAGGAGTCCACCGCGCTCGACCACGCGGCGATCGAGTCCGGCACCGACTGACGGGCCCGGCACCGACCGAAGATCGCACAGCGACAACGCATCGCATCGCACCGACCGACGGATCCGGTGCGACCACGGAGGCCGCCGCACCACACCGGTGCGGCGGCCTCCGCCGTTCACTCCGACGGCCGCACCGGCCGTGCACGCCGGGCACCGCCGTAGCTGAATGGCGAACGTGCGCCCGGCGACGGGAAGGCAGGACCCGCAATGGGTGAAGCGGTCGGTTCGATGCTGGCCTCGGCGGTGGCGGTCGCGCTCAGCCCGCTGCCGCTGATCACCGTGATCCTCATCCTGGCCACCCCGCGCGGCCGGACGAAGAGCCTCGCCTTCACGGCCGGCTGGGTGCTCGGCCTCGCCGTGCCGGTCGCCGTCACCCTGGCGGTCGGCAGCGCGCTGAACCGGGTTCAGACCACCCCCACCTGGTCGTCCTGGCTGAAGCTCGCCCTCGGCGCGCTGCTCCTGCTGTCGGCCGCGCGGCAGTGGCACGACCGGCCTCGCGCGGGCCACGTCACGGCGCCGCCCGCCTGGCTGCAGGGGATCGACCGCTTCTCGCCCGCCAGGTCGGCCGGCCTCGCCCTCGCACTCGTCGCGCGCAGCCCGAGGACCCTGCTCCCGGCCGTCGGCGGCGCCGCCTCGATCGCCGCCACCGCGACCGGCACCGGCGCCGAGGCCGTGGCCGCGGCACTGCTGGTGTCGATCGGCTCGCTCTGCACGCTCCTGCCGCTCGCGGTCCACCCGCGGGACGGAGCCCGGACCCTCGGCGAGTGGCGGGCCTGGACGGCCACCCACCAGGCCGCCGTCCTGACCACGGTCCCGGCCGTGCTCGGAGCCGAGTACCTGGGCGACGCGGTCTCCGGGCTCACGTGAGCGAGACCCCGTCTCCGAGGGCACGCGGTCCACGGCCGCGCGCCGGTCGGCCCGCGCCCCTCACCGGATCCGCACCACCCCCCGCCCCCGTACCGCCCGGACGCCCAGCCTTGCGGGGTCCGTCCTCGGGTGCGCCGCCACCGCCTCCCGCAGCGTCAGCAGGATCTCCCCGTCGTAGCGCTCCGCCAGGACCCGCGCCAGCTCGGCCGGACCGCCCGGCCGCACGTCCGGCGCCAGTTCCGGCAGCCGGCCCGGGGCGCTGAGGTCCTGGGCCTGGGCCGCCCAGCGCGCCGCGTCCCGCCGCTCGCCCTCGGCGGTGTAGTGCACGGCCAGGCAGTGCACGGCCAGCTGGTCCCCGTACTGGGCGGCGATCCGCCACCAGAAGACGCCGTCCGGCGCGCGGCCCATCCCGTACAGCAGGCAGCCGAGGGTGCGGAAGGCGGTCTTCTCGGCGAGTTCGAGGTCCAGGGCCAGTTCCGCGGGCTTCACGGCACCCGCCACGCCCGCGCACAGGTGCCGCAGGTCCCGGCGGAGTTCGGCCCGGCGCCCGGCCCACGGGGACTGTCCCGCCCCCGTGCCCGCGCCTGCACCCGGCGCCCCGCCCGAACCCGAACCAGGACTCCAAGCCGGTCCCCAACCCGGCCCGGGACCCGGTCCCGAACCAGGTCCCGGGCCTGCTCCCGGGCCCAGCCCCACCCCCGGGCTCGACCCCGACGCCGGAGCGTGCGGCGGTCGGGCGCCGGCCGGCGGACGGGCGGGGCGTTCGCGCACGGCGGGGGCGAGCCGACGGGCGGCGGCGAGCCGCTCGGCCAGCCGCCGGGTGAAGGCCACCGGGTCGTGGTCGTCGAACTCCCGCTCCAGCTCGGCGGAGTGCGCACGCAGCAGGTCCCCGACCCTCACGTCTCCGCCTCGTCGTCGTCCGGGTGCTCCAGCAGGTACTCCAGGTGGCGCCGCCCCAGGCTGTAGTAGGTGCGGGCGGTGGTGTGCGCGATGCCGAGCGACCGGCCGATGTCGGGGTACGACAGGCCTGCCTGGCGCAGTCGGACCACATCGGCCTGGACCGGCGCGGCCCGCGCGAGCTCGTCCATCGCCCAGTCGAGGGCGTCCAGTTCGGCGAGTTCGTCCAGCTCGTCCTGGCTGTTGTCGGGGCTGCGCTGGGCGATCACCCGCAGTCGTTTGCGTTCGGTGCGTCGGCGGTCGCGCATGACGTCCACCACCGCGTCCTTCACGACCTTGAAGGCGAAGGCCTGTGGATCGGCGCTGGCCAGGGCCCGGCGCCAGTTCTTGTAGAGCGTGGCGCCGGCGTTCTGGACCGCGTCCTGGGCGTCCTCGCGGTGCCGCAGGCGCTGCTGGGCGTAGCGGAGGTAGCCCGAGTTCTCGCGGGTGAAGAAGGCCTCGAAGTCGTTCGGCAGGTCGCCGAGCGGGTCCGCCCGAAGGCCCCGCTCCTCGCCCGGCCCGGGACTGTTCATGCACGCCCCCTCTCGTGGGTCAGCTGGCCGGCCCACCGGGTGGCACGCCGACGGCCCCTTGGGGGCTCGTGGTGTAACCGTCCGGGAGGCGCGGGATGTCGACCGGATCGGGCGGACAATTGGTGAACGTTTCCGTTCACTTTTGAACAGCACGACTGACCTGCCGATTCGGGCCCTTCAGCCCCGCCGGAACACCGGCTATGTGACCCAGATCACATCGGGCGGGGCGTCGGCTTGACAAGCCCCATGGCGCCGATGCGGCGGCACCGACCCCCGACGCCACCCGACAACGCCACCCCGCGTCACCACCCTCGCGTCGCCACCCCCCGTCGGCAGCCTCGCGCGCTGCCCGGCCCTACGGCGCCGGCTCCACCGCCGCCGAGTCCAGCGCGGCGGTCACCCGCTCCAGCAGCCCCCGCAGTGCCGCCAGATCCTCGACCGGCAGCCCGGTCGCGGTGAGCAGACGGCGCGGGACCTGCCCGGCCCGCTCGCGCAGCGCCGACCCCTCGGGGGTGAGCGCGACGGTGACCGACCGCTCGTCCTGCGGGCTGCGCTCGCGGCGCACCAGTCCGGCTACCTCCAGCCGCTTGAGCAGCGGGGAGAGCGTGCCGGAGTCGAGCCGCAGGCGCTCGCCGATCCGCTTGACGGGCAGATCGCCGTCCTCCCAGAGCACCAGCATGACCAGGTACTGCGGGTAGGTCAGCCCGAGGTCCCGGAGCAGCACCCGGTAGGTGCCGCCGAAGGCCCGCGAGGCCGCGTTGAGCGAGAAGCAGATCTGCTGGTCGAGGCGGAGCAGTTCCTCGTCCGCCATGCCGGGAAGCGTGGTCATGGGTCCATGGTACCGATCACACTCGCGCCATTGAGTTGTGCGCAATTGAATTGCGTGCTCTACTTATCTCACGGCAGGGCACCGGACAGGCCGCCAGAACAACGGCGACGCCCCCGGGCCCACCCATCCGAGCAACGTGAAGCACCACGAAGTGGACCGACCATGGACGCGCTCTACACCGCCGCCGCCACCGCCAACGGCCGGGAGGGCCGCGCCGTCAGCTCCGACGGCCGACTGGACCTCCCGCTGGCGATGCCGGCGGCGCTCGGCGGCAACGGCGAGGGCACCAACCCCGAGCAGCTGTTCGCGGCCGGCTACGCCGCCTGCTTCGCGAGCGCCCTCGGCCTGGTCGGCCGGCAGTCCCGGGTGGACACCAGCGAGGTCTCGGTGACCGCCGAGGTGTCCATCGGCAAGGACGGCGCCGGCTTCGGCCTCGCCGTCGTGCTGCGCGTCGAGCTGCCCGACTCCCTCGCGGGCGAGACCGGCGAGCTGCTGGTCAAGCAGGCACACGAGGTCTGCCCGTACTCCCGCGCCACCCGGGGCAACATCCCGGTCGAGCTGGTCGTCGAGTAGTCGGGCAACTGCGCGGGTCCGCCGGTCGCGATACCGCGCGGAAGCCTTCGCAGGCACACCGGGCCCGCCGCACAGCACGTGCGGCGGGCCCGCCCCTGCGCCCTGCGCGATGCCGCCCACACCGACACGCGCCGGCTCAGCCTCCTCCCGGCCCGTTCGCCGAGCGCAGCGTCTCCAGTCTGTGCCGGTACTCCTCCGCGTCGATCTCGCCCCGCGCGAACCGCTCCGCGAGCATCTGCTCCGGGGTCGGCCCCGACGCCCAGCCGCGCGAGCCGCCCGGCCCATGACCGCCGGGGCCCGGTGCCGCCGGACCGGGCGGGATCGGCTGCCGCGAGCGCGAGACGTACCGGAACAGGGCGACGGCGAGGACCACGATCAACGCCAGGACCAGCAACGTCCCGATCACCATCATCCCGACGCCCCAGCCACCCATGCCGTGGCCGTGCCCGAACCCATGCCAGTGCCTCATCAGGACCTCCTCCTCCGGCCCCGTCGGGGCCCGCCGAGGTGATCAGCGCCTTACCACCATCGTGCGCCCGGCACCGGTGAAAGTGCCGTGAAGAAAGCCTGAAAAAACGTTCCGGCGCCCTGGCACGCACCCACGGGGGTAGCGTGCCGCTCGTGAACCGGCACCCGCCCACGACCCGCCATCCACCCGACGACGGCCGCTCCCCCGAGCAGCTCGTCGCCGCCGGCGTGCTGCGGCGCCACACCGACCCCAGCCCCCACCCGAGGCTCGGCCACTCCCCGATCACCTACGTCGCCACCGCGCTCTGGGCCGAACTCGCCGCCCTCGCCATCGCGCCGTCCGCCGCCGAGGCCACCGCCACCGCCCTGCTGCGCGAACTCGCGGACCAGGCCGTGGACGCGGCCCTCGCCCCGGGCAACGAGCACGCCCCGCGCGACGACCTGTACGTGACCGACCCCGCCCACATCGGCCGGAACCGCCGCGCGGTCTGGTTCCACCGCTTCGGCCCGCACGGCCCGATCACCGCCGCCTTCGCGCCGTGAACAGCAAGCCGCACGCGCCGTGAACAGCAAGCCGCACACGCCGCGAACCACAGGCCGAAGGGTCCGTCCGTCTCAGCGCTCGACCTGCAGGCTGTGGCAGACCCAGCTGAGCCGGTCCGGCCCGTCGATCGGCGGCCGGTCGTGGTACGTCCCGTCCGCCACGGACAGGTTGACGATCAGGTAGGCGTGCCAGTTGGACCCCACCCCGTGCAGGTCCGCGTAGACCAGCTCGTCCTCGACGTACCAGTCCACCGAGTGTGCGCCGAGCACCACCCGCAGGCCGAAGGTCGCCCCGGGGCCGATCCCGACGCCGCCGCCGTGCCAGTACCGGAAACCGCCCCGGACGTGGTTGGAGATCTCCAGCAGGTCCGGGTTGTCGGGGTGGTACTCGAAGACGTCCACCTCGTTGCCGCCGTCCCGCCAGGTCCAGATCGCCGGCCACGCGCCCAATTCGACGGGCAGCGTCACACGCGCCGACAGCACGTCCCCGGTGCGGACCTGGAAACCGTCCGGACTGCCCTCGGTGGTCAGCAGGTTGCAGCTCCACAGCCCGCCGCTGTGCCGCCGGGTGGCGGTGAACAGTCCGCCGGGGCAGTACCCGCGGACGAGGTAGTCGAGCTTGTGGTCGCTCCGATTGGTCGGCCCCATCCGGGGATAGGCGCTGCTGCGCCCGGTGATCCACTGCCTGGTCGAAGTGAAGTCCGCGTCGAACACGACTGTCACGGCCGCCTCCCCGGTGCACCGATGTCCCGGCAGTCATCAGCCGGGCACACAGGGTGAGTTACCCGATACGCTCCGCTGTATGCGAAGTGGGCCGCCCGGGTCCGAGCCGGCACCCACAGCCGACTGAGCCGAGAGGCCGGAACCGAGGGCCGGAAGCCGGTAGCCGGAAGCCGGATCAGCCGACCGTCGCCGCGCCCCCGGCACCGAGCCGGTCGGTCACCGAGACCACGCCGTCCACCGAGCGGCACAGGTTGAGCACGATCGGCACCAGGTGCGGTTCGGGCACGGTGCCGCTGAGCACCACCCGGCCCTGGTTGACCTCCACCCCGATCTCCGCCGGGCTGACCCCGTCGATCCGGCCGAGCACCTCCTCGACGATCTCCCGCCGGATCACCATGTCCTCGCGCAGGAACACCCGCAGCAGGTCCCCGCGGCTGACCATGGCGATGACCCGCCCCTCCTCGTCCAGCACCGGCAGCCGCTTCAGTCCGTGCCGGCTCATCATGCGGGCCGCCGCGACCACGCTGGTGCCGGGGGTGGTGCAGACCGGTTGGGTCGTCATCAGGTCGGCGGCGGTGACCTCGCCGCCCGGGCCCGCCTGCACCGACTCGGGCGCCGGCAGCAGGCTGCCCGGGTCCTCCTGCGCGGCCAGGGTGCGCAGCAGGTCGGCCTCCGAGACCACGCCGAGCGGCCGCCCCTCCGGGTCCGTCACCGGCACCCCGGTGATGTCGTACTCGCTCAGCAGCGTCACGATCTCCCGGAACCCGGTCTCGGGGGAGACCAGGACCACGGGGCTGGTCATCACGGATTCGACAGTGGCATGCCGCACGCCGGTTCACCTCGTCCAACAGTGCTGGTCCGACCGGGCGCGGATCGTCCCGGCCGGTTACCGGCAGCATGGCGCGCGGCCGCGCGGATCGCCAGGGGCCAAGGGGCCGAACGGGTGGGACCTTGGGCCCCGGCCCGCTCCTGGTACACGGCCCCGACCGGAGCTCCGCGCACCCCTCGATCGCTTCCGATCGCCCGCCGGGATCCCCGGACGGCGCAACCATCACATGATCGACTCGTTGGACCGTCCACCACGACAGCACCACGGCTCCCGGGAGGCCCCTTTGCCAGGACGGACGGTGGGCGCGGCAGCGCCGGCCCGAGGGGTCGCGGCGCGTCCCGTGGCCCGGGCGGAGGCCGCGCTGGTGCGCCACTACCGCAGGCTGGTCCGGCTGGCGTACCTCGCTCTGTCGGCCGACCGGGACCGGCACACCCGGGTGCTCGCCGCGCACGCCGCCGTCCAGCGCGCCCTGCCCTTCCGCTGGACCCGCCGTGACGAATCGGGCACCGCCGAAGCGGACCCGGTGTACACCGCGCTGCGCCTGCGGGTCCTGCGCGCCGCGCTCCGCCCGCACCCGGCCGCCCGCCTCTTCGCGCCCCGGGTCTGGGGGCTGCGGCTGTTCACCCCGCACGGCGGCGAGGAGGACGCGGAACTCGACCGCGCGCTCGCCGCGCTCGACGCCCCGGCCCGGGCCGCGTTCGCCCTGCGGACGGTCGAGGAGCTGGACGCGGACGAGGCCGCGGAGGTGCTGCGGCAGGCGGGGGTGGCACAGCCGGACGAGGCGGTGGCCGCGGCCGCCGCCGTCCCGTCCGGCCCGGACCCGCAGCCACCCGCCTTCGACCCGTGCGCGGTCCGAGTGCAGCCCACCGACCTGCTGCGCCGCCGCCGGACGCTGACCGCGGCGTTGGCGGTCGGCGTGCTGGGGCTCACCACCACGGCCGCCGTCCTGGGCGGATCCGGCCCCGCGACGCCCACCGGACCGGCGTCCGGGCCCGCCCCGGGCGCCGCCGATCCGGCCCGGCTGGTCCGGGTGGCGCCCGACGCGTGGCAGCACACCGCACGGGTGGACTTCTCCGCCTGGCCCGCCCGGGGCGACCGCCGCGAGGACGGCGCGCTGCTCGGCCACGCCCTGGCCGCCTGGGCGCAGCCCGGACCGCGGACCCGCACCGAGCCGGGCACCACCGCCGCGCCGCCCCCCGAAGCACCGCAGCTGCTGTTCGCCGGGACGGTGGACGGCACCGGCGTGGTGGTGCTGTACGACGGCCGGCGGATCGCCCGCTACACCGACGGCCGCGACGGCGGTCTGGACCTCGCCCGCGCCGACGACGCGGACCTGACCACGGCGGGCGCGGTGGCACTGCGCCGCCAGGGCACCGCCGTCCGGTATCTGCTGGCGCCCTGGGTGGACGCCGCCGAGACCCGTCGGATCGACCAACCCGACGCCCCTGCCCGCCCGTTGGAGCACCCCGACGGCATCACCACCCCGGCCGCCGGCGGCGGTCCCGCCGACTGCCAGGGCGCCACCCTGCTCCAGTTGCACTCCTCCCCCGTGGTCGCCAAGCACGCCTTCCTGCTGGCCGACCTGGGCGGCCTCGTCCCCGCGCACCTCACCTACGCCGCGCCGCCGGACCGCCCCCAGCCCGACCGCACCCCGCCCGCCCAGCCCGACCGCTCCCAGCCGACCCGCGAACCCCACGAGGCGACCGCCCAGGACGCGCTGCAGGCCTGGGCCCGGGCCGGCTGCGCCGTCCCGGACGGCAAACCGGGCGTCAAGCAGCTCGACCTGTGGGCCTTCGCCGTCCAGCCGCTGCCGCAGAACGCGGGCTCGGCCGCCTGGGTCTGCCTGCGCGCCGACCGCTGGAACGGCGAGGGCAGCGCGGCCACCGCCGTCGTCCTTCCGGCGGCCCGCGGACCGCAGCGGACCGGCGGCGGCCCGGGCCGGGCGTGCAGCCGCTTCGAGCAGGACACGGTGGCCTGGGCCTGGTGGCGCTCCCCGCAGGGCACGGAGTACCTGCTCGCGGCGGGCAGCCGCCGCGTCACCCGACTCTCGGTCAAGGGCCCGGACTGGTCCGCCGACCGGCCCGCCGCGGACCACACCCTCGCCGTCGAGCGCCCTGCCCGCGCGGCCGTCCAGGTGGAGGCGCTCCTCGACAACGGCACCCGCATCGGCCCGCTGCACTGAACCCCCGCGCCGCTCAGCCTGCTGCACCCGCGACACCTGCTGCACCTGCTGCACCTGACAACTCCGCCTCGTAGTCCGGAAGTTCGACGCTACTGACCTTCTTCCCCAGCTCCAGCATCTTCTCCAGCGCCCACCGCCGGTTCAGCACCGCGTTGCGGAACCGCAGCCCGGTCGCCGTGCGCGGCGCCAGGAACGGCCCGGTGCGGTCGCCGCCCTTCTGGCAGCCCTGCGCGTAGCCGCGCAGCAGCGTCTCGTACCGCTCGAAGGCGGCGCGGTGGTCGCCGCGCGCCCGGGCCAGCTCGCCCGCCAGGACGTACGCGGCCACCACCGCCGTCCCGGTGCCCATGCCACCGATGGTCGCGCCGCAGGCGGCGTCGCCGATCAGGGCGATCCGGCCGCTCGACCAGGTGGGCGTGTCGGCCCGGCTGATGGAGTCGAAGTACAGCTCGGGGGCGGCGTCCAGGCTTTCCAGCAGCTGTGGCACCCGCCAGCCGAGATCCGCGAAGGCGGCCCGGACCAGGGTTTTCTGCTGCGCCTGGTCGTGGCGGTCGTAGCGCAGCTCAGGCGAGGCGAACAGGCAGAAGGCGCCCGCCCGGTTCGGGTCCCGGTGGGCGGCGCCGACGGCCATCAGCCGGCCGGGGACGTTCAGTCCCACCGTTCCGACCGGCAGTCCGAGGCCGTTCGGCAGCTGCCAGGTGGCCGCGTAGTAGCCGAGGTGGCGGACGTAGCGCTCCTCCGGGCCGAAGGCGAGCCGACGGACGTTGGAGTGCAGCCCGTCGGCGCCGATCACCAGGTCGAACTCGCGCGGCGCACCGTGCCGGAAGGCGACCCGGACTCCGCTCGGCGTCTCCTCCAGCGCGGTGATCGAGTCGCCGAAGAGGTACTCGGCGCGGGCGCTGCTGTGCCGGTACAGCAGCTGGGCGAGTTCCCCGCGCGGTATTTCCAGGTCGCCGCCCGCGAACTCGGCGGGCAGGTGCAGCAGTCGGCTGCCGTCGGCGGCCAGGAAGGTCATCGGGCTGCCACCGGTGGCGAGTGGGCGCAGCTCGTCCAGCACGCCCATCCGTTCCAGCACGGTCAGGTGGGTGCGGCCGCGGAAGTCGACGTCCTGGCCGCCGTCGCGCAGTGCGGGGGCCAGCTCGACCACGGTCACCTCGAAGCCGTACCGGCCCAGCCAGTGGGCCAGCGCGGGGCCGGCGATGCTCGCGCCCGAGATCAGGATCTTGGTGCTCATGGGGACCACTCCGTCCGAGGATTCGGAAAACTGCGTCCGGCGGACACTGTTTGCTGCTGTGTACGGTAGACACAGTTGGAATGGAGGGCAACCCCCAAGGCAGCACGACGGGAGCGGACGATGAGCGAGGCGGCGAACGACACGGTGCGGCTGCTCTGGGAGCCGCCGGCCAAGCCGACCCGGGGGCCGAAGCCGGCCCTCACCCTGGAGCGGATCGCCGCGGCCGGCGTCGAGGTCGCCGACGCGGAGGGCCTGGGCGCGGTGTCGATGCAGAGGGTGGCCGGGCTGCTCGACTTCACCAAGATGTCGCTCTACCGCTACGTCCCCGGCAAGGCCGAACTGATCGCCCTGATGGTCGAGTCGGCCGTCGACGAGCCCCCAGGGCCCGCGGACGGCGCCGACTGGCGGGAGCAACTCTCCGCCTGGGCAGTCCACTTGGCCGCCACCTTCGCCCGGCACCCGTGGCTGCTGGACGCCACCGTCGGCCCCCGGGTGGTCGGCCCGAAGGAACTCACGTGGCTGGAGCGGGTGGTGGCCGCACTCGACGGCCACGGGCTGACCGGCCCCGAGCGGATGGACGCCGCCGTCCTGCTCGCCGGGCACGTGCGCGGGATCGCCGAGCAGTCCCGCGCCGCCGGACCCGCCGGCTCCCCCGAGGCCGAACTCCTCAGCGTCCTCGACACCGTGGTGCGCCGGCACGCCGACCGCTACCCCGCCGTCGCGGCCGCCATGGCCGACCCGGGCGGGCGCGACCAGGCGCTCGACTTCGGCCTGGAACGCATCCTCGACGGCCTGGCCACCCTGATCGAGCGCCGCACCCGGCAGACCTGAGCCACACCCGGCAGGCCTGACCGCGAGAATCCGGCTCAGCCGCGCACCCGGAAAACCCCTCGGACCACCGCCCGTCCGCCCGCTACCATCGCGCCCCATGGCGATGTTCGTGCACCTGACCGCCGCGGCCAACGCGCCGCGCATCCGCCGCGCCGGGATCCGGGCCGACAGCCGCGGGCAGGGCGGAGCGCGCGGGCTCTACTGCTTCCCCGTGCTGCCCTCGTACACGGTGACCCACCAGTGGCTGCGCGAGCTGGCCAGGTTCGGACCCAAGGGTTCCCTGGTCGCGGTGCACGTCCGACTGGACGACGCGCAGGAGGTCCTGGCCGGGCACTACCGCGACCGAGCGAAGGGCGCCCAGCAGTCGGTGTCCGCGGCCGAGGCGGTGCGGCGGATCGGCGCGCTGGCCGATCCGCGCGGCTGGGAGGTCTTCCTGCCGCGTGCGGTGGGCGCCCGCGAGGTGCACCGGATCCGCGCCGTGCCGCAGGTCGCCGGCTGGCGCTACCTGCCGAACGCCCACGGCACCCGGCCCTGCACCTGCTTCGGCTGCCGGATCCGCGGCGAGTACGGCGGACGTCGGCTGCGCGAGCGCCGGCCGCACGCGCTGGACGGTCCGCCGCCGCCCGTCCCCGTCCTGCTCTCCCGGATCGAGGCGGCCGGCGACCCGGGCGACCCGACCGAGCTGCGGGCCGCCCTGCACTGGTTCGCGATGCGCCGTCGCGGCCCGGTGGACGCCCTGGCCCGCCTGGCCGCGCACCCCGATCCGGGCGTGCGCGAGGATCTGGTCTGGACCGTCGGCACCTGGTCCACCCCGGGCGCCGCCGGGCTGCTGGACGGCCTCGCGGACGATCCGGACCCGGATGTCCGCGAGGCCGTCGAGGCGATGCGGGACCGCTGAGGCCCCGCCGCCACCGGAAGCCGTCAGGAGACGCGCATCCCGTCGGTGACCTGCGCCGCTCTCCGCCGACGTGCCCGTCCGGCCGATCCGGGTGAGCATGGGACAAACCGCGTCTTTGGCGACTCGGCGATTCGGCGATTCGGCGATTCGGCGCGCCGGTCGGCTCCGGTGGCGCCCGGAAGGTGGACTGCGATGTTCCAGCTCCTGTGGATTCTGCTCATCGGCTTCGTGCTCGGCGTGCTCGCCAAGCTGATCCTGCGCGGCCCGCAGGCGATTCCCTGGTGGCTGACCATGCTGCTCGGCGCCGCCGGGGCCTGGCTCGGCAACGCCGTCTCCGGCTGGGTCGGCGTCCGCCACACCTCGGGCATCGACTGGATTCGGCACATCCTCCAACTCGCCTTCGCCGTCGGCCTGGTGGCCTTCGTCGCGCCCGCCTGGAGCAGGTCCCACCACAGCCGCTGACCTCGTGGCCCCGGCCGGCCCGCCGGGCTGAGCGGTACGGCCGCACCCCGCGGCCGTACCGCTCAGCCCACGTGCACGGCCGGACGGCGCGAGCGGTCCGGTTCGGCCTCGCGCAGCACCTCGCGTGTGACCGGTGCGATCTCACCCTGCCCGAACAGGAAGAACCGCAGGAACTGCGCGAAGGGGTTGCCCTCGGTCCACTCGAAGTAGATGTGCGGCTGCTGCCCGGTCAGGTCGCGGACCTGCAGCAGCAGGGCGGCCAGCGCGTTGGGGACGCTGGAGCTCTGCAGCGACAGCACCCGGTAGCGGTCGTGCATCACCTCGCCGCGCACGGTCAGTTCGGCTTCGAAGTCGGACGGGTCGAGCACGGTGACCTCGACGAAGACCAGGTCGTCCTCGACCGGGATGTCGTTGTCCCGGCGGATCTGGTGGATCTTGTCCCGGTACTCGGCGAGGTCCCGGCTGTTCGGCTCGTTGGCGATCAGCCGCAGCGGGCGGTGCATGTAGTCCCGGACGAACCGCTCCGCGACATCGTCCAGCACCACGTCGGTGACGCGCAGTTCGAAGGCCCGCTTGAGCCGGGAGAGGAAGGAGACCAGCATGATGCCCGCGATGAAGCAGGCACCGATCTTGACGCCGTCCGGCCGCTCGGCGATGTTGACCGCCGTGGTGTACAGGAACACCGCCGCGATCACCGCGAAGCCGGACCGCCAGCGGCGCTGTCCGGCCTTGTGTGCGGCGATGGTGACGGCGATCGCGGCGGAGCTGATCAGCACCAGGACGCCGGTCGCGTACGCGCCGCCCTGGGCGTCCACGTTGGCGTCGAAGAGCCAGGTGACCAGGAAGGCGATCAGGGTGAGGACGATGACGGTGGGCCGCACGGCGCGGGCCCAGTGCGGCGCCATGCCGTAGCGGGGCAGGTAGCGCGGCATCAGGTTGAGCAGTCCGGCCATCGCGGAGGCGCCGGCGAACCAGAGGATGGCGATCGTGGACAGGTCGTAGATGCTGCCGAAGGCGCTGCCGAGGTACTCGTGGGCGAGGTAGGCGAGCGCCCGCCCGTTGGCCGGGCCGCCCTTCTTGAAGGCGTCGGCCGGGATGAGCAGGGTGGTGATGAAGCTGGTGGCGATCAGGAAGCAGCTCATGATCGCGGCGGCGGTGGTGAGCAGCAGGCGGGCGCCCCGGATCCGGCCGGTGGGCTTCTCCTCGGTGTCGTCGGGGTCGCCCTCGATGTGCGGCATCACGGCGACGCCGGTCTCGAAGCCGGACAGGCCGAGCGCGAGCTTGGGGAAGACGATCAGGGCGACGCCGACCATGGCGATCACGTTGCCGTGCTCCATGATGAGCGCGTCGGTCCAGTCGCTGAACAGGTGCGGGGCCTTGAGCACGTTCCAGAGCCCGTCGACGACCACCACGACGTTCAGCGCGAGGTAGACCGCGACCAGCACCACGGCCAGGCCGATCGCCTCGCCGAAGCCCTTGAGGAAGACCCCGCCGAGCAGCGCGATCATGATCAGGGTGAGGAGGACCTCCTTGCCGGTCAGCGCGCTGTGCAGGTGCGGGTTCTCGACCAGGTGCGCGCTCGCGTCGGCGGCGGACAGGGTGATGGTGATCATGAAGTCGGTGGCCGCGAAGCCCAGCAGCGCGAGGACGAACAGCTTGCCCTTCCAGAACGACAGCAGCCGCTCCAGCATCGCGATCGAGCCCTCGCCGTGCGGGCTCTCCTGGGCGACCCGCCGGTAGACCGGGAGCGCGCCGAGCAGGGTGACGATCACCAGCACGATGGTCGCCAGCGGCGACACCAGGCCGGCCGCGAGAGCGGCGATGCCGGGCTGGTAGCCGAGCGTGGAGAAGTAGTCCAGGCCGGTCAGGCACATGACCCGCCACCAGCGCTGCCCCTTCACGTGTGGCACCTGGGCGTGCGGGCCGGGGTGCTGCTTGGCCCTGTCCGCCAGGCCTTCGAGCATCCACGCCCGGAACCGCCCGCCCTTGGGCCGGGACGGCGCCCCCGGTTCGGCCGAACCCGACGAGACCACGTACACCCCTGTCCACGACTCGGTCGGCCGCCTACGGGGCCGGACCCCCTGTGGCCGCCGGACGGCGGGCCTGGTCAGGCTAGGTGACCGGGTCGGGCCCGCCCGGGAACCGCGCGGGCCAACACGCCAGGGTGCGCCCGTACGGCCCTCCCGGCCGGCGGGCGGCGTCCGGCCGTGCCCGGCGGCCCGGCGCGTTTACCCGGACTCGGCCTCCGGAACGGGTGAGGATGTCCGCGCGCATTGACGCACGAGGTTGACGCTCCGGGTCGGCGCGGGCCGATCGACACCATCGACACAGCTGCGAACCAGAGGGAGGCCGCCGTGGCGGTACCGAGCCGGCGGGGGATCCTGGGCCTGGGCCTGATGGCAGCCGCCGTCACCTCCTGCGGTGCCCGTCACCCGGAGCCGGCACCGGCCCCGCACCCCTCCGCCGAACCACCGGCCGGCCCCGGCGCGGGGGACGCCGGCCGGCACGCCGGGGCGACCAACGACCTGAAGCACGAGCAGGCCCTGCCCGGCACGCCCGGCTGGGAGATCACCGACCCCGGCCCGGACGCCGCCATCGCGGGCTTCGCCGACCGGGTCAGCGTGCTGCCCGGCGAGAGCTTCGGCCTGCACGTCTCCACCCCGGCCTCCGCGTTCACCGTCTCCGCCTACCGGATGGGCTGGTACGACGGCGCCCGCGCCCGCCTGGTCTGGCGCCGCGAACACGTCCCCGGCGACCAGCAGCCCGCGCCGCACGTCGACCCGGCGACCCGCACCGTGCTGACCGGCTGGCAGCGCACCCTCGCCGTGGACACCACCGGCTGGCCCGAGGGCGCGTACCTGCTGCGCCTGGACACCGAGGACGGCTCCGGCCACCGCTACGTGCCGCTCACCGTCCGCTCGGCCGTCACCGCCGGGAAGACGGTGATCATGAGCGCCCCGGCGACCTGGCAGGCCTACAACGAGTGGGGCGGCTACAGCCTCTACAACGGCCCGACCGGAGGCCTGGCCACCCGTTCGCTGAAAGTCGTCTTCGACCGGCCGTACGACTACGACCACGGCGCCGGGCTGTTCCTGGTCTACGAGGCGCCGCTGGTCGCCCTCGCCGAGCGGCTGGGTCTGCCGCTCGCCTACACCACCGGCATCGACGTGGCCCGCGAGCCCGGGCTGCTGACCGGCGCGACCACCGTCGTGTCGCTGGGTCACGACGAGTACTGGTCCCCCGAGCAGCGCGCCCGGGTGGTCGCCGCCCGCGACGCCGGGACCAACCTGGCGATCCTGGGCGCCAACTGCTGCTTCCGCCGGGTCCGCTTCGAGCCGACCGGCCTCGGCCCGGAGCGCACGGTGGTCTGCTACAAGGGCGCCTGGGCGCAGGACCCGGGGTACCAGGCGGGCGCCCCGGCGACCACCGACTTCCGGGCCGACCCGGGCGCCGACCCGGAGAGCTCGATGCTCGGCGTGATCTACGACGGCTACCCGGTGGACGCCCCGTACGTGGTCACCTCCCCCGGGCACTGGGCCTTCGAGGGGACGGGCGTCGCGGCCGGGGCGTCCTTCCCGCACCTGGTCGGCGTCGAGTACGACCGGGTGGACACCGCCTTCCCCACCCCGCGCCCGATCGAGGTGATCGCCCACTCCCCCGTGGTCTGCGAGGGCCGCCACTCCCACTCCGACACCGCCTACTACACCGTGCCGGGCGGCGCCGGGGTCTTCGCCTCCGGCACGATGCGCTGGGTCGAGACCCTCGACGCCCACGGCCCCGGCGGTGGCAAGGCCGACCACGGCATCGACGCCCGGGCCGGGGACCTGGTCCGCAGGACCACCGAGAACGTCCTGCGCACCTTCGCCGCCGGCCCGGCCGCCCGCACCCACCCGGCCCAGGACAACCTCGGCGCCGTCTACGGCACGGCGTAGCGGCGAGTTCTCCGGACACCGTTCCGGGCGGGGGCGGCCCGCCGCGGGAGCGCATCGTGGTCGAACGGACGTCCGGCCGCCGCCCGCGGCAGGAGGGGGCCCGCGCCCCCGATACACTCACCCGGTCCAAACAGCGCAGGTCGTCCAGGCAAACCGACCGGTGCGGCCCGGGTGCCGACCGGCGAGTGCACGAGGGAAACAGAACATGGTCGAGGCCTCCCCCAAGGTCGTTGTGGTCGTCCCCACGTACAACGAGCGGGAGAACCTCCCGGTCCTCGCGGGCCTGCTCGCGGAGCTTCCGGTGCCGAACCTGCACCTCCTGGTGGTCGACGACAACTCGCCCGACGGCACCGGCGAGATCGCCGAGAAGCTCGCCGCGGACTCCGGCGGCACCGTCGGCGTGCTGCACCGCACCGAGAAGAACGGCCTCGGCCGCGCCTACCTGGCCGGCATGGACCGGGCCCTGGACGAGGGCGCCGACGTCGTGGTCCAGATGGACGCCGACCTCTCGCACCCGGCCTCGGTGATTCCCGAGATGGTGCGGACCCTGCTCACCGACGACACCGGCGTGGTGATCGGCTCCCGCTACGTCACCGGCGGCTCCACCGCCGCCGAGTGGCCCTGGCACCGCAAGGCCCTGTCCGCCTGGGCCAACCTCTACGTCAACACCATCCTCGGCCTGGGCGTCAGGGACGCCACCGCCGGGTTCAAGGCCTGGCGCGCGAGCACCCTGCGCGCCATCGACCTGCCGACCGTGCAGAGCAACGGCTACTCGTTCCAGGTCGAGATGAACTACCGGGTGGTCAAGCAGGGCATGACGATCCGCGAGGTGCCGATCCGCTTCGAGGAGCGGATCGAGGGCGCCTCGAAGATGAGCATCGGGGTGCAGGTCGAGTCCGCGCTGGCCCCCTGGAAGCTGCGCTTCCACCGCGGCAACTGACCGGAGGCAGCCGGAAGGCGACCAGTAGCCGGTCGGAACCGCTCGTTTTCACGGGTCCTGCGGGTTCATACGGGTTCATCCGGGCTCATACGGGTGCCGGACGGGCCCGGGACCGGTGTGAAGGGCGGCGGCGGGGAAAGAAGGGCGACATGGCCCTTCTCCCGGAGTCACTCACGGCCCTGATCCGCCGCAGCGCGCGGGAACCCTTCGTGGTCCAGACCATGCGGGCCACCGTCGCGGCCACCATCGCCTACGCGGTGGCGACGCAGCTCAGCGCCGAGCCCGCCCCGCTGACGGCGCCGCTGACCGCGCTGCTGGTGGTCCAGGTCACCGTCTACTCGACGCTCAAGACCAGCATCCGCCGGGTCAACTCGGTGGTCGTCGGGGTGCTGATCGCGATCGGCTTCAGCGCCGTGGTCGGACTCTCCTGGTGGAGCCTCGGGCTGATCATCCTGGCCTCGCTGGTCGTCGGCCGGTTCGTCCGGGTCGAGGAGTTCGTCCAGGAGGTCGCGATCAGCGCGATGCTGATCCTGGGCGTCACCAAGCTGGCCTCCCAGGCCTGGGACCGGGTGCTGGAGACGCTCATCGGCGCCGCTGTCGGCCTGCTGTTCAACCTGGTGTTCGCGCCGCCGGTCTGGGTGGACACCGCCGGGGAGTCGATCGAGGACCTCGCCCGGCGGGCCCGGCAGCTGCTGGTCGACATCTCCGAGGAACTGGGCCGGCCCACCCCGGTCGCCCGGGCCGCCGAGCGGCTGCACGAGGCCCGCAGGCTGGACCAGGCGATCTCCGAGGTGGACGCGGCGCTGCGGCAGGCCGAGGACAGCCTGCGGTTCAACCCCCGGATCAGCGAGGGGCTGCTGTCCCGGCTGGTGCTGCGCACCGGGCTGGACACCCTGGAGATCTGCGTCGTGGTGATCCGGGTGCTGGCCCGCTCGCTGACCGACCTGGCCAAGCGGCGCGCGCCCGGCGAGCGGCTCTTCCCACCGGACGTCGCGGTGGGCCTGGAGGAGCTGCTGGACCACGTCGGCGGGGCGATGGTGAGCTTCGCGGTGCTGGTGACCACCCAGGTGAGCCGCAGCGCCGAGGAGGCGGAGACCCGGCTGACCGCCGAGCTGGCGGCGGCCTGGGCCTGCCGGGAGAACGTCGCCCCGGTGCTGCTGCGCAAGGTGCAGGAGCACCCGGAGGCCTGGCAGCTGCACGGTTCGATACTGGCCGAGGTGGACCGGATCCTGGACGAGCTGGACCTGGAGCACCGCAGCCGACGGCTGATGGAGGAGCTGGACCGGGCGTCGGTGGCGAACCGGGAGCGGTTCGCGCGGTTCGCCGGGCTGCGCCGGTTCCTGCGCGGCGAGCGGGGGCGGGGGCGCGGGCGGGGAACTGCGGGGCGCCCGGCAGCGGAGGCCGGGCGCCGATCCGCTGCCGGGCGCTGACGGCCTGCGGGGCCTCAGGCCATCAGGGCCTCAGGGCGTCAGGGCATCAGCCAGGGCTGCTGCGGGAGCGGGTGGCCGGTCTCCAGGTAGGTCTTGAGGTTGGAGAGCACCGCCGCCCAGCCCTCCTCGGCGTTCGTCCGCTCGGCCTCGTCGGCGAGGTTCTCGTGGGTGACGGTGAGCCGGGTGAGGTCCTGCCAGCTGCGGATGTCGAAGGTGACCCGCGAGGGCCCGCCGGGGCGCCGCTCCTGCGGGCCGGCCCAGGTGGTGACCAGCCGGTGCGGGCGGTCGGCGGCCTCGACGGTGCCGACGACGTCGGAGATCCCGGAGTCGTCGGTGCGCTGGTGCTCCCAGGGCGCGCCGGGCAGCCAGGTCGAGACGTTGCGGTGGCCCCAGTAGAGGCCGGACTCGTCGGCGTTGGTGAGCGCGTGCCAGACCCGCTCGGGGGCGGCCCGCAGGTAGACGATCGCGCGGTGGGCGGAGGCGGTCACGGCATCAGCCCTCGGCCGCGTCGAGCAGCTGCCGGATGTCGAGCTTCTGCATCCGCAGCACGGTCGCCATCACGCGGTCGGCCTTGGCCCGGTCGCGGTCGCCGATCAGGTCGAGCAGGACGCGCGGCGTGATCTGCCAGGACAGGCCGAAGCGGTCCTTGAGCCAGCCGCACGGGCCCTCCTGGCCGCCGTCGGCGGTGAGCTTGGCCCAGAGCTCGTCGATCTCCCGCTGGTCCTCGCACTCCACCTGCAGCGAGACGGCCTCGGTGAACGTGAACTCCGGGCCGCCGTTGAGGGCGACGTACTCCCGGCCGGCGAGTTCGAAGGCGACGGTCATGACCGAGCCGGCCTCGCGGGGGCCGGCCTCGCCGTAGTGGGTGACCTGCGTGATGCGGGAGTTGGGGAAGACCGAGGTGTAGAAGGCGGCGGCCTCTTCGGCCTGGTCGTCGAACCAGAGGAAGGTGCTGATTTTCTGCATGGGCCCGACGGTAGCGGCGGGGCCCGACAGGAAGGCCGAGCCACGGCCGGGGGTCACCGGTTCGGCGCCCCACGGCCGTGGCGGGAGCACGGATCAGTGCACCCAGCCCGCGTAGCGCTGGGTGAAGCGCTGACCGGTGTGGGCGGTCACGATGACGTCGTAGCGACCCTGCCTGTCCAGCGGCCAGGCCAGGTCGGCCTGCTTGCCGGGCTTGACCCAGACGGTCTGCGCGGTGCCCGCGAAGTCGTTGGGCGCGGCGGTGAAGGCCACGTCGGTCATGCCGTCGTTGGCCAGTTGGAGGCTGAACTTCCCGTTGCCGCGCAGGTCGGCGGTGACGATCGGCACGCCGATGTCGTTCTGGCCGTCCTGCCCGTCCCGGACCACCGTGCCGGCGAAGCGGCGGACGAAGCCGTCCGGGCCGTGGACGGTGAAATCGTAGCGGCCGTCGGTGGCGGCCGCGTCCCAGACGTACCGGGCGGTGGCGCCGGGGGCGACGGTGTACGGGGTGCCCGCGAAGGGGAACACGATGTTGGGGTAGACGGTGTACGGGAACGCCACCGAACCGTCGTTGCTCATCGTGCAGGTGACCTTGCCGGTCTTCCGGTCCACCTCCACGTCGGCCCACGGCTGGTACGGCAGGGGGCGGTGCGGGCGCTCGCCGCGCTCCTGGACGGGCATCGACTGGGCGCCGACCGCCGGCAGGGCGACACCGGGCAGCTTGGCGCCCGCGTCGGCCTTGGCCATCAGGGCCTTGGTGTCGGGCAGCTTCGGGATCGAGTACTCGGGGGCGGCGAAGTCGAAGCAGCTGGTGAGGTCACCGCAGACGGCCCGGCGCCAGGCCGAGATGTTGGGCTCGGCCACGCCGGTGACCTGCTCCATGAAACGCAGCACCGAGGTGTGGTCGAAGACCTGGGAGTTGACCCAACCGCCGCGCGACCACGGCGAGATGACCCAGAGCGGGACGCGGTTGCCGAGGCCGATGGCCCGTCCCTGGGTGAACTCCTCGGGGGTGCCGGGCTCGGGGGTGGGCGGGACCATGTGGTCGAAGTAGCCGTCGTTCTCGTCGTACATGACCAGGAAGACGGTGTGCCGCCAGACGTCCGGGTTGGACATCAGCGACTGCAGCGCCTGGTCGACCCAGTGCGCGCCGTAGGCCGGTCCGGCCTCCGGGTGCTCGGAGAACAGGTAGGGCGCGACCAGCCAGGAGACGGTCGGCAGGGTGCCGTCCTTGCAGTGGCGGTCGAAGTCGGCCGGGTCGAACTTGGTCATCGCGTTGACGTACCGCGGGTCGTCGGGCGCGAACGCGTGGAACTGCTTGAAGTAGGAGAGCGCGTTGTCGTCGTAGTCGCCGGTGCGGTCGTCCTTGCTGGGGTTGTGGTAGACGCGCCAGGTGACGCCGGCCGCCTGCAGCCGCTCGGCGTAGGTGGTCCAGTCGGCGACGGGGTTGTCGGTGACCGGGGTGTTGTCGATCCACGGGCCGGTGGTGCCGTCGCGGCCGGGGCCGGAGGTGCCGGTCCACAAGTAGAGGCGGTTGGGGTCGGTGGGGCCGGCGAGGGAGGTGAAGTAGGCGTCGCAGACGGTGAAGGCGTCGGCCAGGGCGTACTGGTAGGGGATGTCGTCGCGGGTGAAGTAGCCCATGGTGCGCTCGCCCTTGGCGGCGATCCACTTGTTCATCGCACTGTTGTTGATGGCCTGGTGGCCGGTCGCCCAGTCGTGGGCCAGGCCGCCGGCGTTCTGCGCGTTGTACTTGGCGGTGTCCATCCGGTACGGCAGCATCGCGCCGCCGTCACTGCGGCGGGTGTCCGGCTGGCGGAACACGTCGGTGCCGTCCGGGAACCGGAGCGCCTGCTTGTCGCCGAAACCGCGGACGCCGGCGAGGGTACCGAAGTAGTGGTCGAAGGAACGGTTCTCCTGCATCAGGACGACGACGTGCCTGACGTCCTTGATGGTGCCGGTGGCCCGGTCGGATCCGGCGGGGGCAGGAGCGGGGGCGGCTTCGGCGGTGCCAGCGGCGGACGCGGCTTCGGCCGGGGCGGCGGCCAGGCCGGTCAGGGCGGTGGCGCCGACCGCCGCGGTGGCGCCGACGAAGGTGCGGCGGGAGAGCTCGGGCATCACGAACTGACCTCTCAGAGCTGGAAGGTGGCGACGGCGGCGGCGGTGTCGGAGGGCCACTCGTTGGCGGCGGTGTTCGGCTCGGGCTGCGGCCAGTCGGCGACCAGGGTGTGCGCCTCGACCAGCTTCAACGGGCCGGCGTACTGGACGTAGTCGATGCGGTCCTGCGGCTCGGGCCGGTCGCCGCGCTGCTTGCGGGTGGGCGACCAGGTGGCCCCGGGGGCCTTGGCCGGGTCGCGGTACTCCTCGCGGAAGGCGTCGGTCAGCCCGGCGGCCTCCAGGGCGACGGTGACCGGCCAGTCGAGCGGGCCGACGCCGTGGTGGGCGGCGGCGGTGGCGGCCGTCCAGTCCCGGTGGGAGGGCGAGGAGAGCGCGCCGCCCAGGACGACCGGGACACGCCGGGCGAGGTCCGCGCGCACGGCGGCGGCCAGCAACCCGGCCTGCTTCACCCGGAGCGAGCCGTTCTCGGCGGCCACGGTCTGCGCGGCGGAGCTGCCGTCCTGGACCGCGTACGGGCCGTAGCCCGCCTCGTCCAGGTGAGCGGCCCAGAAGCGCACCTCGCGGCCGCCGGGCAGCCGGAGGGTGGCCGCGGCGGCGGGCAGGTCGGCGGTCGGCGGGGTGACGACGGCGAGCGGGTAGCGGCTGAGGATGCCGACGCTGCCCGGGCTCTGGTAGGCGTAC
The DNA here is from genome assembly GCF_055575755.1 of Kitasatospora sp. NPDC034035. Lineage (NCBI taxonomy): Bacteria > Bacillati > Actinomycetota > Actinomycetes > Kitasatosporales > Streptomycetaceae > Kitasatospora > Kitasatospora sp. NPDC034035. Next base: position 310,953 of record NZ_JBVISA010000007.1, on the reverse strand, counting down.
CAGCCGAGGGCGTCGGCCAGGGTCTTGGCCCGCTCCCCCGCCGTCTCCTGCAAGGCGAGCACGTCCAGGCCCTGGGCGAGGACCACGCGCAGCTGCTTCTCCAGCGCGTCCGTGGAGGCCGCGCCCGCGTTGTGCAGGTTCCAGCTCGCGGCCTTGAGGCGGGGCGGCGCGGCCGGGTCGACGACGGGGACCAGGACGGTGACGGTGTCGGTGGCGCCCGCGCTGTCCTTGACGCCGACGACGACCACCTCGGGGTTCTTGCCGGGGGTGGCGGGAGCGGTGCCGGTCAGCGTGCCATCGGCGCTGACCGAGGCCCAGGCCGGGCCGCTGACCTTGCGGAAGGCGGCGGAGCCGGGCACATTGCCGACCGGCCGGGACCAGAGGCCGCCGAGCTTGACCTGTACGGCGGCGCCCGGGGCGACCGGCGTCGCGGTGAAGGCGTCGACGGCGGCGTGCGGGCGGACGACGGCGGGCTTGGGGCGGAAGCCGAACGGCGCGCTCCGGGCGAGGATGCCGTACCCGTCCTTGGCGAGGAGGTAGGCGGTGTACGGGCCACCGGTCAGCGCGGAGGTGTCGATCTGCACGTCGCCGGAGGTGCCCGGGACGTACTTCCACAGGAGCGACGAACCGGTGCCGGGCTGCCGGGTGCCGTCGTAGATGCCGACCCAGTTCTTGGCGTCGGGAGCATCGGTGGTCCAGTGGAAGGTGAGCCGGTCGCCTTCGGTGGGGTCGGTGGATGAGGTGATGGTCAGGGCGCTGCCTGCGGCCACGGTTGTCCTGTCCGCCGCCCGGTGCCCGGTCCGCCGGGGGACGGTTCGCCGGGGCCGGGTACGGCTGGTCACGGAAGGCTGGGAGGAAGAGGTGCTCCACAGTTGGCTGTACAACTGCGGGCTGCCTCATTCATCCGAAGGCCAGCGACCTGCACATGAACGACGCATGACGGAACATCGGGCGGTACGGGAACATCCGCGCACAGCGAAAGGGCCGCGACGGGTGATCCGTCGCGGCCCTCCTACGGGTATGCGGTTGTCGGCTCTCAGCTGCCGACTGTCAGCGGTGGCGCGTTGTCGGCTGTGGTGCCGTTGTCGCCGGGCTCGTGGCGCCGCTCAGGCCAGGGCGAGGAACAGCTGCCAACCGCTTCCCCCGCCGGTTTCCCCCGCGCGAGGTCAGCGGCGGGCCAGCCGGCGCTCGCCACCGGCGCCGGTCGCGTACGGAAGCTCGTAGTGGGCGAACACGGCGGGCTCGTCCTCGGCGGGCAGGACGTCGTCGGTGCCGATCGCCGGAGCATCCTTGACCTGGTTCTTCGCATACGCCACCCGGACGTAGTCCGGCCCGACCACGGCGCCCTCCAGCGGCACGAAGACCAGCCGGCGCCGACCGGCGAAGCCCACCGTGACGGTGGCGAAGAACGGCTCGTCACTGGCCGTCTCGACGTAGACCGACTCCAGCGTGCCGATGCGGTGGCTCTTCTCGTCGACCACGGCATGGCCACGCCACTCGCGGATGTCTGCCATTGCGATCACCACGGCCCGGACCTCCCGCCGCCGGTTGTACCACTGCCCCGGGACTTCCATCCTGCGCCGGGAGGGACCGCGGCGCGCGGCGAGCCTCCGCGCACGCCCGCCGAGACGAAAGGGACAAACGGGGGTGACCCGATCAACCGGCACCAGGGCCGTGCCCTGGGCTGCAGGCTGTGCGCCGGCAAGGCCGCGAGTAGATCATCAGACCCTTGCGGGCAGCGGTTCCGGGCGAGGCTTCCGGGGGCCACCCGCCGAGCTGCAGGCGGCTGCCGCCGGGTGGCGGCCGGAGAGGTGGACGATGCCGTCACGGGCGGGGGCGAGGCACCCGAGGAAATGGCGGGTCTTTCGCCTGCCGGTCGGTGCTCCCGTAGGGTGCGCGGGTCGTGGTCGCGGGGAGGGCGGTTCGGAACGCGGTGGCACCGGGGGCGGTCGGGCGGCAGCGGTTGGCGGGGGCGGCGCGGGCCGCACTGGGTGGCGGGCGGCGGCTGGAGACCGTCGAGCGGCTTGCGGGTGGCAGCAAGAAGGGCGCGTACCGCCTGGTGATGGACGATGCGGCGACGGTGGTCGCCTACCTGTGGGATGACGCCGAGAACTACTGGCCGGCGGCCGAGGGCGACAGCGACCTCACCAACCCGTTCTCCCCCGGCCTCGGGCTCGACCTGTTCGAGGCCGCGCACGCGCGGCTGGACGCGCTCGGCGTCCGGGTCCCGGCGATCCGGCTCCTGGACCGCGACGGCGTCCACGGCCCGTCGGACCTCGCGATCGTCGAGGACCTCCCGGGCGGGAACCTGGAGGACCTGCTCGCGCGCGACCCACGCTCGGCCGCCCCGGTGGTCGCCCGGCTCGGGGAAGCGCTGGAGGCGATGCGAGGTCATCGGGCGTCCGGGTACGGCAAGGTGGCCGTGGTCGACGGAGGGGGAACCTCGCGCGGTACGTCCTGCGAGGCGGTCGTCCTGGACCGTGCGCTGCGCGACCTCGCCGAGGCTGCATCGCGCGACCGGCGGATCGCGCACACCCAAGGTCGGCTGGAGGAACGGCTGCTGGGCCTGACGGCGGCGGTGCGGCCGCGCGCGGAGTACGCGGTCGTGCACGGCGAACTCGGGCCCGACCACGTCCTGGTGGACGCGGACGGGCACCCGGTGCTGATCGACATCGAAGGCACGATGTACTTCGACGTCGAGTGGGAGCACGTCTTCCTGCGGATCCGCTTCCACGACGCCTACCGGCCGCCGGCGGTGGACGGGCTGGACGAGGCCCGGCTCGCCCTCTACACGCTGGCGCAGCGGCTGTCGCTGACGGCGGGCCCGCTGCGGCTGCTCGACGGCGACTTCCCCGACCGGTCGGCCATGGCCGGCATCGCCGAGTACAACCTCCGGCAGGCGCTGGCCCTGCTGTGACGTGGGCTCGGATCGGCTGGACGAGCAGCTCCGAAACCGGTCAGTGGTCGTAGGTGATCAGTGAGGTGATCAGTGAGCGGTCCGGCCCCCTGGTGATCATGTCGCCAGGTTCATCAGGTACGTCACGACCCCAACAGGGCCATCCGGCCCGGGGTGAGGACGGCGTTGTCACCGGGTCCGCCGGGTCCGCCGCGTTCGTCGGGTCCTCCGCGCTCGTCGGCTTCATCGGCTTCATCTGCTCCGTCGAGCAGGAGCGCGGCGACTGCCTGCGGCGCCTCGCGCATCGGGTTGTGGCCGGTCGGCACGTCGTGGACGGTCCATCCCGGGTCGGCGAGCAGCCGGGTGCGCTGGTCGGCAAACGGTGTGCGGTCCTCCCATCCCGAGCAGTAGACGAACTCGCGGCGGGTGACCTCGGCGAGGGCGCCCGTGAGGTGGACCGTCTGCAGGAAGGCGGCGAGCGGGTGCGGGCGGCGGCGCGGGTCGCCGTCCGGCCGCCACGGGGGTTGGACGGCGTAGCCGGTGGTGGCGGCGCCGGCGACGAACGACTGCCGGTAGCCCTCGTTCATGATGGACCAGCACGACTCGCCGTCGCGCGGCACGCAGGCGTCCAGGTACACCAGGCGGGAGACCCGGCCGCCGGCGCGGTCGGCGGCGGCGGTGATCACCATCCCGCCGTAGCTGTGACCGACGAGCGTCACGTCGCCGAGGTGGGCGCGCTCCAGCAGGCGCAGCACGTCCTCGGCGTGGGTGTCGAGGTTGGCGGCGGCGATCGTGGCGGGGTCGTCGTGGGGGCGCAGGCCGGTCAGGGTCAGGGTGTGGACGGTGTGGCCGGCCCGCTCCAGCAGCGGGACCACCGCCTCGAACGCCCAGGAGCCGTGCCAACCGCCGGGTACGAGAACGAACGTCGCCATGGGACTTCCCCTTTTCGTGCTCGGCCGTGGCACCGGGGGCCACGGCTCATGACGGAAAGTCTCGTCGGCGCGCACCGTGGCGTGCCACCGATAGGTTGCCAACCGATGCCCGTTCGCCGCCAAGCCCGCCCCGGACACCGGCACCTCACCGCGACGCTAGAGGCGTTCGTTCAGGAAGTCGTCGACGAGGGCGATGAAGCGCTCGGGCTCCTCGGCCCAGGGCCGGTGGCCGGAGCGATTCGCCGGATCGTGGGCGAATGGAACGACCGGACGGGAAATGCCGCTCCGGGTACACCCGTCGAGTGCGCACGTCGGCGCGTGCACCCGGAGCGGGGTCACCCGAGAGTCAGAGACCGACCTGGATCTCCGCGCGGTGCCGAATGTACTCGTCGGGGTGCGAGCGGGCGATCGCGACCGCCGCCTCGACCAGGCCGTGCAGTTCCGCCGGGTAGGCGCGCGGCACGAGCGGGAGGCCGGGGAGGATGCAGCGGCGGACGTCCAGGTCCTCGTTGGCGACGAACTCCCGCAGCGCGGTCTCGTACCAGGCGTCCCGGACGCTCGCACCCTCGTCGGCGGCGGCGCCGTTGCGCCCGTCCCCGATCGACAGGGCCGTCCAGTACCAGGCCCGCGCGGCGCCCGCCCGCTCCGGGCCGGTGCCGGTGCGCAGGTAGCCGAGCAGGGCGAGGCGGACCCGGCGCTGCCCGAAGGCGAGCAGGGCCGGCTCGACGAAGCGCCGGTTGAAGCTCGGGTTGGGGTCGTGGACCGCCGCCTCCAGCAGCGCCTCGAAGTACTCCTCGGGCAGCTCGGACCTTCCGGCGACCACCTTGTGGACCTCCCACCGGGCCGAACTCTGGTAGTCGGGACCGGGTGCGGCCTCGACCCCGAGCAGGCGGAGCAGTCGCGCGAGCCGAAGGTCGAACGCCTGAGATGCGTCCGCCGTACGCCCGGGCAACGGCTGGAGAATCCGCACCTCGCCGGCCGTGTCCTTGGTTTCCACGAACATCCTCCTCATTCTGAGTCACCGGCAGACTACTCGCTGATACACCAGTTCGGGGGTCGTTTTCGGCCAGGCCGGGAACCTGATCCGCTTCTGCTGCGGAAATTTGACGGAGACTCAGCCCTCAGGCTGCTCGAATGACGCGAGTCGGCCGTGATCAGGACGGCCGGCCGGGCGGGACCAGGCCGGACTGGTAGGCGATCGCGACGAGTTGGGCGCGGTCGCGGGCGTCGAGCTTGGCCATCGCCCGGTGCACGTGGGTGCGGACGGTGAACGGGCTGACGAACATCCGCTCGGCGATCTCCTCGTTGGTGAGGCCGGTGGCGGCCATCGACATCACCTCGCGCTCGCGGGCGGTGAGGACGGCGAGCCGCTCGCTCGCCGGGCCGGCGGCGCCCGGGTCGGGCTGGGCCAGGAACTGGTCGATCACGGCCCGGGTGGCGGCGGGCGAGAGCAGGGCGTCGCCGGCTGCGACGGTACGGACGGCGGCGAGCAGTTCCTTCGGGTCAGCGCCCTTGCCGAGGAAGCCGCCGGCGCCCGCGCGCAGCGCCTGGGCCACGTACTCGTCGATCTCGAAGGTGGTGAGGATGAGCACCCGGGTGCCCGACAGTTCCTCGTCGCCGCAGATCGCGGCGGTGGCGCCGAGGCCGTCGGCGCCGGGCATCCGGATGTCCATCAGGACGATGTCGGGCCTGGTGGCCCGGGCGAGCTCGACGGCCTCGCGCCCGTCGGCGGCCTCGCCGACCACCTCCATGTCCTCCTCCGCGTCGATCAGCATGCGGAAGGCGCCGCGCAGCAGGGCCTGGTCGTCGGCGAGGAGCACCCTGATGGTCATGCGTGGTCCCTGTCCTCTCGGACCGCGCGTGCCGGTCGGGCGGCGCGGTCCTGTCCTTCGGCGTCGTGCGTACGGGCGGCGCGGGCGGTTCGGGGGCTGCAGAGGGGCGCGGCGCCGCCTCCCCGAACGGCGTGATCCTGTCCACCGGCCCCCGGCGAGCCGACCCCGCGGGCACCGGCCCCTGGTGAGCCGGCCCCGTGTGCACCGGCCGGGTGCGGACCGGCCGCACCGGCATGGGCCGGGCCGTCGTCGAGGGCGCCGGTGCGCAGGGGCAGTTCGGCGGTGACCAGGAAGCCCCCGTCGGGCCGTCGGTCGGCGCTGAGCCGACCGCCCACCGCGCCGGCCCGCTCGCGCATGCCGATCAGGCCGAAGCCGCTCTCGCCCGGGGCGGGCTGGGGCAGCAGTGCGGCGCGGGGGCTCCCGGTCGCGGCCGGACGGCCGTTGGCGACGCTGACCGTCACCCGGCTCTCGCTGTAGGCGAGGGTGACCTCGGCGTCGGCGCCGTGGGCGTGCTTGGCGACGTTGGTCAGCGACTCCTGGACGATCCGGAAGGCGGTGAGGTCGACGCCGGGCGACAGCGGCCGGGCGTCACCGCGGACGGTGAGGCGGACCGGCAGCCCGGCCCGCTCGAAGGAGCCGAGCAGCTCGGGCAGCCGGTCCAGGCCCGGGGTGGGTTCGAGCGGGGCGGGCTCCTCGGCGCGGCGCAGCAGGCCGACGGTGGCGCGCAGCTCCTGCAGGGCCGAGCCGGTGGCGTCGGTGATGTGGCTGAGCACCTCGCGGGCCTGCACCGGGTGGTTGTCCATGAGGTGGACGGCGATGCCGGCCTGGGCGTTGGCCAAGGCGATGTGGTGGGCGACCACGTCGTGCAGGTCGCGGGCGATCCGGATCCGCTCGTCGGCGACCCGGCGGCGGGCCTCCTCCTCGCGGGTGCGTTCGGCGCGTTCGGCGCGTTCCTCGATGGCCGCGAGGTGGGCGCGGCGGTTGCGGATGGAGTCGCCGAGGGCGCCGGGCAGCAGGGCCCAGGCCAGGACGCTGATCCGCTCGCCGATCGGGCCGCCGGGGCCGAGCAGCAGGGAGATCCCGGTGAGCAGGACGGCGGTGGCGATCGAGGCGCGCAGGGCGGTGGCGCGGTCGGTGCGGACGGCGAGGAAGTAGAGCGCGAGCAGGAGGGGGGTGGCCAGCATGGGGGTGAGCCGGGGGCTCGTCCCGGCGAGCACCATCGTGCAGAGCAGTGTGACGGCGACGACCGCGCGCGGGAAGCGGCGGTGGGCGAACACGGCGACGGCGGAGACCAGGGCGATCACGCCGGTGGCCGGGTCGGGCATGGTGACGGGCCCGTTGGTCTGGTCGACGGTGGCGCCGAGCGCGGTGACCGTGATCAGGGCGGCTCCGCCGACGGCGTCGAGCAGCCGCGGGTGGTCGCGACGCAGGCGCTGCCAGGTGTCGGTCATGGTCGTGCTCTCCGGGTCGGGGGCCCTGGCCGCAGCCTCGCCGGGCTCGCCAGTTCGTGCCGCGCCGCGTCCGGGTGAGGGCGGCGGGCCGGACCGGGGACCTCCGCGCGGGCGGCGGCCCCCGACAGCAACGGTAACGGTAGGGGCTCGAACCAGTGTCGAGCCGGACGGGGCAAGCAGTGCCGAGCGAGGCGAGCTGTGCCGGCCGGCGCCAGCGGTGCCGACCGGGTCCGGACGGGTCCGGGCGTGTTCCGCCCGGCCCCGTCCTGCCTGCCTGCCTGCCTGCTTGCCTGCTTGCCTGCTTGCCTGCTTGCCTAGACGGTGACCGACTCCGGGGCCGGGGCCGGTTCGGCGGCGGGCGGCTGCAGCTTGCTGCCCTCGACGTCCACGTCCGGTATCAGCCGGTCGAGCCGACGCGGCAGCCACCAGGCACGGCGGCCGAGCAGGGCGAGGACGGCCGGGACGATGGCCATCCGGACCACGAAGGCGTCGAAGGCGACGGCCGCGGCGAGCCCCAGGCCCATCATCTTGATCATCGGCTCGCTCATCCCGATGAAGCCCGAGAAGACGGCGATCATGATGAAGGCGGCGGCGGTGACCACCCGGGCGTTGTGCCGGAAGCCGGTGACGATCGCCTCGCCGGGCTCCTCGCCGTGGACGTAGCCCTCCCGGATCCGGGTGACCAGGAACACCTCGTAGTCCATGGCGAGGCCGAAGACCACGCCGATCATGAAGATCGGCATCATGCTCATCACCGGGCCGGTCTGCTCCACGCCGATCAGGTCGGCCAGCCAGCCCCACTGGAAGACCGCGACCACGGCGCCGAGGGCGGCGGCCACCGAGAGCAGGAAGCCGAGCGCCGCCTTCAGCGGGACGAGCACGGAGCGGAAGACCACCAGCAGCAGGAGGACGGCGAGGCCGACCACCACGGCGAGGTAGGGCACCAGTGCGTCCGTGAGCTTCTGCGAGACGTCGATGTTCATCGCCGTCGTACCGCTGACCAGGACCGTCGCGCCGGTGGCCGACTTCAGGGCGGCCGCGTCGCCGCGGATGGCGTGCACGATGGCCTTGGTCTCGGCCTCGCTCGGGCCGGTCGCCGGTATCGCGTTGAGCAGGGCCGTGTCGCCGGCCTGGTTGAACATCGGCGGTGTCACGGTGACGACGCCCGGCAGGCCGGAGACCTTCTGGGAGACCTCGTTCGCCGCGGCCTTCGGGTCGGCGACGCCCTTGGCGTCCACCAGGACGGTCAGCGGGCCGTTGAAGCCCGGGCCGAAGCCCTCGGAGAGCAGGTCGTAGGCGCGGCGCTGGGTGGTGGAGGTGGGCTTGGCCTCGTCGCCCGGCAGGCCGAGCCGTAGGTCGAGCGCGGGGGCCGCGAGCACGCCGAGTCCGATCACGCCGCCGAGCAGCACCGCGAGCGGGCGGCGCAGCACGAACCGGGCCCAGCGGGCGCCGCCGTTCTCCTTGGTCGCCTCCCGGGCGGCGTCGCCGCGGGCCTTGCGGACCTTGCGCGGCAGCACCTTGCGGCCGAGGAAGCCGAGCAGCGCCGGGACCAGGGTGAGCGCGACCAGCACGGCGATGACGACCGTCCCGGCGGCGGCCATGCCCATCTTGGCGAGGATCGGGATGCCGACCACGGACAGCCCGGCGAGGGCGATCACCACGGTGAGGCCGGCGAACACCACGGCGGACCCGGCGGTGCCGACGGCCCGGCCGGCCGCCTCCTGGGGGGTCCGGCCCTCGGTGAGTTCGGCCCGGTAGCGGGAGACGATGAACACCGCGTAGTCGATGCCGACCGCGAGGCCGAGCATCATGGCGAGCGTGCCGGTGGTGCTGGACAGGCCGAGGGTGCTGCCGAGCGCGGTGATCAGCGCCATGCCGAGGCCGACGCCGACGACCGCCGTGAGCAGCGGCAGGCCGGCCGCGACCAGCGAGCCGAAGGTGATCACCAGCACGACGGCGGACAGTGCCATGCCGATCGTCTCGCTGCTGCCGCCCGCGCCGGGTTTGGCCGTCAGCGCGTTGCCGCCGATCTCGACCTTGAGCCCGGCGTCCCGGCCGTGCTGGGCGGCCTGCTCCAGGGCGTGGGTGGCGCCCTGGGACAGCTCGCCCGCCTTGACGGAGTAGTTCACGGTCGCGTACGCGGTGCTGCCGTCCTTGGAGACGGCGCCCGCCTTGAAGGGGCTGACCGCCCCGGTGACCTGCTCGGCGTGGGCGAGCTCGTCGACCGTCCGCTCCACCGCCTGCTGGTGGGGCGCGGCGGTGATCTTCTGCCCGGAGGGCGCGACGAACACCAACCTGGCCGAGGCGCCGTCGGCGTGACCGCCGGGGAAGCGCTCGTTCATCAGGTCGAAGGCCTTCTGCGCTTCCGTGCCGGGCATCGCGAAGCCGTCGTCGGGTGCGGCGGGCGCCTTGGCCGCCAGGACTCCGCCGACCGCCAGCACGGCGACCCAGAGCAAGGTCACCAGCCGGCGCCGGACGAAGGCCCATCGGCCCAGGCGGTAGAGGAACGTGGCCACGGGAGAGCGGACTCCTTCGGATGCGGCGTCTCGGTACAGGGCGCGCCGCGGGCGGGCCGTACGCCCCTGAGGACGCGGTCCGCCGCAGCGTGACCAATCCTTGATCGCCGACCCCTGCTCCGTCGTCGTCCCTGCGCAGGCCGTTTGCGTACTGCGGACGCAGTACGGCCGTCCCCCGGACGGAGGAGCGCACGCCCTGCGTCGGGAGTAGCCCTCCTACCTGCGGAGGAAGCAGCCGGGTCACCCGTGCGGGGGGCGACGACAGGCCGTGACCCGGCCGGGCGAAGTAGCGTGATGTGCCTGACCCGACCGCTTTTGTGCGGTTCGGGAGGATCCGACCCGATCGGTGCTGCGTCGGCAGCCCGCCGCCGGAGGTGCCCCATGGGCGTGCCAGCCGCCCGCATCGTGTTCGACGAGAGCGACCGCGCGGCCGTCGCCGAGGCGGTGACCGAGATGCTCACCACCGGTGCCCTGACCCTCGGTCCCTGGACCGAGCGCTTCGAGCAGGGCTTCGCCGCCGAGCACGGCGCCTCCCACGCCGTCGCGGTGAGCAGTGGCACGGCGGCGCTGGAGATGATCCTGCGCACCGTCGATGTCCGGGGCCGCGACGTGGTCGTCCCCGCCGTCACCTTCTACGCGACCGCCGGCGCGGTGCTCCACGCGGGCGGGCGCCCGGTGTTCGCCGACGTCGACCCGGCCACCCTCGCGCTCTCCCCCGAAACCCTCGAGGAGGCCCTCACCCCGGACACCGCCGCCGTCGTGCTGGTGCACATCGGCGGGCTGGTCACCCCGCAGGTCGACGCCCTGCGGGCACTCTGCGACCAACGCGGCATCCCGCTGGTCGAGGACGCCGCGCACGCCCACGGCAGCAGCGTCAACGGGCGCGCCGCCGGGACCTTCGGGCTGGCCGGAGCCTTCTCCTTCTACCCGACCAAGGTCACCACCAGCGGTGAGGGCGGCATGATCCTCACCGAGTCGCCGGAGCTGCGCGACGAGGCCCGGATCTACCGTGACCAGGGCAAGGGCTCCTTCACCACCAACCACCACGTGCTGCTCGGCTACTCCTGGCGGATGAGCGAGCTCCACGCGGCGGTCGGCGCCGTGCACCTGCGCCGGCTCAAGGAGTTCATCGAGGCCCGCCGGGCCGTCGCCCGTCGCTACGACGCGGCGCTGGCCGGGCCGGACGGCCTGCAGCCGGTGCTCGAACCGCCCGGCTGCCGTGGCAACTACTACAAGTACGTGGCGCTGCTGCCGCCCGGCACGGACCGTGCGGCGTTCAAGCGGGCGGTCGCCGAGGAGCACGGCGTGCGGCTGTCCGGCGAGGTCTACGACCTGCCGCTGCACCTGCAGCCCGTGCTCGCCCCGTACCGGCGCGGGCCCCTGCCCGTGGCCGAGGACCTCTGCGCACGGCAGGTCTGCCTGCCGGTGCACTCCGACATGACGGAGGACGAGACGGAGCAGGTCATCGAAGCCGTCTCGGCGGTGTACCGGCGGTCGGCCGGTTAGCCGGCCGGCCGGAGCGAAGGGAGCAAGAACGTGCGGATAGCCGTCACCGGGGGCTGCGGATTCATCGGCTCACACGTCGTGGACCACCTGATCGCGGCCGGCCACGACGTCCTCGCGGTGGACACCACCGACCAGTACCTCAACCCCGACGCCGAACACGCGCGGATCGACGTCCTCGACCTGAAGGCCCTCACCTCCGCACTGGCGGGCAGCGAAGTGGTCTACCACCTCGCCGCGATGGCCGACGTCGAACAGGTCTCCGCCGACCCGGTCCGCGCCGTGCGGACCAACATCGACGGCACCGAGGCCGTCCTGGAAGCCGCGCGGCGCAGCGGCCTCAGCCGCACCGTGCTCGCGAGTACCGTCTGGGTCTACGGCGCCGCCCTCGGCGGCGAGCAACTCGGCGGCGAAGAAGAGGAATTGGACGAGCACGTCCCGATCGAGCTGGAGCACAGCGGCCACCTCTACGTGGCCACCAAGCTCGCCGCCGAAATGCTGGTGCACAGCTACCGCGAGCTGTACGGGCAGCACTTCACCATCCTGCGCTACGGCATCCCGTACGGACCCCGGATGCGCGACGAACTGGTCGTCGCACGGTTCGTCCAGGCCGCGCTGGCCGGGCGGCCGATCACCATCGCCGGCGACGGACGCCAGAGCCGCAACTTCGTCTACGTCGAGGACCTCGCCGACGCCCACGTCCGGGCCCTGTCCCCCGCCGCCGAGGACCAGACCTTCGCCCTCGAAGGCTCCACCGCCGTCTCCGTACGCGACATCGCCGACACCGTCGACGAACTGCTCGGACCCGTCAGCATCGAACACATCGGGGGCCGGAAAGCCGACTACACGGGCCGTCGGATCTCGTCCGCTCAAGCGAAGCGACTGCTCGGCTGGTCTCCGCGGACCAACTTCGCGGACGGCGTGCGACGGTACGCCGACTGGTACCGGGCCGCCACCGCCGCGTCCACCACCACCTGACCGGGACCACCCGATGCCGCACGCCCTGCTGATCTCCGGCTCGCTCGGCCAGGGCCACGACGTGATGGCCCAGGCCTGCGCCGACACCCTGCGGGACCGCGGCTGGACCACCGACACCGTCGACGCCATGGCCCTGCTCGGCGAACGCTCGGGCGCCGCCGGGGAGGCGGTCTTCCGCCACCTGCTCGGCCTCCCCGGGGTGTACGACGCCTTCCACTTCTCGGCGCTGCGGCCGGGCACCCGGATCGCCCGGCTCACCGACGCGGCGGCCCGCACCCGGCTCGTCCCGGCACTGCGGAAACTGGTCGAGACCCAGCGGCCGCAGCTCGTGGTCTCGGTGTTCGCCACCGCGACCTCGGCGGTCAACCGGCTGCAGGGGTGGGGACAGGGACGGGAGTTCCGGCACTTCGTGTTCTGCACCGACGTGACGCCGCACCGGCTCTGGGTACAGGAGGGGACGGACCTGTTCCTGGTCACCTCCGAGGTCGCCGCCTGCGCGGTGCGGCGGTACCGCCCGGACGCCGACATCGCCGTCGTGCCCGCGCCGCTGCGGCAGCCGTTCTACCACCCGCCGGGACGCGCCGAAGCACGGAACGAGCTGGGCGTACCGGCGGACGCCCCCTGCGTCCTGCTGATGTCCGGCTCCTGGGGGCTCGGCCCGCTCGCCCGCACCGCCGCCTCACTCGCCGCCACCGGGCCGCACGTGCTCGCGGTCGCCGGACGCAACCGCGCACTCCAGCACCGCCTCCGAGCCGCCGCCCACCGGCAGCCCCGGCTGCACCCGTTCGGCTACACCGACCGGATCCCCGCGCTGATGACCGCCGCCGACCTCGTCGTCACCAGCTCCGGCGACACCTGCAGCGAAGCCCGCGCACTCGGCCGACGGCTGCTGCTCCTCGACGTCGTCCAGGGCCACGGGCGCGACAACCTCCAGCACGAACTCGAACTCGGCCACGCCGACGTCACCTCCGCCCGCCCGGCCGACGTCGTCCGCAACGCCCTCGCGGCCCTGAAACGGCCCTCCCCCGCGCCCTCGCCCGGCGCCACCCCGACGGGATGGCAGGCAGGGTTCGCGGAGGCACTGCGGCGGGTGGGGCTGGGGTAGGTCACGCGCACCGTGCCGACACGGGCGCGAGCCCGGCTAGCGGGGCGGCACCGCGTGGTCGCGGAGCGGGCCGAGGGTGAGGTGGCGGGTGCGGCAGTGGCCGGCGATCAGGGGTAGGGCGGCGAGGGTGGCGCGCCAGGAGTCGGGGGCGGAGGTGCAGTCGGAGTCGTGGAGGAGGAGGGTCGCGCCGCCGGTCAGGCCGGGGCGGGCGGTCGCGTAGACGGAGGCGCCGGTGGCCTCCGCCGTCCAGTCGCGGCCCCAGGCGGTCCACAGCACGCTGCGCAGGCCCAGGCGGCGGGCGGCCAGGGCCGGGCCGGCGGTCAGGACGCCGTACGGCGGGCGGTACCAGAGCGGGCGGGCGCCGCAGAGGTCGGTCACCGCCTCGCTGGCGCGGCGCAGTTCGCGCAGGTCGCGGGCGGGGGCCGGGTACCACTGCTGCCGGTGGTGCCAGCCGTGGACGGCGACCTCGTGGCCGCGCCGCACCAGCTCGCGGCCGAGCGCGGGGGCCCGTTCCAGCATCGCGCCCAGCAGGAAGAAGGTGGCACGGACGCCGAGTTCGTCCAGCGCGTCGAGGATGTACGGAGTGCTACGCGGGTCGGGGCCGTCGTCGAAGGTCAGGGCGATGTGGCCGGGGGCGGTGCCGTGGCCGGCCGTGCGGCGGGCCAGGGTGCGGCGCAGCGGCGGGAGGCGGACGGCGGCCGGGGCGAGGTGCAGCAACTCCACCCCGGCCACGGCGGCCCCGGTGAAGACGGCCTTCGTGATGACCGCCTCGGTGCTGACGGCCCCGGTGCTGACGGCCTCGGTGGCGACGCCCATCCGGCGCTCACCCGAAGCGGGAGGCCATCCGGCGGAACACGCCCGGCGCGACGCCGTGGATGCGGGCCGGGAAGCCGAGCCAGTGCGGCACGTACAGACGGTCGCGTTCGGTGCTGATGGTCGCGACCACGGTGTCCGCGACCCGCTCCGCCGAGACGGGGCGCGGCCGCTCCCGCTGGTACGGCGTGCCGCGCCGGTCGAAGAACGGGGTGTCCACCGCCCCCGGGAGTACCAGGCGCACCCCCACGCCCGTACCGCGCAGCTCGTACCAGAGGCTCTCCGCGAACATGGTCAGGCCGCCCTTGGTGGCCGAGTAGCCCGATTCGTCGCGCACGCCGACCTGGCCGGCCATCGAGCCGAGCAGCACGATCCGGCCGTGGCGGCGCTCCAGCATGCCGGGCAGGAGCAGGCGGACCAGGCGCAGCGGGGCGGCGAAGTTGACCTCGAACATCCGGTCCAGGGTGTCGAGGGGGGTGTCCGCGAACGGGCCGCGCCAGCCGAGGCCGGCGCTCGCGACCAGGGCGTCCACCCGGCCGGCCTCGGTCAGGGCGGCGTCGGCGAGGCGGCGCGGGCCGTCCGGCTTGCTCAGGTCCTCGGGCAGGGCCAGGCCGCCGGTGCGGTCGGCGACCTCGTCGAGGCGGGCCCGGTCGGTGCCGGAGAGCAGGGTGTGCCAGCCGGCCTCGGCCAACCGGATGGCGGTGGCGAGGCCGATCCCGGAGGAGGCGCCGGTGATCAGCGCGACGGGACGCTCGGTCGGTACCGACCGCCGAGATCCGGGGTGGGGTTCCGATCGGGGTTCCTCCGCCATCGCGCACCTGCCGCTCTGAGGCCGTGTCGCCGTCCGATTTGTCCGGCAAGTCACCTTCGCACGGCGGAGTCGTCCGGGCTACCGGGGCGGGACGGCCGGCTCCGCCTCGGCGCCCGGGTACGGCATCGACAGCTCGGCCGACCCGCCCTCGAGTTCACCGAAACGGGACAGCAGGAAAGTGCCGCCCACCGCCACCGCGAAGCCCGTCAGCGCGCACCACTCGAACCCGGGGCGCGCGGCGTCGCCGAGCGCCGCCACGCCGACCAGGGCCGGGCCGAAGGTCTCGGCCACCGTCCCGGCGGCGGTCGCGGCCGTCACCGTGCCGCGCTGCAGGGCCAGTGCGTACGCGAGATAGCCGCCGAGGCCGCCGACGGCCAAGGCGTAGGCGGCCGGGTCGGAGAGGACCGCGAGCGGGCCGGAGGCATCCAGGACGCGCACCGCGAGGCTGGTCACCCCGAAACCGACCCCGGCCAGCAGGCCCAACCCGGCGGCCGCCACGGTGCCGTCCCGGCGCACCAGCACGAGGGTGGCCAGCAGCATGACGGCGGTGGTGGCGAGCAGCGACCAGTGGAACGCCGCCGGGGCGTCGTTCCGGCCCTCCTTGCCCGAGCCGAGCGCCAGCAGGGTGAGGCCGACGACGACGACAACGATGCCCGCGACGTCCCCCCGGCGCAGGCGCGCTCCCAGCAGCCAGACGGCGGCCAGGGCGGTGACGGCCAGGCTGGCGTTGGTGACGGCCTGCACCAGGAAGAGCGGAAGGCTGCGCAGGGCCACGATGCTCAGCACGAAGCCGGCGATGTCCAGCACCGTCCCGACCAGGAACTGCCACGACCGCACCAGCGCGGCCAGCAGCCCCGCCCGCACCCGGTCGGCACGCGGGGCCGACCGCGCCCCGCGCGCCTGGAAGACCGCCCCGAAGCCGAAGCAGACGGTCGCGACCAGCGCGGTGGTGAGTCCCAGCAGCATGCGTCTCCCAGCCTCGCGGGACAGCATCGGTCCACCACCAGTCTGTCCCCGGGGCGGCGCGGGCGCACAGGTGAGTAAGGGGCGTCAGCGAGTGGCAGCGGGTGGACCGCGCACGGGCGGGACGGGCGGTGCTGCGGGTCGGGGCACGGGAGAGCAGCCGCGGCCGCCGAGGGCGAGGCCGGGCGGCGACGGCGCGCAGCGCGTGGTGCGGGCCGTCGCCCGGCCGGTGCGGGGGTGGCACGTCGGGTGCGGGGTTACCCGAGGACGGGGGCGAGCAGGGCGGCGGTCTTCGCGACGAGGGGTTCGTCCTTGGGGGCGGCGGCGTCCGCGGGCTTGGTGGTGAGGACGGCGAGGAGGACGGGGGCTCCGGTCGGGGTCCAGGCGATGCCGACGTCGTTGGTGGTGCCGTAGCTGCCGGTGCCGGTCTTGTCGGCGAGGGTCCAGTCCTGCGGCAGGCCCTCGCGGAAGCGGTGGGTGCTGGTGGTGTTGGCCCGCAGCCAGGCGGTGAGCCGGTCGCGCTTGGCCGGTGGGAGCGTGCGGCCGAGGGCGAGGCGGCCGTAGGTGCGGCCGATGGCGTGCGGGCTGGTGGTGTCGGTGATGCGATCGGGCTCGGCCGTGTTGAGTTCGGGCTCCCAGCGGTCCAGCCGGGTGACGCGGTCACCGATCGAGCGGCAGAAGCGGGTGACGGCCGTCGGTCCGCCGAGTTCGCGGAGCAGCAGGTTGCCGGCGGTGTTGTCGCTGTGGTCGAGGGCGGCCGCGCAGAGTTCGGCGACGGTCATGCCGTTCGCCAGGTTGCCGGGCTCGCCGGTGATCGGTGCGCCGCCGGCCCGGTCGACGTCGGCCTGGGTGTACCGGATCCGCCGGGCGAGGAACTCGCCGTCGCGGTCGAGGTCGCGCAGGACGGCGGCGACGGCGACGGTCTTGAAGACCGAGCAGATCGGGAACAGTTCGTCGGCGCGGTAGTGGACGGTCCGGCCGGTGGTCAGGTTCCGGGCGTAGACGCCGAGCCGGGCGGAGTGCTCCTGTTCGAGGGCGGCGAGCCGGCGGTGGAGATCGGAGCCGTCGGGCGTACCCGGGGCGGATGCGGCGTAGGCCGGTCCGCCGCTGGTGGACGCGGCGCGGGCCGGTCCGCCGGTCGCGGCCGTGACGGCGACGGCCGCCCCGAGGCCGAGGACCGCGCGGCGGCTGTGACGGCGGTGGCGGGCTTCCGAAGGCTGCGAGTACATGGTGCCCCTCTGGTCGAGTGTCGCGGCGCGAACCGCCTTCTCGATCACAGGACGCTACGGGGGCCCGGGTGGTTCGTCGACCATGGGTCAGGGCCGGAGGGCCACCGCCGCGTACGCCGAGGCCTCCGGGGCGGAGACCGGGGGTTCGTCCGCCGAGGGCCGCCACTGGGGGGTGGGGACGACGCCCGGGGCGAGGAGGGTCCAGCCGTCGAAGAAGCGGGCGACCTCGGCGCGGGTGCGGGCCTGGACGGCGGTGCCGCCGGACCCGTAGATGCGGACCAGGTTGGCGATGTCCTCGGGGGCGAAGTCGGGGGTGGTGTGGGTCACCACCAGGGCGCTGCCGGGGGCCAGGACGGATTTGAGGTGCTCGATGATCTCGTACGCACCGCGGGCGTCGGGGACGAAGTGGAGCAGGGCGTTGAGGGAGAGCGCGACGGGGCGGTCCAGGTCGATGGTGTCGCGCAGCCCGGGGGCGGCGAGCAGCCGGGTGACGTCGGTGACGTCGGCCTCGACGTAGGCGGTGCGGCCCTCGGGGGTGCCGGTGAGCAGGGCCTGGGCGTGCGAGAGGACGATCGGGTCGTTGTCGGCGTAGACGACGCGGGCGTCCGGCCGGACGCGTTGGGCGACCTCGTGGAGGTTGGGCGAGGTGGGGATTCCGGTGCCGATGTCGAGGAACTGGTCGAGGCCGGCCTCGGCGAGGGCGCGGGTCGAGCGGTGCATGAAGGAGCGGTTGGCGCGGGCGCCGGTGCGCAGCCAGGGCGCGACGGCGAGGGCGTGTCCGGCGGCCTCGCGGTCGGCGGCGAAGTTGGTGAAACCGCCCAGGAAGTAGTCGTACATCCGGGCCGAGTGCGGCACGTTCAGCCGCAGGTCCACCCCGTCGTAGAGACCCATCGTTTCCCCCTCGGTACCTCGATCGCAACCGACCGATTGCTGCCCACGGTATCCGGGGACCAATCCCTGCGGGGCCAATCCCGGCGGGACCGATTCAACCAGTCGCCAGATCCCATGAGATGACAATCTGTATTCACTTTGCAGCCTGGAGTAACAGGCCTGATGGAATGAGGATGGGCACGGACAGCCCGACCCTCGGGTGGCCGGGTGAGCAGCCGACGGCCACGGAAAGCAGGATCGATGACGATCGACAGGGGTGCCCCGGTGCGCGGGTACCGGGGCGGGGCGGCAGTGGACTGCGCCGGCGGGAACGGGCCGGAGCGAGGGGTCGGCGGGGACCTCGGCCTCAGCCTGGACCTCACCTACGCCGCGTTCTGCGAGACGCATGAACCCGCTTGGCACGCCCTCGCGTTGACCAGGATAGGCAGCCAGGCCGACGCCGCGCTGGTGGTCAAGGTGGTGAAGGCCGACCTGGCCCGCTGCTGGCCACAGGTGCTGCGGTTCGAGGAACCGGCCGCGTACGCCTGGCGGTTGGCCAACCGGCAGGTCTCGGACTGGGTCGCCGCCGAGGAGCCGGTGGAGGTGGAGGCGGTCACCTTCGCGGCGGTGATCAATGCGTTCAAACAGGTGGCCAACGGGCTGCTGCACAGCGAGGCGGACGAGGTGCGGCTGTACGCGGCGATCCTCGAACTGCCGGACCGACAAAGGGATGTGGTGATCCTGCGCTACCTGCTGGGTCTGCACGTGAAGGTGATCGCGGCGTACCTGGGAGGGCCCGTGGCGACGGTGCACTCCAACCTGCGGCATGCCCGAGAACGGCTGGCGCGCCGGCTCGGGGTGGGCGAACTCCCGGACCGTGGCGACGAACTGTGACGGGCCGACGGACGACCGCGTCGCCGGGCGGGGCGTGCACCACGGGCGGGGGGCGTGCGGTCCTCCGCGTGCCACGGCCCCAACGCGCCCACGCCGAGCGGATCGCCGAGGTCCGCCAGGCCCGGCTGACGGCCGCGCCGACCCACCTGCCGTCAGAGCACGAGCAGGCCGCCTTCGAGCTGGGCCTGGTGGTGGCCCTGCTCCTGGGCGCGCCGGACGCCTCGCGCGGACTCGACCTGCTGGTGAACGCGCGCCGGATCCAGCCGGAGGGGGCGGAGGTGTTCGGCGCACTGCTGTACGCCACCGGCAAGGAGGAGGGCGCCGAGTTCTGGTGGCGCTTCGCGGCGGGCTCGGGCAGCGGGACGGCCGCGTACTGCCTGCACCTGCACCACCTGATGCTCGGCGAGACCGACGACGCGGACTACTGGCGGGCCTGGTCGGACCAGCTGTCCACGGCCGAACGCCCACCCGGGCCAAGGCCGTTGCGGATGAGCCGACCGCTACTGCCGGAGGACGTACGGCGCGACATCCTGTCCCGGGTGCACCGGGGGCTGGCGCCGCAGCTGCCGCCCGCCCTGGTCGCGGTGATCGACCGGCTGCCACTGCAGGGCGACGACGACGCGGAGGAGGTCCCGAGCCCGTGGGGGCTCACCTCGGGGGCGACCTCCGCATGTTCGTGGGACCTCCCGCGGGGGCTCGGCGACGACGGCGAGGGTTCGCCGAGGCACTCGCCGGAGTGAACGACGCGGCACTCGCGAGAGTGAGCGCCGACGATTCGCGAGAGTGAGCGGCGAAGACTCGTGAGGATGAGCGGCCCGTGGCTGCCCGCGATCATCCCTTCAGGTGAGTGCGGACAACCGGGCGACGATCTCCGGGTCGCGTCCGCTTCCGGCGTGGACCTCCTCGCCGTCCGGCGTCACCCGCCGGATGACGTAGTGGTGCGGCGCCATCGCGGTGTCGCGGCCGGGCAGGGCGGCGACGACGGCCGCGAGCACCGCGAGCAGCGCCCGGGCGAAGCCCTCCGCCTCCTCCGCGTCGAGCACCTGGGGGCAGGCGACGAGGACGAAGTCCAGGCTGCCGGTGACCCGCAGGACGGCGAGCATCAGCCGGACCGGCAGCGGCGGGCTGGGCAGCGCGGTCAGCTCGGGGTCGCCGGACGGGGGCGGCTGGGCGTCGGCAACGGCAGCCGGGACGGCGAGGCTCAGGTCGTTGACGACCACTTGGCGGGCGAACCGGGAGCCGCGCCGGTGGGCGACGTCCTCGACCAGCTGCCAGACCTGCCCGGCGTCCAGGATGCTGTTCCAATAGGCTTTCAGCGAAGCCGACTTGGCTCGGCCGATCAGCTGGTCGAGGTCGGCCGCGTCGGTGTCCAGCAGGATCAGCGCGTCCTGCGCGAGGGTGCCGACGTGGTCGATCAGCTCGGCCTGGTGGCGGTTGGCGGAGAGCGCCGACAGCACCAGTTCCCCCCGCCGGCCGGCGCGGTGGGCGACCAGCGCGGCGAAGGCGGCGAGCAGGACGACGGACGGGGCCGGCGCCGACGCGGCGGCAGACGGCGGCGAGCTGGTCGGCCGCCGAGCACGAGCGCACCATCAGCGCGGTGTGGTCGCGGGGCGGGCCGGTGACCCGCGCGTCGGCGAAGACGGTCTGCGGGCCGCTGCCCAGGACCCGGGCCCAGTGCCGCAGGCCGGCGGCCGCCTTGCGACGACCGCGGGCGCTCTGCTCCGCGACCGCGAGTTGCAGCGGCGTCGGGGCGGTGACCGGGGGCAGCTCCTTCCCGGCGGCGAGGGCGTGCCAGTCCTGGATCAGTACGGCGGTGGCGGCGCCGTCGGCGCCCGCATGGCAGACCACGGCGACCAGACGGAGCAGCCGCTCGCCGCGGGCGACCAGGGTGAACCGGATCCGCGACGGCAGCGCGAGATCCAGCGGGACGGCGAGATCTCTCCGCCCCAACTCGGCTGCCAGGGCGTCCAGTCGACTGTCCTCACGACCGTCCGCCTCGACCACCGTCACAGCGAAGCGCCCGCTCGGGTGCACCACCTGGCGGTCCGGGAAGCCGTCCGGTCCGGGGCCGGCCGGGAAGGAGGTCCGCAGCGACTCGTGCCGCTCGACCAGCAGTCGCAGGGCCACCAGGCCGGCCGGGACCGAGGTGCCGGCGGGCACCGGCCAGACGGAGTCCTTGTTGATCTGCTCGGGGCTTCGCTCCGGATGCAGCGGATCATGTTGTCCTGGCCGCGGGTGAGCGGACCGGAGCCGCTGCCGGCGGCGGCGAACCGGACGGTGACCAGCCTGGCGGCCGGTCGCGTGTCGTGCGGGGGCAGCTCGGGCGTTGTCGCATCGTGCGGAGCCGCCTCGCGCGGCGTCGTCTCGTGCGGCGTCGTCTCGTGCGGCGTCGTCTCGTGCGCGGTCGCCTTGGATGGAGCCGCCTCGCGGGAAATCAGGTCGTGCGGAGTCACGTCGTACGCGCCTTTCGGCTCGCCGGGAGGGGCTCAGCGGGGGGTGTGATCGGGACGCTACCAGCGGGGCCGCCGACTGGTCCAGACCAAAGTAGGCCGGATCCGACGAGGCATCAATCAGGCCGCCATACAAGCAAGTTGGCATGTAACGGCGGTTCGCCGAGCGCGGCCACGGCAGCCCGATGCCCCCGTTGACCGGACACGTAAACCCGGCCGCGGGCATCGCCGCCGAACTGACCGCGCGCGGCCACGAGGTCGCCTGGACCGGTACGGAGTCGGTGCTGCGGCCGCTGCTCGGCGGCGACGCCCGCGTGCTCGGCACCGGCACCCGGGCGTTCCGGGCACAGGGCGGGCACGGGCTGGCCGCGCTGCGCTCGCTCTGGGAGGGCTTCATCGTCCCGTACGCGCGGTTCACCGCGAAGCCGCTGGACGCGATCGTGCGGGAGTACCGGCCGGCCGTGCTGCTGGTCGACCAGCACACCCCGGCGGGCGCGCTGGTCGCGCACCGGCACGGCCTGCCGTGGGCGAGCTTCGCGCCCGGGGCGATGGAGCTGGGCCGGCCGTACCGCGCGTTGCCGCAGGTCGAGGCGTGGATGACGGGGCTGCTGCGCGGGTTGTGGGAGCGCGCCCGGCTGCCCGAGGCGGAGTACGTCGACCCGCGCTTCTCCCCCGCCCTGATGCCGGCCACCACCGGTCCGGCGCTGACCGGCTGCACTGCGCCGCCGCACTGCGCGACGGTCGGTCCGGTGCTCGCGGCGCGGCCGCACGCTCCGGGGTTCCCGTGGGAGCGGCTGCTGCCGGGCCGGCGGCGGGTACTCGTGACCATGGGGACGCTGGCCGGCGAGCTGGGCACGGACTTCCTCGCCCGGGCTGTGCGGGCGCTGGAGCTGTGCGGCGAGGACGTGCAGCCGGTGTTCGCGGCGCCGCGCGAGCTGCTGCCCGAACTCCCGGTGCGAGCGGTCGCGGTGGACCGCGCGCCGGTGCTGGAGCTGATGGCGCGCGGCGAGCTGGACGCGGTGCTGTGCCACGGCGGGATGAACACCGTCGGCGAGGCGCTCGCGCCCGGCCCGCCGCCCCGCGGACCCGGGCGGCGAGCCTGGCCGGCAGCACCACCGTGCTCAGGTACCCCTCGCCGCGGAACCCCTCGACCGTCCAGCACACCCACGGCAGCGGATAGTTGGCGGCCGGGCTGAAGAACACCGGGCGGCGCCCCTGGAAGCTCACCCGGTAGGCGCCGAAGCGGCTCCAGTTGGAGAAGCTGAACCGGCGCGCCCGCGGATCGAAGCCCAGCGGTACGCACTCGCGCAGCCGCGAACGGCCGAGCGCGGCCAGGACGCCCAGGTTGGACCGGAGGTTGAGGTGCGCGGTCGGGAACTCCTCTGCCGCCGTCCGCAGCGCCCGCGAGCGCCGCCGGGCCGTCCTCGGGCCGGTGCGGTACGTGGACCTCGCTCAGCAGGTTGCCGACCAGGGCGGGTGAGAGGCCGAGCGGGCGGCGCACGTTGACCGGGACGGTCAGCATCCGCTCGGCGTCGTCGCCGTCCAACTCCCGCAGGGTGCCGAGGAGATGGGCGCAGAGCACGTCGCCACAGGAGAGCCGGCGTCCGGTCGTCGCACCGAACTCCTCGCACATCCGCGCCACTTCGGCATCGGTGAAGGCGATCTGGACCGTCCGGTTGGCGCGCGGCCCGGCCGCCACCTCGCAGGCCAGCAGCTCCGCCTCCTCCGCCGAGGGCACCCGGAAGCCGGGGCGCCCGCAGTCCTCGGCGGGGAGCGTATCGTCCAGCAACTCGTCATGGTCGCCGATGAGTTCGGCCTCCGGGAGCGGCTCTCCCTCGACCGCCGCCGACCAGATCCGCAGCAGCAGCATGAAGCTGTGCAGGTCGCCGATCGCGTGGTGCCAGGAGCAGCCGAGCACCGTCCCGCCGTCGGCGGTGCGGGTGATCCGGACGGTGACCAGCGGGGCGCCGCCGGCGCGTGCGGCCGGGGCGTCCACCCGGTCGACCAGTTCGGAGCCGGCCGCCGTCACCCGGCCCATCGCCTCGGCGAGCGTGCCGTCCACGGTGTAGACGTCGAGCGGTACGCCGGAGTCGTCGCAGACCGCCTCCAGGACGCCGTCGACGGTGCGCGGCCGTCCGGCGAAAACCGGTACCCGTTCCAGGGCGCGGGCCAGCCCGGCGGCGAGCCGGTCGTCGTCCAGCGGCCGCTCGAAGCAGAGCACGAGCGAGACGGCGAGGTCGGCGAGCATGGTGTCCATCAGGCCGCAGCGCAGCACCCGCCCAGTGGCGGTCCCGGCTCGGACCGTCCGGGACCGGCGCAACTGGGGCCAGAGGCTCATGGGTTCCGTTCCGAAGCACTCGATGACGCTCGGCGACGCCCGACGCTCGGCGGCGCCCGACGCTCGGCGGCGCCCGACGCTCGGCGGCGCGCGCGGGCACGCCGAACGATAGTGCCGCCTCGGCACAGTGGTCCAGTCCAATCCCGCAATCCGGAAAGGCCCTTCGCGGCCTCCGGCGATAGAATTCGCAGCATGGGAGAGCGCCCCGGCGCAACCATCGCGCCACCCCTCGTCCTGGTCACCGACACCGACTCCCAGCTGATCGACCCGGCCCGGGCCTACCACGTCGGCCGCGACCCGACCAGCGAGATCGTGCTGGACGACCCCCGGGTCTCCTGGCACCACGCGATCCTGCGCGCCACCGACGGCCACTGGCTGCTGGAGGACGTCGGCAGCACCAACGGCACCTACGACCAGGGCCACCGGGTCAGCCGCGAGGACGTCGGCCCGGGCACCCGGCTGCGCTTCGGCGATCCGGCCGACGGCCCGTCCGCGACCTTCGCCGGCGTGCCCGCCCCCGGGCCGCACGAGCGCCCGTCCCTGGTCGCCCCGCAGAGCTCCGGCACCTTCCGCAGCCCGAGCGCCGTCCTCCAGCTGCCCGGGCACACGGTGCGGATCGGCCGCTCGGACGACAACGACCTGGTACTGGACGACCTGGTGGTCTCCCGGCACCACGCCGAGCTGCGCGAACTGCCCGACGGCGGCCACGAGATCGTCGACCTGGGCAGCCACAACGGCACCTACCTCAACGGCCGCCCGGTCCAGCGGGCCCCGGTCGGCCCGGCCGACATCGTCGGCATCGGCCACTCCGCGCTCTGTCTCTCCGACGGCCACCTGGTCGAGTACACCGACACCGGCGAGATCTCCCTGGACGTCCAGCAACTGGTGGTCCGGGTCGGCCGCGACCGGCGGGTGCTGCTGGACGGCGTCGGCTTCCCGCTCGCCCAGAAGGCCCTGCTCGCGGTGGCCGGCCCGAGCGGCGCGGGCAAGTCCACCCTGCTCAACGCGCTCACCGGGCTGCGCCCCGCCGACGAGGGCACGGTGCTGTACGACGGACGCGACCTGTACCGCGACTACGCCGAGCTGCGCAGCCGGATCGGCCTGGTGCCGCAGGACGACATCCTGCACACCCAGCTCACCGTCCGCCGCGCGCTGTCCTACGCGGCCGAGCTGCGCTTCCCCGGTGACACGGCCCCGCACGAGCGGGAGGCCCGGGTCCTGGAGGTGATCCACGAACTGGGCCTGGACAACCGGGCCGACCAGATGATCGCCAGCCTCTCCGGCGGCCAGCGCAAGCGGGTCAGCGTCGCCCTGGAGCTGCTCACCAAGCCGTCCCTGCTCTTCCTCGACGAGCCGACGTCCGGTCTGGACCCGGGCATGGAGCGCTCGGTGATGCACATGCTGCGCGGGCTGGCCGACGACGGCCGCACGGTGGTCGTGGTGACGCACAGTGTGCTCAGCCTGAACGTCTGCGACCGTCTGCTGGTGCTGGCCCCGGGCGGTCGGACGGCGTACTACGGGCCGCCCGGCGAGGCGCTCGGCTACTTCGGCTACGAGGAGTGGCCGGAGGCCTTCGAGGCCTTCGAGAACGAGGACCACGCCGCCTGGCAGACCCGCTTCCGCGCCTCCCCGGAGTACCGGCGGTACGTGGCGGCCGAGGCCGTCCCGTCGGTGCCCCTGCCCGCACTGACACCCGCACCGGAGCGGGCACCGGCGATCGGCCGGGAGAAGCCACAGGGCTGGTTCTCCCAGCTGGGCACCCTGGTGCGCCGGTACGCCGCCGTGCTGGCCGCCGACCGGCTGTTCCTCACCATCATGGTGGTGCTGCCGTTCGTCATCGGCCTGATGTGCCGGGCGATGGCCGGCTCCCGCCTCACCCCCGTCAACGCCGTCAACTGCCTGCTCACCCTCTGCATCGGCGGCCTGCTGACCGGCTCCGCCAACTCGGTGCGCGAACTGGTCAAGGAACGCGCGATCTACCAGCGGGAACGGGTGGTCGGGCTGTCCAGATCGGCCTACCTGGTCTCCAAGGTGGTGATCCTCGGTATCGTCACGGTCGGTCAGGCCGCGGTGCTCACCGTGGTCGGCCTGGCCGGAGTGGACCTCTCCTCGGCGGTGCCGACCGGCATCGTGATGCCCCAGCTCCCCGAACTGATCATCGCCGTCGCGCTGCTCGCGTTCTCCGCGATGATGCTCGGCCTGGTGGTCTCCGCGCTCGTGGACAAGGAGGAGGCCACCATGCCGCTGCTGGTGCTCCTCTCCGTCGTCCAGATCGTCTTCAGCGGCCTGATGCTCAAGCTCTACGGCGTCCCCGGGCTGGAGCAGTTCGCCTGGCTGATCCCGTCCCGCTGGGGCATGTCCGCGATGGCCCGCACGGTGGAACTGCACACGCTCTTCCCGAACGAGATCACCAAGGACCCGATGTTCCGCCACGAACGGCCCGGATGGGAGCTGAGCATGATCATGCTGCCGCTGCTCTCGGCCGCATACGGGCTGGTGGTGCTGGGCCTGCTGCGGCGCCACGAGCCCGCGATCATGCGCAAGTAGCACCCGGATCGCGCACGGCGCACGGCGATCGCCTAGGTAGCATCCGATCGCATGCGTAGCACCCCGAGCCCGCACGTCGCACACCCCGCTCAGGCAGGGAGCACCGTGATGGCGCGAGGGTCCCGGTGATCATGCGCCGGTCGCGACGCCGGGTCGGTCCGGGCCGTCGCCGGTAGAGTGGGAACAGCCCTGTGGTGCGAGTCGTGCCGCGCGCGGCGGGGGTCGCGCGGCGGAGGAAATGTAGCCGCCCATGGACGAGTTCGCGTTCCACCCCACCCACGTCGCCCCGCCGGGCGGGATGGCCTCCTGGACGGCCCCGGACCCGGCACGGCCCACCGCCCGGCTCGACCCGCTGCTCCCCGTGCAGCTGCTCGGCCACCAGGGCGACTGGGCCCAGGTCCTCTGCTCCAACGGCTGGACCACCTGGGTCGACGGCCGTCTGCTGGTCGCCCTCCCGCAGCCGCCGCCCGCCGCCGGGGGACCGCCCGCCCGGACCGCCGACCCGCGCCCGGCGCTCGCCGAGGCCGAGACCGCGCTGGCCCGCTACCGCGCCCTGCTCGAGGACCTCGCGGCGGGCACGCTCGACCTGGAGGCCTTCCGGGAGCACACGCGCGGCCTGCGGGTGGGTCTGGTGGTGGACGGCGAGGCGCTCTGGGTGTTCGATCCGGTGCACGACCGCTGGTGCTACTGCGACGGGCTGCAGCTCCAGACGTACGCGGCCACCGACCGGCCCCCGCCGCACTCGACGCCGAAGCCCGCCTCGACACCGACGCCGACACCGAAGCCGACGCCCACACCCGGGGCCTCGCCGTCGCCCGCGCACAGCCCGTACGCCCCGACCCAGGCCGGCGAGCCGTGACCTCGGCCGGACAGCCGTCCGCCCCCAGCCTGCCCGCCGGCCTGGTCGGGCGGAAGGTCGCGGGCTACCGGCTGGAGAGCGAGATCGGGCGCGGCGGCATGGCCGTGGTCTACCGGGCCAAGGACCTGCGGCTCGGCCGGACCGTCGCGGTCAAGCTGCTGGCCCCCGAACTGGCCCGCAACGAGGTGTTCCGGCAGCGCTTCATGCACGAGTCCGAGGCCGCCGCCGCGATCGACCACCCGCACATCATCCCGGTGTTCGAGGCGGGCGAGCAGGACGGCATCCTGTTCATCGCGATGCGCTACGTCGAGGGCGGCGACCTGCGGGCCCTGCTCAACCGCAGCGGCCCCTTCGCGGTCGAGCGGACCACCCGGCTGGCCCTGCAGATCGCCTCCGCGCTGGACGCCGCGCACGACCGCGACCTGGTGCACCGGGACGTCAAGCCGGGCAACGTGCTGGTCGCCGCCGGAACGGACAGCGAGCACCCCGAGCACCTGTACCTGGCGGACTTCGGGCTCACCAAGAAGTCCCTCTCGCTCAGCGGGCTGACCAGCGTCGGCCAGATCGTCGGCACGCTCGACTACGCGGCGCCCGAACAGATCTCCGGAAGGCCGCTGGACGGGCGCTGCGACCAGTACAGCCTCGGCTGCGTGGTCTTCGAGATGCTCGCGGGCGCCCCGCCGTTCCGCCGGGAGAGCGACCTCGCGCTGCTCTGGGCCCACCTCAACGACCCGCCGCCCGCGCTGGACGAGCACCGGCCCGACCTGCCCGCCGCCCTGGCGGCGGTGGTCGCCCGGTCGCTCGCCAAGACGCCCGAGGAGCGGTACGCGAGCTGCCTGCAGTTCGTCGCCGAGCTGCGCGCGGCGACCACCGCCGCCGGCGCTCCCGCCCCGGGCCGGTGGGGCGGGGCGGGGCCGCCCACCCAGGTCGTCCCGGCGGTCTCCGCGGGCGGGCCCCACGCGGTGCCGGAGCCGCCCGTCTGGGCCGCGCCGGTCGTCCACCCGCCGTCCGCACCCCTGTCACCGTCCGCGCCGCTGTCACCGTCCGCGCCAGGAGGGAGCCGCCCGCCATGAACGCCGTGAGCCAGGTCTTCGCCATGATCGCCGCCGCGATCCACCTCGTCGTGTGGCCACTGGAGAGCTTCCTGTACGGACACCCCCGGGTGCGCTACCTGCTCACCGGCAACACGGCGGACGCCCCGGAGGTCCGGCTCTGGCGCTTCAACGTGGGCTTCTACAACCTGTTCCTGGCACTCGGCCTGGTCACGGGCCTGGTCCTGCTGCACACCGGGCACAGCAGCTCGGGCCGGCCGGTGATCCTCTACATCGCCGCGTTCATGGTCGCGGGCGGCATCACCCTCGCCGTCTCGGAGCCCAGGCTGTGGCGCGGCGCGCTCGGCCAGGCGGTCCCGGCGGCGGTGATTCTTCTCGCCGAAGCCTTTTGACCGACAGTCATCTGTTCGACCGCCCCCGACGGGAATACAATCCGCCTACCCCGCGACGGTCGCGGCGGCGTCCAGGGGGTGGCAGGGTGGCGCGGTCCTCGATCGGTGACCGGTACGTCGTGAGCATCGGCTGCAGAGCGGGCGTGGAACACGGGCTCACCACGACGACGGTCAAGTGGAGCATCTCCCACCTGCCGCCCGGCGGCTCGCCCCGGCCGGCGAGCGGCGACCAGGAGATCGCCCTCATCTGCCCGCGCTGCACCCTGGCGTTCGCGGTCCGGGTGGAGAGCGCCACCCGGGCGCGGGCCAAGCAGCTGCTGCACCGGAGCCTGGGCTGGCTGCTGCTGCTCTCGCTCCTGGTCACCGTCCCGATGCTGATCCACCTGGGCGGCCAGACCGTCGAGGAGGGCGACCAGCAAAGCACCGACAACATCGGCATGCTCGTCGCCCTGGCCGCCGTGGGCGTGATCGTCGGCCCGTCGCTGCTGGTCAGCGCGAAGATGCACAGCGGCGTCAAGAAGCTCCGGCTCGTCCGGGACGACGGCACCAAGACCGCCCTGGTCCAGGGCCACCGGCTGTTCTGAGCTTCCGAGCCCCCGGCCGCGCCGCCCGTCACCCCGCACCGCCTGTCACCCCTCTTCGCCCGCGTCTGCCGACACCTCGCCCCGGTGCCGCACCCGGGTGGCGAGCAGTGCGCCGAGCGTGCCGGTGAGCAGGCCCCAGCCCGCCGCGAGCGGAACGGCCATCCAGAGCACCGGACGCAGCGTGAGGCTGCCCCCGGCGAGGCCGGCCAACGGGTTCGAGCCGCCGAGGACGGAGCCGAGCAGGTCACCGAGGCCGCCCTGACCGAGACCGACACCGAGGACGGACAGCCCGTAGGCGGCGTCCATCCGGGTCCACAGGCCCACCAGCAGCACGGTGACGGCGGTGGCCAGCGCGAACCGTACGGCGTGCTGCCAGAGCCGGACGGTACGGGGCGAGCGGCGGGCCGCCAGGAAGGCGGCCGCGAGCAGCAGGACGGCGGCCAGCGGCAGCAGCAGCCAGGCGCGCGCGTCCTGGTCGGCCAGGGTGCCGAGGTCGACCGTCGCCGACTGCCCGTGCGGCGCGCGCAGCACGTCGGCGAGCGGCTTGGGCACGGGCAGGCCGAGCCCGCCGACCAACCGGCCCTGCCACTCGGCGCCGAGGCCGACACCGAAGGCCAGCCAGACCAGGTCGGGCAGCGCGAGCAGCACCACGGCCAGGGTCTGCCGGGCGTTGCCGTGCACGATCGCGGTCAGCACCCCGGCCACCGCGCCGAGCGCCAGGTACGCCAGCAGCACCAGCCAGAGCGCGAACGCGGCAGGTCGGACCGCGAGTTGGTAGCGCACCAGGGCGGGCGGCAGCGGCGCCCGCCGGGACACCGCGAAAGTCGCCGCGAGCACCAGCAGCAGCCAGGCCAGGCCGATGCCGACGGTGCTCGGGCCGTCCGCGTGGAAGC
Source organism: Kitasatospora sp. NPDC034035 (assembly GCF_055575755.1). NCBI lineage: Bacteria > Bacillati > Actinomycetota > Actinomycetes > Kitasatosporales > Streptomycetaceae > Kitasatospora > Kitasatospora sp. NPDC034035. Next base: position 281,045 of record NZ_JBVISA010000007.1, on the reverse strand, counting down.
CCACCTCCGGGGTCAGCCCGAGTGCGCCACCGATCGACTGCACGAGGTCGCCGCCGAGCGGGACGCCGAAGCTGTGCCGGGCGCCGAGGGTCAGCAGGACGAGCGCGAGCAGCCAGACCACGACCGTCCGGGCGATCCGGCCGAGCAGTTCGCCCCCGCCGGCCACCGCGCGGAAGCGCAGCTGACGCAGGAACACCTCGGCCATCGCGACCGCGCCGACCAGCGAGACGGTCAGCGGCATCGCGCTGATCCCGGCGTCCAGGGCGGCGAAGTTGCCCGCACCGCCGTCGAGTTGGACGGATCCGCCGACGGCGAGCGCCAGCGTCGCGGCGAGCACCGAGGGGAAGCCGCCGTCCGGGAGGTCGTCGGCACCGGCCAGCCAGAGGCCCAACGCGGCCACCGCCGCCATCGCGGCCACTCCGGCCAGCACGACGGCGAGCGCGTCCAGCCAGCCGCGGACGGCGCCGGGCGGGCCCACGGCCCGGGTCGTGGGCTGCTGCATGCCGCCTCCTGGTCGCTCGATGGGGCCCGCCCGCTCTCCGGGCCCGGCCGGTTTCCAGGGTGGCCGACGGGCGCTGCGCACGCTCGGCGACGGCCGGGGCACCTGCTGTTGCGGAGGACGGGGCACCGGGGGAGAAAGGAACCAATGGCAGGAGCTTCCTGTGCCGGCCGTGATCGCCGGCCGCCTGCGAAACGGAGCCTCGATGACCCCCCAACCGCCTCCGTCCGGCCCGCCGAGCGAGCCGCCGTACGGCCCTCCCTCCGGTCCCCCGTCCGGCCCGTTGGCCGGTCGGCCGTCCGGTGGGGGAACGGCCGGACCGCCGTCCGTCCCCCCACCGCCCTCGGGCCCGCCCGGGGCCTCCGGGCCGCCCTCCGACGGTCGCGGCGGATCCAGTGGATCCAGCGGCAGGCCGCGCACGCCGTGGTGGCGCTCCGGCAAGGGGCTGGCCCTGGCGGCGGGCACCCTGGTGGTGGCCGTCGTGGCCACCGTGCTGATCGTCAACAACCAGGGCAGTCACACCGAGGCCGTCCCGGCCGCGAACGAGGTCGCGCTGCAGGCGCCGGCCGACCCCGGGCCGGACCCGTTCACCCCATCGGTGGAAACCCAGGGCATGACCGCCTCCGCTCCCGCCACCTCGGCGGCGGCGCAGCAGCCGGGCGGCGCGACCTCCCACCCCGGCGGCGCAACGTCCAAGAGCAGCTCACCGGCCGCCCTCCACAGCGTCGAGGGCAGCTCCACCGGGCTGTACGCCGGGACGATGGGCAAGTCCAGCTGCGACACCGAGCGCCTGATCGGCATGGTGTCGGCCGGGGACACCGGCCGCGCCTGGGCCTCCGCCGTGGGCATCGCGCAGGCCGACATCCCCGGCTACCTGCGCTCGCTGACCCCGACGTACCTGCGGGTGGACGCCCGGGTGACCAACCACAACTACAAGAGCGGCGCCGTGGTCGAGTACCAGTCCGCGCTGCAGGCGGGCACCGCCGTCCTGGTGGACTCCCAGGGCGTGCCCCGGGTGCGCTGCGCCTGCGGCAACCCGCTGAAGCCGCCGAAACTGGTGAGCAACGCCAAGTACACCGGGAAGGCCTGGGCCGGCTTCCAGCCGACCACGCTGATCGTGGTGGTGCCGGCGCCGCAGCCGGTGACCGAGATCATCCTGGTGAACGTCGAGACCGGCGGTTGGTTCTCCCGGCTGACCGGGCGGATCGAGATCGTGGACAAGCCCGTCGAGCCGCCGAAGGGCCCACTGGTGCCGGGCGTCCCGCCGCCGGGGCCGTGGACGCCGTCCACGCCGTCGGGCACGGCGACCACGTCGACCAAGGGGGCCACGACGTCCGGTCCGACGACCTCGGGCTCGACCACCTCCGGTTCGACGACGTCAGGCTCCACGACGTCCGGTTCGACCACGTCGGGTTCCACGACCTCGGGCTCGACCACGTCGTCGGGCGGGCCGTCGTCCTCCTCGGCGACCTCCTCCACCTCCTCCGGCACTCCGTCCGAGACGAAGGCGACGTCGAGCACCTCGGCCTCGACCGCCACCGGCACGACGACGAGCGCCGGCAGCACCACGAGCACCAGTAAGCCGACCGTCACCAGCACCTCGGCCGCGAGCACCACCACCGTCCCGAAGACGCCGGCCGCGACCTGCGCGACCACGCCGCCGTCGACCCTGCCACCCTGCCCGACCACGCTGACCGCCACGCCGAGCTGACCCGGCGTCCGGCCTCGTCCCGCTGCCACCGCCCGCACCCCCGGCCGGTGGCAGCGGCACGCCCCAGGGGCGCAGCACCGTCGGCGCTCTGGCCGATGCCTTACGTACCCATGCCGATCCCCTCGTGTTCCCCGACGCCTTTCGTGTTCGTGTACGACGGATACTTGCACACGCCACTGACAATCACGCCACTGACAGTCACGCCACCGGCAGTCCACCGAGCGGACGGATATTCGCTGGTCAGCGGGGTACCGGTGGGGCAGAGTGCCCCCATGACCACCACTCAGGGACTGGACGCCGACGGGTTCATCGCACGGGAGGGCTCGCTCGCCCGCGTGCCGGCGGAGTTCGCGCCGGTAGTGGACGCCGCCCGTGAGCGGATCGCCGGTGCCTTCGGCCCCGCCCGGCTGCACAGTGCCTACCTCTACGGCAGCATCCCGCGCGGCACCGCGGTCCCCGGGGTCTCCGACCTGGACCTGCTCGTGGCCCTGCGCCACGAGCCCACGGCGGCGGACCGGGCGGAAGCGGACGCCCTCGAGGCCGCGCTCGACGCCGAGTTCGCGCAGGTCGACGGGGTCGGTGTGCTGCTCTTCAGCACCGGCACGCTGCTCAGCGAGCTCGAACTCCACGACCTGGGCTGGTTCGTGGCCTGCCTCTGCACCCCGCTGCTCGGCGAGGACCTCGCCGCCCGGCTCCCCCGCTACCGCCCCACCTCCCTGCTCGCCCGGGAGACCAACGGCGACCTGGCCCTGGCCCTCCCGGGCTGGCGCGCACGCGCGGCCGCCGCCACCAGTGACGCCGACCTGCGCGCCCTCAGCCGCGCGGTCACCCGCCGCATCGTCCGCACCGGCTTCACCCTGGTCATGCCCCGCTGGGGCGGCTGGACCAGCGACCTCACCGCCTCCGCCAAGGCCTTCGCCGACCACTACCCCGAGCGTGCCGCCCAGATGCACCTGGCCGCCGCCACCGCCCGCACGCCCGCCACGGATCGGACCGTCCTCGCCCTGCTCATCGACGACCTGGGCCCGTGGCTCGCCGCGGAGTACGCCGCCGTCCACGGCGAGAAGGCCCCGCGCCCCTGAGCAGCCGAGGTCCTCGACCGGCGCCCCTTCGGGACGCGCGCCTCAGTCCACGCAGGGGATCCCGCCCGCCTTCACCGCGGGTCCCTGCATGGGCAGGCCCGCCGCCGGGTCGGCGGACGGGTCGCCCGATGCGGCGGTGCCGGAGGGCGCGGCGGTGGGGGTCGGGGTGCGGGTGGCGGCGAGGGTGAGCAGGACGTGGCCCGGTGGAACGGCACCGGAGGGCGCGGCGGTGACGCCGTAGCGGCCGGCGAGCTGCTGGGCGTCGGCCTTGGCCCCGGTGCCGTAGGCCACGGTGGTCATCCGGGTCCTGGCGGGGGCGTCGCCGATCTTCCCCGCCTGGTAACCGAGTTCGGCCAGCGCCTTGGACTCGGTGGAGGCGGCACCGGCGCCGGCCGCCGCGTTGATGTCGACCACCGCCTTGGCCGACCCGCTCGGCGAGGCCGGGGCGGAGCCGGCGGAGGCCAGGGGTGAAGCGGCCGTATCGCCCGCCGTGTCGCCGGGGGCCGGGGCCGGAGCGGCCGGCGCCGTCTCGTGGTTGAACAGCTGTCGGACGATCTTCTTGATCAGGTCCGGGTTGACGGTGTTGACCTCCTGTCCGCCGACCGTCTTGAACCCCGAGATCGGCAGGGTGTTGAACTCGACGTTGCCGCCCGTCAGGTTGGGCGCCTGCTGGGCGAAGTCGAGGATGTTCCACTCGTTGTCGATGACGACGTCCTTCTTCACCACCCCGAACAGCTTCTGCATCTGCCCGAAGTCGTTCAGGATCCCCTGCTGTTTGAGCTTGTACTCGACGGAGGAGATGAACGCCTGCTGCCGGTGGGTGCGGTCGAGGTCGCCGTTGGTGAGGTGGTGGCGCTGGCGGACGAAGGAGAGCGCCTGGGCGGCGTCGAGGGAGCTGATCCCGGCCGGGAGCTTGAGGCCGGTGCCGCCGCCCTCGTGGGTGGCGGTCCGGGCGGTGATCGGATCGTCCACGGGGTGGTTGAGGCAGACCTGGATCGGCTCGACCGCCTTGGCGATGTCGTAGAAACCGATCAGGTTCACCTCCGCGAAGTGGTCGATCGGAACGTCCAGGAAGCTCTGCACGGTCTGGATGGTGGCCGAGCGGCCGGCCTCCCGGCTCTGCCGCTCCAGCTCCGCTTTGGAGAGCCCCTTGCCGCCCAGCTTCAGCTCGGCGGCGTCCTTGGCGATGCCGTACGCCTCCTTGATCTTGTGCATCTTGCCGTCGGCGCCGACGGTCTGCACGTAGTCGTCGCGCGGGACGGACAGCGCGGTGACCTTGCCGCCGTTGGCCGGGATGTGCAGCACGATCAGCGCGTTGGTGTTGTAGCCGCCGATCTCGCTGGAGCCGGCGTGCAGTTCGTCCTCGACGAACTGCTTGGGCAGGTCGTTGCCGTCCATGTCCTTGCGACTGTCCAGGCCGATCAGCAGCAGGTTGACGGACTTGTCGAGGTGCGGCGGGGCGTTCTTCTTGGCCTCGCTCAGCGCGGTGGACTTGATCATGCCGTCGTCCAGGCTTCGGTACTCGTACCAGGTGAAGCCGCTGGCCCCGAGCACGACGACGGAGACGGTGCAGGCCAGCGTGCGCCCGGCGACGGTCAGCGGGGCGGCGCCGCGCCGCGGGGCGCGGCCGCGCGGACTGCCGGTACGGCCGGTACGACCAGCGGCGCCGCCGCCGTCGGTACGGCTCCGGCTCCGGCTCCGGTTGCGCTCAGCCACGGCGGCTCCCTCCGGTCGGGACGCCCGAACTGTCGGGTCGTCGGCCGTCGGCCACCGCCCGGCGGCGGTCGGCCACTGCCCGGCGGCGGTCGGCCACTGCCCGGCCGACGACCACCGCCAGCGCCACGCCCACCGCGGCGGCCATCACCGGGAACGCCCCGACCACCCAGCGCAGCGCGCCGGTGCCGAGGTTCTTGCCCTGGTACCTGTCGGGATGCGCCACGTACTCCACGCCCGACGCGGCGAGCAGCACCACGATCGGAGCCGCCGTCACCACCCACCACCGGCCCGGCCGGCTGCACAGCGCCGCCGCGATGCCCGGTCCGAGCACCGAGCCCACCGCGAACAGGAGTCCGACGCCGGGCCCGCCCAACTCGTCCGCCACACCGCCCAGCACGGGCAGTCCGACCGCCGAGAGCGCGGCCACCAGCCCGCCGCGCCACCGCGCCTGCTGCCGACGGCGCGCCACTCCCGCCCGCTGCGCCCGCGCCGACCGCTCCGCGCCGGCGCCCCCTGCGTCCGCCGCGCCCCCCTCACCGGCCGCGCCCCCGGCCGGGTGGGAGCGCTGGGCGGGGAAAGCACGGTCCTCGGTGCGCGGTCCCGCGTCCTGGTACGGCGTTCTCGCCCGCTGGCCGGCCATGCGCACTTCCCTCGATCGTTGCGGCTGCGGCGGCGCGGTCGCACCGGCGCGGATGCCGGGACGCCTTCGGTCCTGGCGGCGGCCCCGCCCTCTACATCTCTGTAGAAGTCGGGCTGGAGCATACAAACCCGTGTCACCGAAAGTCACCCGCTGCCGACCGACAGCAGGCGAACCGTTCGGTGGGCCGTCGTTAGGATGGCCATGATCCCCGCCACGTCGGCACACCATCAGGAACGCATCGGAGGAGCAGAGCGTCACCATGTCTGAGAGTCTGAAGGACCTCGCGGACAAGGCCACCGACCTCGCCCGCGAGCACGGCGACGTGATCGGACAGGGCCTGGACAAGGTCGGCGACGCGATCGACGATCGCACGGACGGCAAGTACAGCGGGCAGATCGACACCGGCGTCGAGAAGGCGAAGGACCTCTTCCGCAACCTCGACGGCGACCGGAAGCCCGCCGAGTAACCTGCCGCCGGACACGATCGACCGTACGGCGGTCGAACGAGCGCACGGACGAACGGGGAGGGCCGGCAGCGGTGAGCGAGGAACAGAAGGGGCCGAGTTGGGGACGCCGGCTGGTGATCGGCGTCGTGGTCGTGGCCGTACTGGGCCTCATCCGCGGCAACGGCCACGACGGCGCGACCTCCGCCGACCCCGCCCCGTCCGCCACCGCGTCGGCCCACTCGTCCGGGGCCCCGTCGTCCGGCGCCACACCGTCGGCCGGCCCCTCGGCCGCGCCGTCGAAGCCCTCCGCCGGGTACGACCCCGCCGACTACGCGGCGCCGGTCCGCCAGTACGCCGCCGAGGCCGGGGTCAACCCGCAGCTGCTGATGGCGATCCTCTACAACGAGTCGTACAAGCCGCACGACCCCGAGCTGGAACGGGCCTGGCAGCGCAGCAAACCGGACGCCTCCTTCGGCATCGCCAACATGCACCGCGCCGCGTTCGACGACACCAAGCCGGGCCGCCCGTTCGCCTCCCGCCAGTGGGAGGAGCTCCCGGACGACCGCAACCTCGCCGTCCAGGCGGCCGCGTGGCACCTGCACGACCTCGCCGCGCAGCTCCCGGCCCACCCGAGCGTGTCGCTGAGCCGCGACGAACTCGTCGCCCTCGGCTACAACGCGGGCGCGGGCAACATGCTGGCCTTCGCCCGGGGCGTCAAGATCGGTTCCCAGGCGCAGTCCTACCTGGACCGGCTGCGCGACAACTGGACGAAGTCCGGCGAGGCCGTGAAGTGAGACCGTGACATGAGGCCGTGCCGCGAGGCCGAGACGTGGCCGTGAGGAAGGGCCTGCCCGCGAACCGCCGCCGCCGGGCGCCGGCCGGGCGGACTGACGGGCCGCCGGAGGACTGACGGGCGGCCGGAGGGACTGACCAGCAGTCGGAGGCAGGCCCCGGACTCCCGAAGGATCAGACGCCCAGGCGGGCAGCCCACTTGGCGCGCCAGGCGAGCGCGTCGGTGACCCCCTCCGCGATGCCGCGCCGGGGCTGCCAGTCCAGCAGCTCGCGGGCGGTGTCGACGGCGGCGTAGCAGCCGATCACGTCGCCGGGGCGCGGGTCCGCCTCCCGGACGTCGAGCCGGGCGCCGACGGCCTGGTCGAAGGCGGCGATCAACTCGCGGACGGTGGTGCCGTCGCCCGTCCCGACGTTGATCACGCGGTAGCGGTCCGCCGCGCCCGGGGCGATCACCTCGTCGAAGCGGAGCAGCGCCGCGACGTGTGCCTCGGCGAGGTCCTGGACGTGGACGTAGTCGCGGATGCCGGAGCCGTCGCGGGTCCCCCACTCGACGCCGGTCACGGTGAACGGCGCGCCGGTGGTGTGCGCCTCGATCAGCTTGCCGAGGGCGTGGGTCGGGTTGAGGTCCTGCAGTCCGGTGCGCAGCTGCGGGTCGGCGCCGATCGGGTTGAAGTAGCGCAGGGTGATGACGCGCTGCCGCTCGGCCCCCTCGCCCCGGGTCCAGTCCTGGAGTACCTGCTCCATCATCTGCTTGGTGCGCGCGTACGGGCTGTTGGCGTCGACCGGGCTGCTCTCGTCGACCCGGGCGTCGGGGGTGGGCGCGTAGATGGAGGCGGAGCTGCTGAAGACGATGCGGGTGCAGCCGTGTCGCTGGAGGGAGTCCAGGAGTTCGACCGTCTTGGCGACGTTCTCCCGGTAGTAGTACAGCGGTTTGGCTACCGACTCCGGTACGACGATCTTCGCGGCGCAGTGCACGGTGGCGTCGATGTCAGGGTGGTCGGCGAAGATCCGGTCGAGCACGGCGGCGTCGGCGATGTCGCCCTGGTAGAAGATCCGGTCCTCGACGAACTCGGCCCGGCCCTTCGACAGGTCGTCCAGCACGACCGGGGTGATCCCCCGGTCGAGCAGGGCGGACGCCACCGTGCTGCCGATGAACCCCGCTCCGCCGGTGATCAGGACCTTCTTCATCCGCGAATGCTCCCTTGCGATCGGCCGGGCACCCGGCGGCACCCGATGATCGGAGAGGACGCCGGTTCGTGCCCTGCCGGTTCCCGGGTCGGCAGTACCGGCAGCTCAGGGGCGGTGAGGCGGGCTCGGCGGCTCGGGTACTGCGGCTCAGGGGGTGGTGGCCACCGGACCCGGCCGCTCAGGCCCGGCGACGACGGAGCCAGAGGCCGGCGACGGTCAGCAGGACGGCTGCGGCGGCGGTGCCGATGGCGGCCCAGGTGGTGCTGTCGGTGGTGGTCTCGTCGGCGGGTGCGGCGGTGGTCTCGCGGACGGGCCCGGCGGTGGCCGCCTGCGCGGGGGCGGGGGCGGGTGCGGACGCCGTCCCTGCGGTGGCCTCGGCCGACGGCGGTGAGGCCGCCGTGCCCGCGGGCACCGGGTCGTTGATGACGGCGGCCTCGACGTCGAGCTCGCGCTGGGCGTGGCCCAGCGAGGGGAAGGCGCAGTCGACGGTCACCTGCCAGTGCCCGGCGGGGAGGATCTCCCGGGTGGTGTACGTCCCCGGGTGGCCGGGGACGGTGATCAGGCGCCAGGGGCCGACCGCGCGGCCGTCCGCGGCGGTGGCGGAGAGCGTGCCGGCGAACTCCTCGGTGACCGGATCGTGGTCGTTCTCCCAGGTGGCGACGGCGCTGACGTGGCCGTTCTGCTGGCCGGTGACGTCGAGGTGGACGCTGTCGCCGTGGGCGGCCGCGGGCGCGGCGGCGGGCAGGACGGCCGCCGCGACGAGGGCGGCGACGGCGAGGATCGGGCGGGCAGCGAGGATCGGGCGGGTTCGCATGACGGGCATTCCTCGTGGCGGTGTGGGGGACGGGCGCGGGAAGCGGGTGCGCCGGGCGCGGCCGCCTCAGGGGGCGGCCACGCCCGGCGAACGGGGCGAAACGACTGACGTGCTTCGCGACTTACGGGCTTCGCGACGTGCGGGCTTGTGGAGGGACCGACCTACGAGGTCTTCAGCAGCGACCAGTTCTGGTACGGCCGGCCGTTCGCCTGCTGCAGTTCCAGCAGCCAACCACCGTAGTACCAACGGTCGCTGAGCCCCAGCACCAGCGAACCACCGTCCGCCGTGATGGTGAACCCGCCGTCGGCGGCGGCGAGTTGCCACTTCTGCGCGGGTGCGTCGGAGCACGGCTGCTGGGCGACGTACTGACCGGCGACCGGGGTGCCGCCGAGCTGCAGGCACTTGCCGGAGCGCGCGGACTTGATCCGCACCGCGCCGTTCCCGGCGTCATCGAACTGCCACTTCTGGTTGGCGTAGCCGGTGCGCTGGTAGGCGATGGCCACGGTGCCGTCGTTCATCGAGCTGCCCCACAGGTCGGCCGCCTGGCCGGTGAGGCCGTTGACCATGGTGTAGTTCGCGCTCGGCTGCGGGCGTCCGCTGTCGGAGACCGTACGGAAGGTGGCGGCCCGGCCGGGCTTGCCGACCGCACCGGCGGCGTCGCGGACGGCGACGGCCACGGTGTAGGAGGTGCCGGGGGCGAGGCGGACCACGCCGACCACGGTCGAACGGACGGTACCGATCGTCTGGCCGTTCAGCAGGACGTCGTAGCCGGCCGCCGCGGGGGCCGCCTTCCAGCTCAGCATCACGGAATTCTGGGTGATCTGGCTGGTGCTCACATCAGGTCCGGCGTTGCCCGGAGTCGGGGTCGCGGTCGGCGACGGGGAGCCGGTCGGCGTGGCGGTGGGGCTGCCGGTGGGCGTCGGGGACGGCGAGGGCGTGCGGGTCGGGGAAGCCGTCGCAGTCGGGGTCGGGGTCGGTGTGGGCGTCGGGGTCGGCGTGGGCGTGGGGTTCGGGCCGCTGCCGCCGCCGGCGATGAGGAACCGGTTGTTGGCGACGTTCCAGTGCGTGGTGAGGTAACTTCCGGGCGCGGGCGCGGTGTTGTAGTAGTCGTCGTGGTTGCAGTCGAGCCGGTCGTCATGGGCGCGGTCCGGGCAGACGGTCCGCATCTGCGGGTAGTTGGGGGCGTCCGAGTAGCACATGATGTCCCACTCGTCGACGCAGTGCCCGGCCTTGCTGGAGTTCGGCGCGCTGTTGTTCACCGCGCCCAGGTTGTGGCCGAGCTCGTGCGCGGCGGTGCTGCCGCTCCAGCAGCCGGAGTCGGTCCGGCCGTACGAGGGACCGAAGTTGCTGAGGTTGTCCTGGCTGGGGCGCTCGTCCCCGGCGAAGGTGCCGATCCCGCAGTACACCTTGGCGTCGGTGAACATCATGTACTTGCGGTCCTTGCGGTTGAACCCCTGCGCGGCGAGGGCCCGGTTGGTCGCGTTGAAGTCCTGGATCTCGGCGTCGGAGATCTGCACGTTCAGCACCGAGGCGGTGCAGTCGGCTTCGGTGACGAAGCGGACGTGCCGCTCGCCGCCGGTCTCGCCGGCGCTGGCGTTGTAGATGACGTCGACGTCCGCGGCCCACTTCTTGAACGAGGGCAGGTACTGGGCGAAGCGGTCGTTGCCCGGGCTGTGCACGTACACCACCTGGACGCGGTTGCCGCTGCTGCCGTCGCCCTCGCAGACCAGCTTCGATCCGGCGGGCGCGGCCGCCGCCGCGCCCGGGGCGGGCTCCGCGGCGGCGCTGCCGGAGCCGCCGAGCAGCGCCTTCTGCGTGGCGTCCAGGACGGGCGCGGCGCCCTTCAGCAGGTCGGCGGCGGCGGGCGGCTGAGCCCCGGCCGCGGGGGTGAGCGCGGGCGCCTGGGCGGCCGGTGCCGCGACCGGCGCGACGTCCTGGTGGATGTCCACGCCCTTGGGCGGCACGTCCGGACCGTGGCTGCACTGGGTGCTACCGGTGACCTCCAGCGTGCCGCCGCAGCGGTCGCTGCCCGGCAGGCTCAATCCCGCGTAGACCAGGCCGCGGTCGGGCTGGTCCTTGGGTATCGCCTTGAGCGGCACGGCCTTCTCGTCCCGCTTCGGGGCGGGTGCCTGGGTGGCCCCCTCGGCGGTGCCGGTCTCGCCCGGTCCGCCGTCGTCGCCGACCAGTCCGGCCTGCGACCCCGAATTGTCGACCACGTCCGCCGCGGCCGTGACGGCGCTGTGCATGGCCGCCGGCTCCAGCGCGGTGCGGATGCCGAGCGTCCCCGCCACCAACCCTGCCGCCACCGCTGCGGCGACCAGGGCGCTCCTGCGGGTGAGCCTGCGGCGCTTGCGCCGACGAAGCTCGCTGCTCCGGTGTCCCATCGCGTTCCTTTCCTCGTGCGACGACCCGTGCCCTGTGGTGAAAGGGGGCTCGGGCCTTCCGACACTCCGGAGAGCGGACGGGACGGCCGGGAATAACAGAAACCTTTTACGAATTTCTTCGACCCGTTCGATCGGGCGGTCACGGTCGCCGACTCGCTCGGCCGGATCGAGCTCTCGCGGTGTCCGACTCGCTCGGCCGGATCGGGCGGTCGCGGCGGGCGAAGCCGCGGAACGGTTCGGGACAGGAAGAACGGTCCGGAACAGGAAGAGCCGGGGAGCGCACTCGGGGGGTGCGCGCTCCCCGGCATGGGGTGGTGGCGGCCACCCGGCCGGAGTCGCGGGGCCTTGCGACTCCGTCGGCCGTGACGGAATGCTAGACCCGTCGAGGGGTGCTGACCAGAGCCCTGGGAAGGTCGCTTTCCATCCCAAACAGGCCATCTCCGCCAGGCATATGACGGCTCATCAGCAAAGTGCGGCGGTCAGGCCGCCGAGCAGCGGCAGCAGGTCCGCGACCGCGGCGGGCAGCCACCGGGCGAAGGGGGTGGGCCGGGCCAGGACGCGCAGCAGCGCCCGCTCGGCCGCGGTGATCCGTGCGGTCAGCATGACCTCGTCGCAGTCCGTGGTCCATGCTCCCGGTCGGCACAAACGGGTCATCAGGCTCCTCCTTCTCCGCCACCATTGCCGGCCCTCGCACGGCTCTGCGGCGAGGGTCCGAAGACCCTCCGGCCCGGCCCTGCCGCGGACCTTTCAGCCCGGGACATCCGCGCAGGTCACCCCGGCTCTCGGGGCGGGCACGGGAGGGCCGGGGAGATCCGCCGTTGGAGTGATCCCCGCGTGTTCGGCGCAACGCCCGTGGGAACGGCGCGTTTGCCATGGCATGCGCCCTCCGGTGGGGGTGCGCGCGGGTCCGCGCTGGCCCGTCCCCCGACTCGCGGCCGGTGTGCCGGTGCCCGCCCGGCACCGCCCGCACCGGCCCTCCCGTGAGAGGTAATGTCATGAACCTGCAGACCGAGACCCGGAAACGGATCGTCGCCCCGAGATCCGCGGCGCACCCGTCCCCCCTGACCCGTGCGGCCGTGCCCCCGCTCGCCCCCGGCGCGCTCCCCGGCCTCGGGCACGCCGCCGCCCTGCTGCGCGACCCGCTCGGCTTCCTCGGCTCCCTCTCCCGCCACGGCGGCGTGGTGCGCATCCGCCTCGGGCCGCGCACCGTCTGCGTCGTCACCGATGCCCGGCTGGTCCACACCCTGCTCGTCGCGCTCGCCTACGACTGCCCGCGCGGCGCCGTCCAGGACACCCTCAAGACGGCGTTCGGCGACGGCCTACTGATGTCCGAGGGGCAGGCCCACCGCGACCGGCGCCGGATCATCCAGCCCGCGTTCGGCCCGGACCGGATGGGCGAATACCTGGCCGTGATGCACCAGGTCACCGAGGAGCGCGCCGGGCGCTGGCGCCCCGGTCAGGTCCTCGACGTCGCCAAGGAGATGAACCACCTGGCACTGGAGATCGTCACCCGCTCACTGTTCGACGCCCGGCTCAGCGAGGACGCCACCCTCGCCTTCCAGCAGGCGCTGCCGGACATGGTGAAGGGCCAGATCGTCCAGTCCCTCTACCCGCACCCGGCGCTCGCCCGGCTGCCGCTGCCCGTCAACCGGCGCTTCGACGCCGCCGTGCGGGTGCTCAACCGGGTCGTCGACCAGGCCGTCAACGGCCGTACCGCGAACACCCGTTCCGACCAGAGTCAGGGTCGGGGCCGGGGCCGGGGCCGGGGCCGGGGCACCCTGCCCGGCCTGCTGCGCGCCGCGACCGACCCGGGCACCGGCCGCCCGCTCACCGAAGCCGACGTCCGGTCCGAGGCCATCACCATGTTCGGCGCGGGCACCGAGACCGTCTCCACCACACTGACCTGGCTGCTCGACGAACTGCTGCGCCACCCCGAGGTGGAGGCCCGCGTCCTGGCCGAACTGGACGAGCACCTGCCCGCCGGCACCATCCCCACCCCCGAGGCACTGGCCCGGCTCACGTACACCCGCAACGTCGCCCAGGAGGTGGTGCGCCTGCACGCGCCCAACGCCTTCCTGATGCGCACCGCCCAGGTCCCGGTCGACCTCGGCCCGTACCGGATCCCGGCCGGCACCGAACTGCTGTACAGCCTCACCGCGCTGCACCGCGACCCGGTCCGCTACCCCGAGCCGCTCGGCTTCCGCCCCGAGCGCTGGCAGGACGGCGGCGGCACCGGGCGGCCGTCCTTCCTGCCCTTCGGAGCGGGCAAGCACAAGTGCATCGGGGAGGCCTTCGCCTGGGCCGAGCTGACGGTCGCGGCAGCCGCGATCCTGCGCCGCTGGCGCCCTGAGGCCGTGCCCGGAGCGCGGGCCCGGGAGGTGGTCTGGACGACGGTCCAGGCGCAGGGGCTGCGCGTCCGGCTGGCGCCGCGCGAGCAGCGGTCGACCGACGCGGGGCCGGCGGGCGGCGCGGGCCGGGCCGCGCGCAGCGAACGGACCGCGCGGGCGAGCGGTGCGGCGCCCTCGCGCGACGAACCGGCGGTACCAGGCGGCTGCCCGTTCACCGGCACCCCCACGGCCGCCCTGCCGGCACGCCCGCCCGGCGAGCTGCGCGCCGCCGCGGACCGGCACACCGACTGGGCGGTCCACCACGGCCTGCTCACCCCCGCGGAGCTGCCCGGCTACCGGGCCTACGCCCTGCACGAGCTGATCGGCCACGCCTTCCCCACCGCCCGCGGCACCGAACTCGACCTGCTGGTGGACATGCTGGGCTGGTTCACCATCCTGGACGACCGCTTCGACGGCACGCCCGGACGCCGCCCGGCCGAGGCACACGCCCTGGTCGACCCGCTGATCGCCGTCCTCGACGGCAGAAGCACCCCTCCGGACTGCCAACTCCTGGGCTCCTGGCGGGAACTGTGGAAACGTCAGACGGCGTCGATGTCCCCCGCCTGGCGCGCCCGCGCCGCCCGCGAATGGCAGGCCTGCCTGGCCACCTTCCCCGCCGAAGCCGACCACCGCGCCCGCGGCACCGTGCCCGCCCTCGGCCTGGCGGACACCATGCGGCTGCGCCGACACGGCAGCTGCCTCTACCCGTTCATGAACATACTGGAACGGGTCCACGGCGCCGACGCCCCCGCCGCCCTCCACGCGGAGCCCGCGCTGCACCGCCTGCGCGCCAACACCGCCGACACCGCCACGCTGATCAACGACCTCTACTCGCTGGAGCGGGAGGAACGGCAGACCGCGGCCGCCTTCAACACCGTGCTCACCCTGCAACGGGCCCGCCGCTGCACCCGGAGCCGCGCCGTCCGCGCCGTCCGCGACCGGGTGGCGCGACTGCGGCAGGAGAGCGAGGACCTGCGCCGCGACCTGCAGCGCCGCCACCCGGCGGGGCGCTGGTACCTGGACGGCACCCGGGAGCTCGTCGCCGGCGTACAGGCCTGGACCAGCACCAGCGACCGCTACCTGGTGCCGGACGGCGGGCGGCAGCGCTGAACGGAGAACAACCTTGAACGGAGGGCAGCGCTGAACGGAGAGCAGCCTTGAACGGAGGGCAGCGCTGAGCCGGCGCACCGATGAGCGGGGGCACCGGACAGCCGCCCGCTCGCGCCCCGCTACTTCCGGCCGCCGAGCGCGAACAGCAGCAGCACGAAGCCGGCGAACAGGTGCGTGGCGAAGATGTAGATGCCCGCGCGGATCAGCATCGCCTTGCGGCGCCTCTTCTCCTCGCTCGTGCCGTCGTTCATGGTGGGTGGTGCTCCTCGGGTCGGGCGGACGGGCCGGGCGCGGCTCAGCGGGACCGCCGGCCGCCGGACACACGCAGCTCGGTGAGCAGCGCGCCCTGGTCGGTGATCAGCTCGGTCAGGATCCGGCGCGCCGCGCGCAGCAGCTCGGCCACGTCCGGGGTGCTGAGCGCGTACACCACCGTGTTGCCCTCACGGGTGGCCGTGACCAGCTGGGTGCGGCGTAGCACCGCGAGCTGCTGGGAGAGGTTGGACGGTTCGACCTCGATCTCCGCCAGCAGCTCGCGCACCGGCCTGGGTCCGTCCTGGAGCAGCTCCAGGACCCGGATCCGCACGGGGTGGCCGAGGGTGCGGAAGAACTCCGCCTTGGCCTGGTACAGCGGGACCGGCATCGTCCGCGCGCCTCCCTCGAATCCGGCTCGGTGGTCGTCCCGGCCGGGCGGGTGCGCGCCACGGCCGGTAGGCATCATCGCGGACAGATGAAGATTTCTTCAAGTCGTCACAGCTCGACGACTCCCGGGCGACGCGCGCAGGTGACCCACCTCACACCGGCGCGCCGCGCCCGGACATGCGAACGCCGAGCCCGGGACGCTGCCAACTCCCGGGCTCGGCGGTCACGGTGATGAGCCGTCAGCAGGCTACAGGCACATCGACCGTCACCGGGGACGGCCCCCACCACATCGTCTCGACCGAGAAGGATGCGTGCACGGTCGAACCGCACGGCGCGGTCGCCGTGATCCCGTCGACCCGCACGGTGCTGACCGTGAACACGGTGCGACCGTTCACCGCGCCGAGCGAGTTACCGCCGGTCACGTCGGCCGACACCCGGGTGAGCAGCTCCTGCGGCGCCGGCGGCCACGGGGTGCCCGGCGACGGCGGGCCGGCCAGCCCGATCTGCCCGTACAGCACGACGCTGTTGCCGGTGACGTCGGCGCAGACCTTGGTGGACAGCCCGGCCTGCAGGCCGGACCACCCGCAGGTGGTGACGGTGGTGGCAGCGGCAGCCGTCGGGGCCGAGGCGAACGCCGGTACGGGCACCGCGAACAGGGCGACGGCGCCGGCGGCGCCGGCCGCGATCTTGGCGATGCGGTTCATGAGTTCCTCCTGGGAGGGTACGAGGACGGTCAGAGACAGGTGGCGTGGCACATATGACATTTCATAGGCCCACAGACAGATACTTTGTCATGCGATTCCTATGCGACGAGCCAGTTTTACCCTTGGAACTACCGGCTCGACCGAAACCAGACCTTCGATGGCGCAATCACCCTTGAGTGACCCAACCCGCGCAAGCCCCCAGGCAACGCCCACGTTGCCCCCAGGTGAACCGCCTCCGCACCGCCTCCGCGACCGGTCAGCCGAGGGAGGCGCGCAGGGCGTCGACCCGGGCGACGGCGGCGGCGAAGGCGTCGCGATCGAGCCGACCGGAGTCGAGGGCATCGGCCAGGGCCTCGGTGGCGTCCTCGGCCTGCTGCGGGTCGCGGACGGAGCAGAGCAGCAGGTCCATGCCGGCCTCGGCGGCGGCCACCGCGCGGTCGCCGGTGTCGCCGTACGGAGCGAGCGCGCCGGCCTCCATCGCGTCGGTGACGGTCACGCCGTCGAAGCCCAGCCGGCCGCGGAGCTCGCCCTGGATGACAGTGGGCGACAGTCCGGCCGGGCGCTCCGGGTCCAGTGCCGGGTAGACCGCCCAGGAGGCCATCACCAGCCGGACACCCGCCGCGATCGCGGACCGGTAGGGCGCCTCGCCGCGGGTCCGCAGCTGCTCCAGCGGGACGGTGAGGGTGACCGGGCGGTCGTCGGTGTTCTCCTCGCGGGCGGCGGCGCCGAGGCCCGGGAAGTGCTTGGCGGTCGCGGCCACGCCGAGGCTCTGCTGGGCGGCGAGGAAGGCGCTGCCCAACCTCCCGACCGTGGCGGGGTCCTGGCTGTAGGAACGCTCGAAGTGGTCGATGAAGTTGTCCGGGGTGTCGTAGACGTCGAGCACCGGGGCGAGGTTGACGTTCAGCCCGGCGTCCGTGAGGGTCCGGGCGGCGCCGGTGCCGGAGTCCACCGCGGCGGCCGCCGGGTTCGGAGCCGACCCGGTGCGGCGGGCGGAGAGTTCGGGCGCACCGGGCAGCCGGCGGATCCTGCCGCCCTCCTGGTCGGTCATCAGCAGCAGCGCGCGCGGGTTCGGCGCCTCGGCGGCCGCCTGCTTCAACTCGGCGACGGCCTCGGCGAGCTGCTCCGGGCCGGTGACGTTCTCGCCGAACAGGATCACCCCGGCCGCCCGGCCCTCCCGGATCGTCCGCAGCACCCCGGGCGGCGGCGTCGGGCCCGCGTACGAGAGGACGATCCGCCGTCCGGCGAGCAAGCGCGACTCCTCCTGGTCCTGGGCGGCCATCGCTACGGTCCTCTCCGGGTGGGTGCTGCGGGGCGCGGACGCCGACCCGATCGGGGCGGGCCCGAACGCGGCCCCCAGGACCGTCAGCACCGCCCCGAACCGGGCGACTCGCCGGAGCGGGGCCATCACGCCTCCTGGGTCAGCAGCGGTCTACGGCCCGTCAGCGTACCCAGGACCCCGATCCGCCATTCCACCCCACACCGGGTCCAGCCGATATTCCGACAGACGATGCCCCGCAGGGCCCTAGGCTGGCCGGATGTTCGATCGACTGGAGATCAGGATCCTGCCGCCCGGCCCGCGCCTCCCCGCCGAGGTGCGGGTCTGGGTCAACGGCGAGGACCTGGTGGCCCAGGCGGCCGGGGCCGCCGGCCAGGGCCGGTGGGCCGGCCTGCTGCTCCCTCGCGACCGCCCGAGCCCGCTGCAGGCGACCGCCGAGCCGCACCGCGTGGAGCTGGGCGAGCCCGACTGCACCGGCGGCTGCTGCGGCTACCTCTCCGCCGACGTGCAGCGCTTCGGGAACGTCATCCGCTGGTCGGACTGGGAGGTGCCATATCTGGAGGCCCGCCCGCCGGAGTTCGACTTCGAAGCCGAGCAGTACGACGCCGAACTCGCCCGCGCCGCGGCCGACCCCTGGTGGCACGGCGCTCTGTAACGGAAGCCGACTCCGGCGCTCGGGCCCGGCACACAGGCTCGGCGCTCGGGCCCGGCGCTCGCGCCCGGCCTGGCTTCGGCGGCGCCCGCCCTCACCCCGCGTGGCGGACCAACTGCCCGAGGACGGCGATGCCTTCGGTGATCTCGGGCGGTGAGCCCGCCGCGTAGCCGAGGACCAGGCCGGGTGGGTACGGGAGGCGGGCGTGCCAGGAGAGGGGCTGGACCTTCACGCCCCGGGCCAGTGCGGCGGTGGCCAACTCGGTGTCGGTGCAGCCGAGTTCCGGCGGCAGGGTGAGCATCAGGTGGAGGCCTGCCGCCGCGCCGTGGACGGTGGCGCCGGGGAGGTGGGTGCGGATGGCGGTGATCATGGCATCCCGGCGGCGGCGGTGGCGGCGGCGCAGCAGCCGTAGGTGGCGGTCGAGTTCGCCGGACTCCATCAGGTGGGCGAGGACGAGCTGGGGCAGGACCGGGTTGCCGAGGTCGGCGAAGCGTTTGGCGTCGAGGACGGCGCCGCGGAGGCGGGCGGGTACCAGCAGCCAGCCGGTTCGCAGGGCCGGGGCGAGCAGCTTGGAGATGCTGCCCGCGTAGCAGACCCGGTCCGGCAGGGTGGCGCGCAGCGCCGCGACGGGCGGGCGGTCGTAGCGGTGCTCGGCGTCGTAGTCGTCCTCGATGACCAGGCCGCCCTCCGCCGCCCAGCGCAGCACGTCGCGTCGGCGGTCGCCGCCGAGGACGACGCCGGTCGGGTACTGGTGGGCGGGGGTGAGCAGCACGGCCTGCGCGCCGGTGGCACGCAGGGCGTCGACCCGGATGCCGTCGGCATCGACCGGGACGGGCGGGGTGGCGGCGAGCCAGTGGGCGAGGTGCTGGCGGGCGCCGAGGGAGCCGGGGTCCTCGACCGCGACCTCGGTGATGCCCGTCCGTTCGAGGGCGCGGCCGAGCAGGGCGAGGGCCTGAGCCGTCCCGGCGACGATCAGCACCTCGTCGGGGTCGGCGCGGATGCCCCGGTTGCGGGCGAGCCAGTGGGCGACGGCCCGGCGCAGGGCCGGGGTGCCGCGGACGTCGCCGTAGCCGAGGTCGTGTGCGGCGAGGCCGTCGAGGACGGCGCGTTCGGCGCGCAGCCAGGCGGTGCGGGGGAAGGCGGCGAGGTCGGGTACGCCGGGGGTGAGGTCGATCCGGGCGGGGGTGCCGCGCAGCAGGTCGAACACCTCGGAGTCGGGGTCGTCCCGGAAGAGGGCGGGCGCCGCCGACCGGGGGCGGGGAGGTTCGGGGTCGGGCGCGGCGGGAGGGGCCGGGGCCTCGACCACGACGGTGCCGCCCCGGCCGCGCCCGGCGACCCGCCCCTCCTCGGCGAGGCGACGGTAGGCGTCGGTCACCACCCCACGGGAGACGCCGAGTTCGGCCGCCAGCACCCGACTGGCGGGCAGCCGACTGCCGGCCGGGAGCCGCCCGTCGGCGACGGCCTCGCGCAGCCGGCGGGCGAGCCAGTCGGCGAGGCCGCCGGGCGGGGCGTCGGCGGTGTCGAGCTGGAGGAAGTCGGCGCCGAGCTCTTTGGGCCTGTCGGATGCGGCAGCTTTGGACCTGTCCGACGTGGTGGCTTTGGACCTGTTCACCGGACCATAGTGGCGCGAGGGTGGGGGCCATGACCACGGAAACGGCACCGCCAGAGAACACGACCGACGTCCACGGCCATTCGGACTACGTCCACGGCTATTCGGACGCCGAGGCGCAGCGCCTCGGTGACCAGGCGGACACACTCGCCGAGTTGCTGCACGCGGGCACGGCCTACCCGGCGGGCAGCCGGGTGCTGGAGGCAGGCTGCGGGGTGGGGGCTCAGACGGTGCACCTGCTGGCCGCCGGCCCGGGGGCGCTGCTCACCGCGATGGACCTCTCGGCGGAGTCGCTCGCGCAGGCCCGCGCCCGGGTGGCGGCGCAGATGCCCGACGCGAAGGTCACCTGGCACCACGGCGACCTGCACCGGATGCCGTTCCCGGACGGCGCGTTCGACCACGTCTTCCTCTGCTTCGTGCTGGAGCACCTGCCCGATCCGGCGGCCGGGCTCGCGGCGCTGCGGCGGGTGCTGCGGCCAGGCGGGACGATCACGGTGATCGAGGGCGACCACGGCTCGGCCTTCTTCCACCCGCAGAGCCCGGCGGCCGGCCGGACGATCGACCACCTGGTCCGGCTCCAGGCCGAGGCGGGCGGCGACGGGCTGATCGGCCGCCGCCTCTACCCGCTGCTGACGGCGGCCGGGTTCACCGAGGTGACGGTCCGGCCGCGGACGGTCTACGCCGACGGCGGCCGCCCGGCGCTGGTGGAGGGCTTCACCCTGCGGACCTTCGTCGCGATGGTCGAGGCCGTGCGGGCGGAGGCGCTGGCCGCCGGGCCGGCCACAGCGGAGGACTTCGACCGGGGCATCGCGGAGCTGCGCCGCGCGGCCGAGCCGGGCGGGACCTTCCACTACACCTTCTTCAAGGCGGTCGCCGTCAATCCCTGAGGCAGAAGGGCCGGGGCCAGGACCAGGGCCAGGACCGGGGCCGGGGCCGGGGCCGGAGGCGTTACTCGGGGGTGTCTCCGAGGGCCGCCAGCATGGTGCGCATCGCGTCGACCAGCGCGGCGGTCCGGGCGTCGTCCAGTCCCTCGAGGAGGCCGAACTCGGTGGCGAGGTGGTCGGGCAGCGCGCGCTCGATCAGGGCGTGGCCCTCGGGGGTGAGGGCGACCTCGCGGCTGCGGCCGTCCTGGTCGCTGCGGGTCCGGGTGACCAGGCCGCGGGCCTCCAGCCGGTCGAGGCGCTGGGTGATGGCGCCGGAGGTGACCATGGCGGACTGCATCAGGCCGGTGGGGGTGAGGCGGTAGGGCGGGCCGCTGCGTTTCAGGGTGGCGAGGACGTCGAAGGAGGCGGCGTCCAGGCCGTGCTCGGCGAAGGTGCGGTTGAGCGCCGCGTCCACCAGGCGGTAGAGGCGCTTGAGCCGGCCGAACACCTCCATCGGGGAAACGTCCAGGTCGGGGCGCTCGGCGGCCCACTGCGCGACTACGCGGTCCACATGATCTGCCACGGCTCCAGGGTAGGCGATCGGGCTCGGGTTCCTTAGCGGTGAGGTACAGGATTCCTTAGCGGTGAGATAACTGTGAGCCACGTCACCGGTCGGCTCCGATGGAAAATACCTTAGCGCTGAGATACATTGGCTTAGTGCTAAGACATCGCCTCGCCGTCGTACTGGTGACGGCCCTCGCCCCCGCCATCTGGGGGACGACCTACCTCGTCACCACCGAGCTGCTCCCGCCCCACCGTCCCCTCCTCGCCGCCGTCATCCGCTGCCTGCCCGCCGGGCTCCTCCTGATCGCCCTCACCCGCCGACTGCCGCAGGGCAGCTGGTGGTGGCGATCGCTGGTCCTCGGCGCGCTCAACATCGGGGCGTTCCAGGCCCTGCTCTTCATCGCCGCCTACCGCCTGCCCGGCGGCATCGCAGCCACCGTCGGCGCCGTCCAGCCGCTGATCACCGCCGGACTCTCCGCCGCCGTCCTCGGCGACCGGCTCACCCTGCGGACCGTGCTGTCCGGCATCGCCGGCGTGGCGGGCGTGAGCCTGCTGGTCCTGCGGGCCAACGCGCAGCTGGACGCCCTCGGGGTGGCCGCCGCGCTCGGCGGCGCGGTGGTCATGGCCGCCGGCGTCGTCCTCTCCAAGCTCTGGGTGTCCCCCGCCCCGCTGCTCGCCACCACCGGCTGGCAACTCACCACCGGCGGAATGCTGTTGGTTCCGCTCACGCTGCTCACCGAGGGAGCGCCGCCGTCCCACTACACGGCCGCCAACGTGCTCGGCTACACCTACCTGTGCCTGATCGGCGCGGCCTTCACCTACGTGCTGTGGTTCCGCGGGATCCAGGCGCTGACGCCGACCTCGGTCTCCTTCCTCGCCCTGCTCAGCCCGGTGGTCGCCACCGCGATCGGCTGGCTGGCGCTCGGACAGGACCTCAGTCCGCTGCAGGCGCTGGGCGCCCTGGTCGTGCTCGGCTCGCTCGTCGTCGCCCAGACCCGGCGGCCCGGCGCCGCCACCGGGTCGACGCCGGTGGCCCGATCGGCCTCCACGCCACCGGTGCGCGAGAACGCCTGACCCGCCTCATCCGCACCCCGCGCCCACATCCCACATCCCGAAAATCCGCATCCCGCATCCCGCATCCAGTCCAGCCCGGTTCAAGGAGAACTCCCCATGCGTATCACCGTGTTCGGCGCCACCGGCAACGTCGGCAGCCGGGTCGTGACCGAGGCGCTCGCCCGCGGCCACGAGGTCACCGCCGTCGTACGGGACCCGGCCAAGCCGCACGGCCTGCCGTCCGCCGCCGCCATCGCCGTCGGTGACGCCCGCAACCCCGAGGACGTCGCCCGGATAGCTCCCGGGCAGGACGCGGTCATCACCGCCACCCGCCCGGTGCCCGGCAGCGAGCACGAACTGGCCGTCGCCACCAAGGGCCTGCTGGCGGGCATCGCCGGCACCGGCGTCCGGCTGCTGGCCGTCGGCGGCGCGGGCAGCCTCACCGTCCCGGGCACCGACGGGATGACCCTCGTGGAGGACCCCGGGTTCCCCGCCGCGATCCGGCCGATCGCGCTGGCCTGCAACGAGCAACTCGCGCACTACCGCGCGGCCGACGCCGATGTCGACTGGACCTACCTGAGCCCGGCCGCGCTGCTCGAGCCCGGTGTGCGCACCGGCCGGTTCCGGCTCGGACGGGACGAACTGCTGGTCGACACCGACGGCAACTCGGCGATCTCCATGGAGGACCTCGCCATCGCCCTCCTCGACGAGGTCGAGAGGCCCGCCCACCGCCGCGCGCGGTTCACCGCCGGCTACTGACCGGCCGCGGCGGCCTCGACGGGGGTGAGGCCGCCGCGGTCCACCACAGACCGGATGCTGGGGCTCCCACCCGGACGGGGGTGTAGCCAGCACCACCCCGAAGACGGGGGTACGGGTGATCGATCGTCAGGGCGGGTTTCGGACAGGATCGTTTCCGTGACCAACACCGCATCGACCGACACCGCGCCGACGAGCACCGCAGCGACGAGCACCGCAGCGACCGACACCGTCCCGGCCACGGCCAAGCCCCGCCTCCGGCGCGCCGCACTGGCCGTGGCCGCCGCCGTCCTCGCCGGCCTCGCCGCACCCGCCACCGCCGGCGCCGACACCGCCCGCGACCCGGGCGACGCCGACCCGGCACCCGCCCGCTACACCCACCAGACCCTGAACTGGCAGCCCTGCGCCGGGCAGCCCACCCTGGACTGCGCCACCATGGCCGCCCCGCGCGACTGGCACCACCCCGGCGTCGGGGCCGACCTGAGCATCGCCGTCTCCCGGCACCGCGCCACCGACCCGGCCAAGCGCAGGGGCACCCTGCTGATGGCGGCCGGCGGCCCCGGCGCCTCGGGCCTGCCGCGCCCGGCCGGGCTGGCCGAGACGGCCCCGGCCGTCGCCGCCGCCTACGACATCGTGGGCTTCGACCAGCGCGGGGTCGGCGCGAGCACCAAGGCAGTGTGCCAGACGCCGGAGGGGTACCAGGAGTTCCTGGCCGGCGACTACCGCGACCAGTCCCCCGCCGCGATCGACGGCGTCATCGCCAACGCCAGGAAGCTGGCCGCCAGTTGCCAGGAGCGCAGCGGCGGCCTGATCCCCTACCTGAACACCGAGCAGACCGCCCACGACATCGACCTGTTCCGCGCCCTGCTCGGCGAGCGCAAGCTCAGCTACTTCGGCCCGTCCTACGCCACGATGATCGGCGCCTACTACGGCACGCTCTTCCCGCACCGGGTCGAGCGGATGGTGCTGGACAGCAACATCGGCTTCGAGGGCACCTGGGAGAAGTTCGAACTGGGCCAGCCGATGAGCTTCCAGCGCCGCTTCGACGAGGACTTCGTCCCCTGGCTCGCGGCCCGGGACGCCACCTACCACTGGGGCTCGACGCCGGAGCAGGTACAGGCGCACTGGGAGCAGCGGCGCGCCGCACTGCACGACTCGCCCATCGTCGAGGGCTCGGTGACGATCGGCCCGAACCAGTTGGACAACGTGGCGATCGGGGCGATCTACGAGGCCGCCAACTTCCCGATCCTCGCCCGGATCCTGACCACCGTCGACAACTGGCAGACCGCCGACCCGGCGGCCAAGGCCATGGCCGCGAAAGCCTTCAGCCACTACCTCAGCCCGGACTTCCTCGCCGAGTACTTCTCGGTGACCTGCTCCGACACCCCGTGGACCAGGGATATGGACACCTGGATCGCGCGCGGCGCCGAGAACACCGCCCGTTGGCCGCTGGCCGGCTCCCGGACACTCGCCTTCAGCGCGGTCTGCGCCTCCTGGCCGGTCGCCCCGGCGCCCAAGGTCAAGGTCACCGGCGCCCACCTGCCGACCACGCTGATGCTCAACTCGGTGCACGACCCGGCGACTTACTACGAGGCGGCGCTCGGCGCCCACCGCGCGCTGCGCGGCTCGAGGCTGGTCACCGTCACCGGGAACGGCGACCACGGCCAGTACCCCGGCCCCAACGCCTGCGTCACCGACGTGGTCGAGCGCTACCTGCTGGACGACCAGGCACCCGCGCACGACCTCACCTGCGCTTCACCGCAGGCGGGTTGACGGCTGCCAGGTCAGCGCCGGGGCCGGGTCCGCAGCCCGGACCCCAGCCTGGAGCGGAGCCAGGTGAGGCCGACGGCCAGCCCGGCGAAGCCGCCGACGGCGAGCTTGATCCCGGCCTTGGCGACGATCCAGCCGATCCCCGGGACGGTCCACCCCAGCCAGTGGAAGACGGCCAGCAGCATCGCCGAACCGCACAGCGCGGCCAGGACGGTGACCGTGACGGCGGCGGCCCGCGAGAGCTCCTGCGGGCCGTCGGCGTCGGCGGTGCTTGCGGTGTCGTTCATCATGTCGTTCGTACCCCCCTCATCCATGGAGTCGATGATACGACCTCAGTGCCGGGAGTGGTGGGTGTCCCCGAGGTGCTCGCCGGTCTCGTCGTCGGGGAAGCTGACGGCCATGGTGACGCGGTACTCGTGGACGTCCTCCCGGTGCCCCGGCACCCGGGCCCAGGCGAGCGAGTGCACCTCGGCCTCGGGGGCCTGCCGGCACCAGGCGGCCGCCTCCTCCAGGGCGCGGGCGGCCGACAGTCCGGTGCACACCACCGCGGTGTAGGCGGCGACCGCGACGTCCCCACCGGAGCGACAGTTCCGCGACACCGCCCGGACGGCGGCGGCGGCCTGGGTCAGGTCACGGGCCAGGTCGTCCACGACCCGAGGGGGCGTCGGCAGGACGACCGCTCCCTCGGCGACGGTATCCGGCAGGTTCGCGCTCACGGTCTGGACCTCCATCCGCATCATCACGCGGCACAGCATGCCGGGCGGCGATACCTGGCATGCCCACTTTCACCAGAACGTCACCCGTCCAGGGCCGAGTTGGGGACGCACCCTGGCGCCCGCAGGCTCGTCCTGCTAGGGGAGGCCGCCCCGAGCGGCGGACGTTCCGGCAGGTCAGAGGGGTCGGTCGCGGGCGCCGCCGGGGAGCCCGAACCGCCGCACACGTACCACCCCCGTGCTCCGAACCGCCGGTCCGGCGCCCGGGGCGTCCGTCCCACCGCCGTTGGGGCCTTGGTCAACTCCCCGTACCGGAACCGGAGATGCCGCCGGAAGCGGGCCGGACGACCGCAGGCCACCGGCCTCGCGCGACGCCCCGGGAAGCGGCCGCACCCCCGCTGAAGTGCCGAGTCAACCCCTCGGTGGGCGTCGGGCCGCCTCCCGGTCACCCTGTCCCTGTCAGATCGTCGTGATACTAATCGTCCCGGCGACGGCTCCCGTTATCAGATGGACGGGCACGATGACGGGCACGATGCCGACAACTCAACCGTTCCGGGATGGTCCGGACGGCGACGGGGAGGGGAAACGGATGACGGCGAGGTTCGGCAGCACCCAGGGCGGGCGCAAGGTCCGGGTCGGCAAGCGGGTCACGGGGACGGCGGCCGCCTTCGCCGCACTGGCCGCACTGACCGGCTCTCAGGTGACGGGTCTCGGGCTCGCGCCGGTCGCGGCCGCCGACACCGGTCCGACGAGCGGCACCACCGCCCG
This sequence comes from Kitasatospora sp. NPDC034035, assembly GCF_055575755.1. Taxonomy (NCBI): domain Bacteria; kingdom Bacillati; phylum Actinomycetota; class Actinomycetes; order Kitasatosporales; family Streptomycetaceae; genus Kitasatospora; species Kitasatospora sp. NPDC034035. Next base: position 254,910 of record NZ_JBVISA010000007.1, on the reverse strand, counting down.
GGGCGACGACCGCTACGGGACCGGCACCCTGGACGGCACCCCCTCACCCGGCACCCCCGGCACCGCAGTCCCGGCCGACGGCGGCAGCACCCTCCTGTTCCCGCAGCCGCCCGGCACGCTGCCCGGCGCACCCGACGCCGGCCCGTTCGCGGCCACCGGGCCCGCACTGCCCAGCACGGTGCTCACCGCCTATCACCAGGCCGAGGCCTCGGTGGCACAGCGCTCCCCCGGCTGCCACCTGCCCTGGCAGCTGCTGGCCGCGATCGGCCAGGTCGAGTCCGGGCAGGCCAACGGCGGCCAGGTGGACGCCTTCGGCACGACCCTGACCCCGATCCTCGGCCCGGCACTGGACGGCAACGGCTTCGCCGCGATAGCCGACACCGACGGCGGCCGTTACGACGGCGACGCCCGCTGGGACCGCGCCGTCGGACCGATGCAGTTCATCCCGTCCACCTGGGCCTCCTGGGGCGTGGACGCCAACGGCGACGGCAAGGCCGACCCGAACAACGTCTTCGACGCCGCCGAGGCCGCCGGGCGCTACCTGTGCGCGGGCGGCCGCGACCTCGCCGACCCGGCGCAGCTCGACCGCGCGGTGCTCAGCTACAACAACTCGGGCGAGTACCTGCGGACCGTCCGCAACTGGATGGCCCACTACGGCAGCGGCACGGTGACCACCGTCCCGGACCGCGCGGGGTCCTCGGTCCCGACGTCCTCGCTGCCCTCGCCGTACCTCCCGGTCGTCGGCGACCCGACGGTCGGCGGCGGGACGGGCAGCGGCACGACCGGTGCCGGCACGACGCCGACCGCTCCCCCGGCTCCGACACCGACACCGACTCCGACGCAGGAGCCGACGACGCCGGTGACGCCCACCCCGAACCCGTCGCCGACCGCGCAGCCGACGCCGACCACGACGCCCACGCCCACCGGTTCGCCGTCGCCGACCGGCACGCCGACGACCACCCCGAGCGGCACCCCGACCACGACGCCCACGGGCACCCCGACCGGCACGCCCACGGCCTGCCCGGACCCGACGGCCACGGCCACCCCGACCGGCACGCCCACCGGCACGCCCACCGGCACGCCCACGGGTACGCCCACCCCGACGGGCTCCCCGTCCCCGACCGCGACGCCCACCGGCACCCCGACGGCGACGCCCACCGGCACCCCCGGCTGCCCGACCCCCGCCCCGACCGGCTCCCCGAGCGCCGCGCCCAGCACCACCCCCAGCGCCTCGTTCTCGCCGTCGGCCGCCCCGAAGAAGTGACCAGGAAGAAGTGACAGGACGGGGGCGGGGGGGGGGCGCCCGGGAAAGGGCCCACGCCGGGCGTATACCCCCCCCGCTTTGGATCCACTGGGGTGGGTCCACTCACGCAGCCCGCGCGCAGGGAGGGACCCCTCTTTCGGTTTGTATCGCGACGT
>NZ_JBVISA010000007.1:0-253481 GCF_055575755.1 Kitasatospora sp. NPDC034035 | reverse complement strand
CCTCTTTTTTTCGCTTCCGGTACACGCAAAAAAAATGAGAAGGGGGAGGGGGGAGGGGGAGTGCCTCTCCCCCCCCCTCCTCCAACCCCGCCCCCGCTGCGACCGCCGCCCGTCCGGGCCTGCTCAGAGGTGCTTGACCAGCTCCGGCATCAGGTCCTGGAAGGTCCGCCCGCTGGCCGGCTGGCCGATCGCGGCCATCTGCCAACCGGTCGGCGTGCGCTGCACCTTGGCCATGATCTGCGCGGTGTACGGGCCGCCGCCGGTGAGCGTGTAGCGGGCCAGCTCGGCACCGGTGGTCTCGTCCACGAGCCGGCAGAAAGCCGCCTCGACCTCCTGGAAGGTCTGGCCGGTGAAGGAGTTGACGGTGAAGAGGATCTGATCGACCTCGGCCGACACCGTCGTCAGGTTGACCGTGATCGACTCGTCGTCGGTCGCGCCGCCCGAGCCGCCGACCAGGTTGTCCCCGCTGTGCCGCACCGAGCCGTCGTTGCTGGTGAGGTGCTGGAAGAACACCACGTCCACCGGCCGCCCCTGGGCGAACAGCACCGCCGAGGCGTCCAGGTCGATCTCCCGGCCGGCGGCGAGCAGCTTGGCGAGGAAGCCCTTGCGCTCCGCCGCCTTCCACCCGAGGCCCATCCGGACCAGGCTCAGCTGCCCACCGCCCGGCTTCTCCAGGCTGATCTGCTGCCCCTTGGCCAGCGAAACGCTCATCGCGTCCTCCTCGTTCTGCCACCGCCGCGTGCCGAGAATCTACAGCACTGTAGAAAATTTCCTGATCATCCGACGGGGTCCTGCGAGCACCCCTACCCCGCACTCCCCCTCGCCTCACCCCCGACAACGGTCCGCACACCGACGGAACCGGCGGTCCGACGTCCGGCGTAGCCGTGGAACGGCACCGAACGACCGGGGCAGCACGCTGTCCAGGGCCGACTCTCCTACGCCCTCCCGGCCGGGGCGGATCAGGTGTCGCCGTCCAGCAGGTGCTGCCGCACCTCGTGGAAGGCCCACGGCCCGCGCGCCGGCCGGGAGAACGTCCAGATCGTGTCGAACCGGTCCGGCCAGGCGGCGGGCACGCCGCTGCCGGTGGCGCCGAGCGCTTCGACGATCCGCGGGATCCGCGAGTGCTCCCAGCAGATCAGCACCGGCTGCTCCCCGGCCAGGGCGGAGCCGACCAGCGCGGACTCCTGGGACTCCGCGTACCCGGTGTTCACCGTCAGCCCGAGCCTGCCGGCCAGCGGGGTGACGGTCTGGCGCATCCGGCGTGCGCCGGCCAGCGGGCCGTCATCGGCGGCTGCGAGGATCCTGGCCGGGGTGCGCAGACCGGGCACGGGCGGGGAGAACAACGTGGGCAGCGCCTTCGCGCGGGCCCAGCCGCGCTCGGTGAGCGACTTGCCGTCCGGCTTGCCGGCCTCGTCCAGGCCCGGGTGGCTGCCGTCGGGCTTCTCGCCGTGCCGGATCACCATCACGAAGGCCTCGCGGCCCGGGTCGCTCGGCTCGGGCATCGCGGCGGGCTGCTTCGGCTTCCCTGAGCACCCCGCCAGCACCAGCGGGGCGACGGCCAACAGCCCGCCGAGCACGGCGCGCCGAGCGGGTCCGTCCGTCACCGCGCGGCCCGTTCCAGCCGTACCAGCGCGTCCACGGCGACGCCGCCCGCGCCCCCACCCTTGTGCCCGGGCTCGCCACCGACCGTACGGTGCACCCGCTCGGCGCGGACGGTGCGCAGGCCGAGGTCGGCGAGGTCGGCCCGGACGTCCTCCGGGGTGAAGAGCACGGCCGGGTCCTGCGGGCCGCCGACGCCCTCGGTGAGGTTGCTCAGGTCGTGTCCGACGACCAGCAGGGTGCCGCCGGGGGCGAGCGCGTCGGCGGCGCGGCGCAGCGCGGTGCGGCGGTCCTCGGCAGGGAGCTGGAGGTAGGCGACCAGGACGAGGTCGTAGCCGGCGGCGGGGCCTTCAAAGGTGCGGGCGTCGCCGTGGCGCCAGGTGAGGCGGTCGGCGACCTCGTCGGGCAGGTCGGCGGTGAGCCGTTCGGCGCGTTCCAGGGCGACGGCGGAGAAGTCCAGTCCGGTGACCTCCCAGCCCTGGGCGGCCAGCCAGATGGCGTTGCGGCCTTCGCCGGCGGCCAGGTCGAGGGCGTGGCCGGGAGCGCGGCCGGTCAGTTCGCGGACCACCCACTGGTTGGGCTCGGCGCCCCACACCAGCTCGCTCGCGGCGTAGCGGTCGTCCCAGTCCTGGCTGTCCATCGCGGCTCCTCCGTTCGACGGTCGTTCGACGGGCCTGCTCGTGCCGGTCCTGCCGGTTGCACCGGCCAACCTACCGGGCCGACGAGACCACGACCGGGAACGGTCCAGCGGGCGGACACCCTTGACGGCGAATATTTGTCCCTTCAACCAGCTGCGCCAGCTCAAGGCCGCGTACCCGAACCTGCGGTTCACCATCTCGATCGGCGGCTGGACGTACTCCAAGTACTTCTCCGACGCGGCGGCCACCGACGCCTCCCGGAAGACCTTCGTATCCTCCTGCATCGACATGTTCCTCAAGGGGAACCTGCCGACCGGTGTCGCCGGTGACGCCTCGGGCGGACAGGCCTCGGCCGCGGGCATCTTCGACGGCATCGACCTCGACTGGGAGTACCCCGGCTCGGCCGGCGGCCACACCGGCAACCACTACTCCCCCGCCGACAAGCAGAACTACACGCTGCTGCTGAAGGAGTTCCGCACCCAGCTGGACGCCCTCGGCTCCGCGCAGGGCAAGCGCTACCTGCCGACCGCCGCGCTGCCCAGTGGTCAGGACAAGGTCGCCCAGCTGGAGACCGACAGGATCGGCGCCTACCTGGACTACGCCGACGTGATGTCCTACGACATGCACGGCGCGTGGGACGCCAAGGGCCCGACCAACCACCAGGACCCGCTGCACGACAGCCCGGCCGATCCGACCACGCCGATCACCCCCGGCACCCCCGGCACCCCCGGCACCCCCGGCACCCCCGGCACCCGCAAGTACAACGTGGACACCACGGTCGCCGCGTACACCACCGGCCTGCCCGAGTACGGCATCCCCGGCGGCTTCCCGGCGAGCAAGCTGGTGCTCGGCATCCCGTTCTACTGGCGCGGCTGGACGAGCGTCCCGGCGAGCTCGAACTTCGGCCTCTACCAGAGCGCGACCGGTCCGACGGCCGCCAAGCCGATGAGCCAGGCGGCCGGTCTGGCCGCCTGGAAGGAGCTCAACCCGACCGCGGCGCAGACCCACTGGGACCCGGTCACCGAGAGCAGCTGGGTCTACGACGGCACCGACTTCTGGACCGGTGACACTCCGCAGGCCGTCCAGGCGCGCGGGGCCTACGCCAAGAGCAAGGGGCTGGGCGGCCTGTTCGCCTTCTCCCTGGAGAACGACGACACGGCCGGCACGATGCTCAACTCGACGGGCAGCAGTCTTCGCTGACGTCACATCAGGCGACTGTGAACGGCGACGGCCCGCGCGGGATACCGCCGATTCCGCGCGGGCCGTCCACCGCTGCTCAGCCCTTGAGGTTGAGCGAGGGGAAGAGGTCCTCGAACGGCTGGGTGGTCACCGAGACGCTGCGGGAGAACGGGTTGTCGAAGTCCCAGATCATGAACAGCAGGAAGGCGATCAGCGCGCTGAAGCAGAGTGCCAGGATCAACTCCCGCGGCGTGTTCCGGATCTGCAGCGCGAACAGCATGCCGACCGTCACCACGGCACCGCCGAGCAGTCCGAACCAGACCACGTCCGGCATGGTGGGGCCGGCGTTCTGGCCGCGCGAATTGCGGGCGTCGGAGGCCTGGTCGATCCGGTCCAGGATCGGCTGGTAGGCCTGCGACTCCAGGTCGGAGGCCGGCGGCCGGGTGGCGACGTCCGTCTGCAGCTTCTGCAGCAACTGGCCGCCCTTCTCGGTGAGTTCGCCGTGCTCGCGCATGTAGTCCCACTCGGTGTTCACCACGTACGTGACGTAGGCGTCCACGTCGGCGCGGACCTGGTCGCGGAACTCCACCGGGTAGACCACCGCCCGGTCGCTCACCTCGCGCAGCGACTGCGCCTCCCGGAACAGGTCGTCCTGGGCGGCGCCGCGCCCCTCCCAGACACCCGCGATGGCGAGACCGAGGACGATCGCGTAGACCACCCCGATCATCATCGTGATGTACTCGATGACGTCCGGCGTCTCGTCGGTGCTCTCCACCGTGCGCACGCGGCGGTGCCTCAACAGCACCACCGCCACCACGACGACACAGGCCGCCGCCATGGCGATGACCAACGCCACCCACTCGGACATGGGAACTCCCTTCTCTGGCTTGGCTTGTGACGGAACAGAAAGATCGGAGGCGGCCCCGGGGCCGGAGCGGTCCCGGGGCCGACCGACGGGCGTCGGGGCCCGTGGTGGGTCAGGACCGGCCCGCGCGGCCTCGACCGCGGCCGCCGCCACCGCCCGGGCGCAGGGCCGCCGCCGCGAGCACGGCGGGGACCATGACCAGCAGCATCGTCTTGGTCATCGAGGCGCCGTGGTGACGCTGCGGCACACTCATCGGCTTCGAAACGGGCACGTGGAACGTCGGCCGCGCCGACGGCACCGGCCACAGCGGGCTCGGGCGCACCGGGCTCGGCGGGGCGGCGCTCAGGGCCGCCGGACTGGGCACGACCGGACTCGGCACGACCGGGACAGCGGGTGGCGGCGGGACCGGCGCGGGAGCGGGCGGATCCGGAGCGGGAGCCGGGGGTGCCGGGGCCGCAGGTACGGGCGGCGGCGGCGCGGGCGGCGACGGGGGCGGCGGGGTGGGAGCCGGCGTCGGGCTGGGCGTGGGGGTCGGCGTACGCGTGGGGGTCGGCGTCGGCGTGGGGGTCGGCGTAAAAGTCGGGGTCGGCGTGGGGGTGGGCGCATGGGTCGGCGTAGGTGTAGGCGTGGGCGTCGGACTCGGGCAGGGGTGCGGGTGGTGATGGTGGTGACCCCAGTCGTGCCAGTCGTGCCAGCTATGCCCCCCGCGCTCGCCGTGCCCGTCCGGCCCCTCGTGCTCGTCGTCCGGCCGCCCGGGCTCCGGCCGTGGTCCCGCCGAGGACGAGGGAGCCGCCGGGAGGGGAGTGGCCCGGGGCGTGTGGCACGGGTGGTGGCCTGACGGGGGCCTGTGGCCGTGGTGTCCGGTACCGGCGTTGGGGGCGACGCTGACGCCGACCTGGACGTCGACGCCCACCCCGACGCCCACGCTGCCGCCCGGCCCCACCGACACCGACACGTCGGTCTCGGTGCAGACGCAGGTGTCCACGGCCGGGCCGTGCGGATACCCTCCGGCGTGCTCGGCCCCGGACGCGGTCGCGCCGGTGGCCAGTGCGCACATCGCGACCACGCCGACCGCCGCGCCGATCAGCCGTACCCGCCGCCCGGAGACCGCCGACCCGCCGGCGTGCAGCGGTATCCGGCGTAACTGCCGACGCTGGGACATGGGCTCCACACACCTCTCGGGTCGCATGGGGGGAAGGACGGGACAAGACAGGACCGGCCGGAAGCGGTCGGCTCCCGGCCGAGAATCGATCGGACACGACCAAAAGTGGTCAAACGCGCGGCGGACGGCCCACCTCCGGGGGTGAGCCGTCCGTCATCAGGTCAAACGATCTTGGTGCCGGCCGGTTACGGCCCGCACGCACTGTTCCGCACGAACGTGTTCCGCGCGCTCAGTGGCGGCGGTGCGCGATCTCGACGTTCTCCAGCACACCGACCGCGTCCGGCACCAGGATCGCGGCCGAGTAGTAGGCGCTGACCAGGTACGAGATGATCGCCTTCTCGTCGATCCCCATGAAGCGGACCGAGAGGGACGGCTGGTACTCGTCCGGGATGCCGGTCTGGTGCAGGCCGATCACGCCCTGGTTGTCCTCACCGGCACGGATCACGAGGATCGAGCTCGTGTTCTCCTTGGTGATCGGGATCTTGTTGCAGGGCAGGATCGGTACCCCGCGCCAGGCCGGCACCTGCTGCCCGCCGAGGTCGACGTGGGTGGGGTACAGGCCCCGCGCGTTGAACTCGCGGCCGATCGCGGCGATGGTCCGCGGGTGGGCCAGCAGGTAGTCGGGGTCGCGGCGGCGGCTGAGCAGCTCGTCCAGGTCGTCCGGGGTGGGCGGGCCGGAGTGGGTCTGGATCCGCTGGTCGAAGTCGGCGTTGTTGAGCAGGCCGAACTCCGGGTTGTTGACGAGCTCGTGCTCCTGGCGCTCGCGCAGGGCCTCGATGGTCAGCCGGAGCTGGTGCTCGATCTGGTTCATCGGCTGGTTGTACAGGTCCGCGACGCGAGTGTGGACCTTGAGGATGGTCTGCGCGACGCTCAGCTCGTACTCACGCGGATTGAGCTCGTAGTCCACGAAGGCGCCGGGGAGCTCGTACTCGCCGTGGTGACCGGCCGACATGGCGATCTCGGCCTCGCCGCGCTCGTTCTGGGCCTGCAGCGGCAGGGCCAGGAAGGCCTGCAGGTGCTCCTGCAGGCTGGGCGCGTTGTCCCGGATGGCGGCGAAGTCCGCCCGGGTCAGGGTGAGGGCCACACCGGAGGTGACGGTCTTGGCGGTGCAGTCCCAGACGGCGTCCGGGTTCAACAGGGAGTCGTCACCGAAGCGGTCGCCGTCGGCGGCCACGCCGATCTCGGTCTCGTCGCCGTACTTGCCGGTGCCGAACAGGTTGATCCTGCCGTGCGCGATCAGGAAGATCCGGTCGGCGGCCTCGCCCTGGGTGGCGAGCACCTCACCGGGGCCGAAGTCCCGCTGCTGGCAGCGGTCGGCCAGGGCGGTGAGCACATCCTCGTCCTCGAAGCCGCGCAGCAGGGCCAACTCACCCAGCTCCGCCGGGATCACCCGGACCTGGGAACCGGTCTTGATGAACTCCACCACGCCGTTGCCCACGGTGTAGGTGAGCCGACGGTTCACCCGGTAGGCGCCACCGGCGGCCTGCACCCAGGGGAGCACCTTGAGCAGCCAGCGGGAGGTGATCTCCTGCATCTGCGGTGCGGACTTGGTCGTGGTGGCAAGGTTGCGTGCAGCGGCCGTCGCAAGGCTCTGCTGCTTGACCTGCTCTGTCTCCGGGCTCGTGTCCACGGGCATCGGCAGGGGTCTCCATTCCTGTGGTCGGGTCACGCGGCCAGGGCCGTACGAACGAACCGCCCTGGCGCATGCCGTGACGGATCCTCAGATCCGTATATCGGTGGGGGCGTTGGCGAACTGTCGCGATGCGGCCGCCCTCTCCCGGCGGCCCATCCGGAACCCTAGATCACCAGAACCCGACCAAGGCCGTACGGACGCCCAGTACCCCCCGATAGGGTGAATCTCGCGTGGTCCGCCCCCACCGCCCCGAAAACCGGAGGAACATCCGTTCGCACCTGCGATCCCCGTGCTGCCAATGGCTTTCCCACCCGTCCCCGACCCCGTCGGACGGCCCCGGCGGCCACCGGCCGGCGTCAACCCGGCACACCGGTCGGACGGTTCAGGCCACCTCAAAACCCGCGTCGCACCCGGTCGAGCCGCAGACAAGCCAAGTCGGACGACATCGGCAGGCCGGGGAGATCGACCGGACCGACCGGGCCATGGGGCATCGAGGCACGCGTGCGCCCGGCCTGCCATCCGCCCACGACGCCGCGGACGGCCCGTCAGGTGCCGGAACGGGGGCGGCCGGCACCTGACGGGGGAACGGGGGATGCGCAGTGGGGGCGTGCGCCGGGGACGGTCGCGGGCCCGCGCCGGGTCGGGATCGGTTCGAGACCGGGTCGCTCTCGGGTCAGGCGCAGGCGACCTGGGTGCCGGGGACACCGACGATGCCCGCGTTGTTGCTCAGCCCTGCGTTGTACTCGTAGTACAGGTAGGAGTAGAAGTCGATCCGGGTGGCGTCGCCGCAGGCCGAGTCCGGGGCGATGGCGTAGGTCACCGTGAAGGTGCTGCTGGCGCCGGGTCCGAGCGGCACGTTGTACCGGGCGATGCCGCCGTGGACGTTGTCACTGCAGCCGTTGGTCTGGGTGCCGCAGGCGGTCTCGGTGAACTTGAGGCCGGTCTGCAGGCTGGTTCCGTAGGTCTCCTGGACACTCTGGTAGACGAATTGGATCGGGGTGTCGTAAGGGTTGGTGAGCGTCAGCGTGAGCGTGAACTCGCCGCCCCGGACGGTCGTCTGCTTGTCGGAGACGGCGGTGAGGGGCAGCGGGGTGTCGGCCCGGGCGGGAGCGGCGGAGAGGAGCAGACCGACGACGAGGGCCGGGCACGCGACGAGCGCGGCGCGGATCGGATGTGTTCTGCGCATGACCAAGGAGCGTAAGCGGCGGCACCGCGTGGGCTGCTCTCCTCAGCCCGGTTCCGTACCGACGCAGGAGCGGTGCGCGGACGCCGTGGACCGGCAAGTCGCGTTCCGGCCCCACCGGGGCGCCCGGGAGCCTATCCTTCGCCGCTCCCCCGCCCTCGGTCTCCCGCTCACACCCCGGCCCGAGGCCCCCGCCCTGAGGACTCAGCCCTCAGGACTCAGGCGGACGGCGGCAGGATGTCGCAGAGCGCCTCGACCGCCGCCGTGTAGGCGTGGTCGGGCGGCGTGGCGTAGCCGACCACCAGCCCGTCGACGGCCGGCATGGCCTCGGGGGTGATCGCCGGGTGCCGGAAGTCGGCGAGGCCGTCGACGGCCAGGCCCCGGTAGGCGGCAGCCTTGAGCACCGAGCGCTCGGTGCCGGGCTCCAGCCGCAGCACCGCGTGCAGGCCGGCCGCGATGCCGGACACCTCGACGTGCGGGGCGTTCACCGCGAGTGCGGCCACCAGCTGGTCGCGGCGGTCCCGGTAGTGGCGGCGCATCCGGCGCACGTGCCGGTCGTAGCCGCCGGAGTCGATGAACTCGGCGAGGGTCAGCTGGTCCAACGCGCTGGCCCAGCCCTCGCGTTCGCCCTTGGCGGCGAGCGCCCGGTCGACCAGGTGGTCCGGCAGCACCATCCAGCCGAGGCGCAGCGCGGGGGTGAGGCTCTTGCTGGCGCTGCCGAGGTAGACCACCCGCTCCGGGTCGAGGCCCTGGACGGCGCCGACCGGCTGGCGGTCGTAGCGGAACTCGCCGTCGTAGTCGTCCTCCAGGACCAGTGCGCCGCGGCCGCGCGCCCAGTCGACCACGGCGGCGCGGCGGCCCGGGTTCAGCGGGCCGCCGGTGGGGAACTGGTGGGCGGGGGTGAGCAGGGCCGTACGGACGGTCCTGTGGTGCGCCAACTCGTCGACGAGGGCGCCCTGTTCGTCGATCGGCAGCGGCACGGCTGTGACCCCGGCGGCGGCCAGCAGCCCGTGGTGGAAGCCCAGGCCGTACGCCTCGACGGCCAGCGGCCCGTTCTCGGCGGGCGGCAGGACGGGCCTTGCGCCGTCGAAGAGCAGCCGCAGCGCGTGGGCGAAGCCGGAGCAGATCACGATCCGGTCCGGGTCGGTGCGCACCCCCCGGGCGCGGGCCAGGTAGTCGGCGAGGACGGTGCGCAGCTCGCGCCGGCCCTGCGGATCGCCGGGGCCGAAGGCCTCGTTGGGCGCGGCGGTGAGGGCCCGGCGGGCGGCGGCCAGCCAGGCGGCACGGGGGAAGGAGGCGCCGTCGGGCTGGCCCTGGCGCAGGTCGTGCCGGGGCCCGGGGCGGCGCGAGGGCCGGCGGGCCTGGGCGGGCGGGACGGGTTCGGCGCGTTCGGCGACGGTGGTGCCGGATCCCTGACGAGCGGTCAGCCAGCCCTCGGCGACGAGTTCGGCGTAGGCCTCGGCGGCGGTGTTGCGGGCCAGGCCGAGGTCGGCGGCGAGCGTCCGGTACGGCGGCAGGCGGGTGCCGGGCGCCAGCCGGCCGCTGCGGATCGCCTCGCGCAGGGCCGTCATCAGTGCGGCGCGGCGGCCGCCGGTGGCGGGGAGGTCGAGGTGCAGGTCGTTGCCGGTCGGGTGGGCGGGCTCGGAAAGGTGCGTGCCCCGCGTGTCCGTCATGTTCACGCACCCTACCCGCCGCCCCGTCCCCGCCCGGCGGGCGGTCGGCCCGGGCGGCGGGCGCACCCGGGCCTGCGGACGGACGACAGTCACCGGCCGGCTCTTAGGGGACGACGGTCACCGGCCAGCGGCCCGCCTTCACCAGCCGGACCGCCACCGATCCGATCACCTTGTGCCCGGCCTGCTCGGAGACCCCGACCACCACGGCGTCCGCGCGCAGCTCGTCGGCCAGCTTGGCCAGCCCGCCGTACGGGTCGCCGCGCATGGTCAGGAAGCGCCAGTCCACCTTCCACACCTCGCGCACCCGGTCCTCGGCCTCGCGCAGGGCGGCCAGCAGTTCCTCGGCGATCTCCTGGGTGGTCTCCTCCACCGCGGCCCCGGCCAGGGCGGTCGCGGCGCCGAGGATCGGCTGGACGTAGGCCACCGCGAGGACGGCGCCCTGCCGGCGGGCCAGTCCGGCGGCGTAGGCGGTGGCGCGCCAGGAGGAGTCGGAGCCGTCCAGCCCCGCCAGGATCACCTTGGGCCCGTCGGTCCCCAGCTCGAAGCCCTGTGGTGCGACCGCGACCTCGTGCTCCTCGGCGCCGTTCGGCATCCCGACCGGTACCCCGGCGCCGGCCGCCCCTCCTGTCGTGGCGTCCGCTGCTCCCGCGTCCGCCGCGTCCGCTGCTTCGCTCTCGTTGCTCATGGCCCAGAGGCTATTCCGGGCACCGTGAGTGAGCGCAGCGGGCGCTCCGGGTGAGCCCTGTGGTGCGGGCCACCCGGAGCGGCGGCGGGCGCGGCGGATTCGGCACCGGCGGCGGGCGGGCCGTCACGCGCTGTCGACGATGTGCGCGGCCTCACAGGACTTTCGCTGTGGTGCGGGCCACTTCCCGGCGGTATTCGATCTTGGAAATGGGTGCAAAACGGGCGAAATAGGCACAATTCCTTGATCCTTACGCCCGGTAACGGCCCCCTGACGTGCCTAAACCTTCAAATCCTTGAATCGGCCCCGGCCACCCCCGTAACTTCGAACCCGTTGCACCGAGCGATCCGCTCCGGACGGGCCTCACCGCCCCCGAGCAGGAACGGTGCCGAACCACGCGAGTGACGTGTCCCCGAAACCAACGGCCTTCCGAGGGCCTGGTTCCGCGTGCTCGCAACCCCCTCCGAAAGGAAATTCATGACCTTCCGTAACGAGACCGCCGCTGCCACCACCACTGCCACCCCGAAGCGCCGCAACCGCGTCCGGATGGCTCTGATGGCCGGGGCGCTCACCGCCCTGCCCGTGGCCGGCCTCGTCACGGCCACCGGTGCCTCCGCTGCGCCGGCCACCGTCTGGGACAAGGTCGCCTCCTGCGAGGCCACCGGCAACTGGGCCATCAACTCCGGCAACGGCTTCTACGGCGGCCTCCAGTTCACCTCCAGCACCTGGGCGGCCTTCGGCGGCACCTCCTTCGCCCCGCGCGCCGACCTGGCCACCAAGGACCAGCAGATCTCCGTCGGCGAGAAGGTCCTCGCGGCCCAGGGCCCGGGCGCCTGGCCGATCTGCTCCGTCAAGGCCGGTCTGAGCAAGTAAGACCCCCACGAAGCGCCGCACCCCTGCCGGGTGCGGCGGCTTCGTCATGCCATCAGCCCCGCCCGCGGCGGTGATCTGCCAAGCCGGCGATCCCGTCGGGCCGGCGATCTTCCTGGCCGGTGATCTGCCTGGCCGACGATCCCGTCAGGCGGACCGGGGCGGGAGCGGCAGCGGGACGGCGGGCAGGCCGTCGAGGCTGGTGCCGACGAGCGGCTTGCCCTCGCAGTAGGCGCCGAACCCCTCCTCGCCCTTGCGTTCGAAGTACTGGGCGTGCAGGTCGCGATCGGCGCGGTAGTCCATGAACGGCACCGCGTACCCGCAGGAGTCGCTGACCCGCTCGGCCCTGACCAGCACGATCGCCCGCAGGGCCGACCCGTCCGCAGCGGGGTCGAAGTGGCCGAGCAGCTCGGCGAAGCGCGGGTCGTCACGGAAGATCGCCTCGCCCCGGCCGTGCACCCGCACCACGGTCGGCGGTCCCTCGAAGGAGCACCACATCAGGGTGATCCGGCCGTTCTCCCGCAGATGGGCGACGGTCTCGGCCTGCGAACCGCCGAAGTCCAGGTAGGCGAGGGTGAGTTCGTCGATCACCGCAAGCGTTCCCGAGCGGCCCTTGGGCGAGAGGTTGACGTGCCCGTCGGCGGCCAGCGGGGCCGTGGCGACGAAGTAGACCGGCTGGCTCTCGATGAACCGGCGCAGCCGACCTTCGATGCATTCGTACTGCTTTCCCATGGGCGCGAGTATGCCCGCATCTCGACTGGCCAGAAAGGAAGATCCACTCCCCGAGACGCCCCGGAGCTGTCGACGGTGCGCCTAGGATGGCTCGTACACATGTCACCCGCCCGGCCGAGCACGGGAGTTGAGATGGCCCGGAGCACCCTCCCGACAACCCCTCCGGAGACGGTCCTCGGCACGCCCGCCGAGCCCCTGCGCCGGTACGTCCTCGGCTACCGCGGCTACCGGCTGGACCTGCGGCAGCCGCGCCGCCGGCTGGAGGTGCCGACGGACGTCGTCACGGTGGCACTCGCCTTCGAGGGCACCATGCGCCTCGTCGACGCCGTCTCCCCCGCGCCCGCCACCTCCTTCGGATCGGTCGCGGCCGGGCTGCGCCGCACCGCGACGATCGCCGAACACACGGGCGTCCTGCACGGGTTGGCCGTCTCGCTCACCCCGCAGGGCGCGTTCCGGGCGTTCGGTCCGCTGGCCGGCGACCTCGGCGGGCAGTGGGCCGAGGCGGGCGACGTCCTGGGCCCGCGGCTGGGGGCGCTCACCGACCGGCTCGCCCACACCCCGAGCTGGCCGGCCCGGTTCGCCATGCTCGACGGGTACTTCGCCGCACTGTTCGCGTACGGCCCGGACTGGGAACCGTCCGTCCGCTGGGCCTGGCACCAACTGCGGCGCTCGCACGGGCAGGTGCCGATCCACACCCTGGTCGAGGGCACCGGCTGGAGCCGCCGCCGGCTGGAACTACGCTTCCGCGAGCACCTCGGCGTGGCCCCCAAGCAGGCCGCCGGGATCCTCCGCCTCCAGCGCACCCTCGGTGCCCTGGCCGCCCGAGAGGGCCGCTCCACCGGCGCCGACCTCGCCGCGCTCTGCGGCTACTACGACCAGTCCCACCTCGACCGCAGCTTCCGCGGCATGGTCGGCTGCTCACCGCGCGAGTTCCTGGCCTCGCGGAGCGGCGCCGCCACCCTGCCGGAGCCCACCGACCGGGTGGCGGGACGGGTGACCAGCGCCGTCCTCGACGTCGGCGCCGCGTAGGGCCGGCGCCGCGTAGGCGGACTCAGCGTAGGGCCGGAGCAGCGTAGGCCGACTCGCTTTCGGACCGCGTGCGCATTCGTACAAGACGCACGGCGGCCCCGACCGGCACCTTCGAATGGCCCGGCCGGTACAGGGGACCGGCCGGTCACGGCGCGCGGACGGGGCCGGGGCTCAGGTCGGAAATCGGCCGAGCCCGGTCACCGCGTCATGTCCTGACGTCAGGACGCTGCGTCAGGTCACCAGGTGAGGTCACTGCTTCATGTAGACGCCGTCCATGAAGTCGATGATCTGCTGGTCCGTCAGCCGCTGGCCGTTGCGGTGGCCCATCGCCAGGTCGGCCTCGCTGATCATGCCCACCAGCCGCTCGCCGTCGATCACGGGGATGCGCCGGATCTGGTGCTGCTCCATCTTGCGCAGCACCGCGTCCATGCTGTCGTCGGCGCGCACGCAGTGCAGGTGGCCGGACAGGTCCATGGCCGTCATCGTGGAAGGGTCCTTGCCCTCGGCGATACAGCGCAGCACGATGTCGCGGTCGGTGATGATGCCCTTGAGCTTCTGGTCGTCGCCGCAGATCGGCAACGCACCCACGTTCTTGTCGCGCATCATCTTCGCGGCCTCGGCCAGCGTCTGGTGGGCGCCGATGCACTGGGCGCCGGTGTGCATGATGTCTCGGGCAGTGGTCACGGGGACTCCTTCGTCGGTGATTCCCCCCGCTTCCCCCCGGGTGGCGCTCCCCCGCGCGCTCGGCTCGGGCGCGAACGGGGTGACCGCGCCCTCACCATAAGCAACACCGCGCGGGTCCGCGACCGCGCCAGGGGACCGCTTCCACCTGCGGGAGCGGTTCCGGCGCAAGACCGGGCTCACCCGGAGGCGGCGACGTTCCGAGACGTCCGAGGCGGGGCGGGCAGGGCAGGCGGGGCGGCCGCAGAGTGGAGGCGTAGCGGAATCCCGCACCTTCCCTGACCGGTCCCGAGGAGAGAGCCATGGACGCCACCGAGACCCCCGCCCCGCAGGTCTGGCCCAGCCTGCGGGCCACCGACGCCCGGGCGCTGATCCGCTTCCTGGTCGAGGCCTTCGGCTTTCAGGAGGTCGTCGCCTACGGTGAGGGCGATTTCGTCGCCCACGCCGAGCTGGCCTGGCCCGAGGGCGGCGGCGTGATGCTCGGCTCGGACCGTGAGACGCCCGACGGCGCCTCGCCCTGGCCCGGCAAGCCCGGCGGCTTCACCGCGTACGTGGTCACCGCCGACCCGGACGCCGTGCACGCCCGCGCGGTGGCCGCCGGCGCCCGGATCACCACCGCGCCGTACGACACGGACTACGGCTCGCGCGACTTCGCCGCCGCCGACCCGGAGGGCAACCGCTGGTACTTCGGCACCTATCCGGGCGCGCCCCGTCCGGCCGTGGGGTGACGCGGTGCCCACGCCGGTGGACCGGCTGCGGGCGCTCTGCCTGGCGCTGCCGGAGGTCGAGGAGCGGATCAGCCACGGGGAGCCGACCTGGTTCGCGGGCTCCGGCCGCCGGGCCCGGGTGTTCGTGATGCTCTCCGACCACCACCACGACGACCGCCTCGGTTTCTGGTGCGCGGCGCCCGGCGGCGCGCAGGAACGCATGACCGGCGAGGACCCCGACCGCTACTTCCGGCCGCCGTACGTGGGTCACCGGGGCTGGCTGGGCGTGTACCTCGACGGGCCGGCGCCGGACTGGGCCCGGATCGAGGACCTGGTCGCGGACGCCCACGCGCTGGTCGGCCCGGGGCGGTAGCCCCCACCCGCGCGCCCGGGGCCCGCGCACCGCACGGGCCCCGGGCGGGCGCCGCCGAAGCGGGGCAGACTGGCTGCGGGGGCCACCCAACCGGAGGCTTCGGAGCCGCACCGTGCCGCAGATGACGGTGGACGGGCGCACTCTCGCCCTCTCCCACCTCGACAAGGTGTACTACCCGCGCACCGGCACCCTCAAGGGCGAGGTGCTGCGCTACTACGCCGCCGTCCACACCGCCCTGCTCCCCCACCTGCGGGATCGCCCGGTGTCCTTCCTGCGCTGCCCGGACGGCGTCGAGGCGGAGGTCTTCGTCGCCAAGAACCCGCCCCCGGGCACCCCGGACTGGGTGCGCACCGTCGAGGTCCCGAGCAACACCGGCGAGCTGTGGCAGGTGGTGCTGGAGGACGGCGCGGCGCTGTTGTCCGTCGCCAACCTGGGCTGCCTGGAGCTGCACGTCCCGCAGTGGCACGCGGCCGCGCCCGCGCTCGCCGACCGGCTCGTCCTGGACCTCGACCCCGGCGAGGGCGCGGACGTCCTCACCTGCCGGGCGGTCGCGCTGCTGCTGCGCGAACGGCTGGCGGCGGACGGCCTCACCGCCTGGGTGAAGACCTCCGGTTCCAAGGGCCTGCACCTGCTGGTCCCGATCGAGCCCACGCCCAGCACCCGGGTCTCCGCCTACGCGAAGGAGCTGGCCGCCGCTCTGGAGGCCGAGCACCCGGAGCTGGCGGTGCACACCATGGCGAAGGCCCGGCGCCGGGGGCGGGTACTGGTCGACTGGTCGCAGAACAACGCCAAGAAGACCACCGCGGCGCCGTACACCCTGCGGGCCCGGCCGCTGCCGACGGTCTCCACCCCGCTGTCCTGGGCCGAGCTGGAGCGGGCGGGCGGCGAGCAGGACCTGACGTTCACGCTCGCCGAGGTCCCCGACCGGCTGGCCGCCCACGGCGACCTGTTCGCCCCGCTGCTGGACCCGGACCGGGCCCGCCCGCTGCCGTCCGCTCCCTCGACGGCGGCGCCGCAGCAGCCGCAGGCCCGGGAGTCGTCGCGCCGGCAGGCACGGCAGGTCCTGCAGCCGCCCGTCGAGGTGATGCGCCCCGCCGCCGTCACCGCCGTACCGCCCGCCGACGGGCTGGGCGGCGGTGGCGTGCAGTACGAACTGAAACTGGACGGCTTCCGCTGCATCGCCTTCGCCCGCGGCGACCGGCCGCCGGTCCTGCAGTCCCGCACCGGCCGCGACCTCGCCCCCGAGTTCCCGCCGATCGCCGCCGCCGTCGGCCGGCTGCCCGAGGGGCTGGTCCTGGACGCCGAACTGGTCGCCTGGCGCGGCGGCCGGTTCGCCTTCGGCGAGCTGCTGCGCACCCGCCAGGCCCGCGCCGCCGCCCCGGACGTCGCGCTCGGCCTGATCGCCTTCGACCTGCTGGCCCTGCCCGGCCGCGACGTCCGCCGGCTCCCGCTCACCGACCGCCGCCGCCTGCTGCTCGCCGCCCTGGCCGACGTCCCGCCGCCGATCCAGCCGGTGATGGCGACCACCGACCGGACGGAGGCACTGGAGTGGATGGAACAGCTCGCCGACACCGGGGTGGAGGGCCTCGTCTGCAAGGCCGCCGGCTCCCCCTACCGGCCGCGCGGCGCCGGGCACGCCTGGGTCAAGTACCGCCGCAGCGACACCCTCGACGCCACCGTCCGCGCCGTCACCGGCCCGGCCGCCCGCCCGCACGCGCTGATCCTCCGGCTCGACGACGGCCGGGTCTTCCTGACGACGCCCCGGCTCACCGCCGTCCAGTCCCGCGAGGTCGCCGACGTGACCCGCCCCCTCCTCGGCCCGGCCACCACCGACCCCGACCACGGCCCGGTCCACCCCCTGACCGGCCCGCTGCGCGCCGAAATCACCCTCACCGGCCGCCCGCCCACCGCCACCTTCGTCCGCCTCCGGGGCGACTGACGCCACCCCGTGCCGACGGTGGCCTCCCGTACGATCCGCACGCGCTACGTGCGCCGCTTCGCCGTCGCGTGGGCGAACTCCGTCACGAACGCGTCCTCGAAGTGCGGCAGGTCGCCCGGTTTGCGGCTGGTGACGAGCGGGCCGGGGCCGTCGTGGCAGACGTGGACCGGTTCGTCGACCCAGTGGGCGCCCGCGTTGACCAGGTCGGTGCGCAGGCTGGGCCAGGAGGTCAGGGTGCGGCCGCGGACGGCGTCGGCCTCGATGAGGGTCCAGGCCGCGTGGCAGATCGCCGCGACCGGGCGGCCGGCGGCGCAGAGGGCGTGCACGAAGGCGACCGCCGGGCGGTCGAGCCGCAGGTGGTCGGGGTTGGCGACGCCGCCGGGCAGGACCAGGCCGTCGTAGCCGGCCGGGTCCGCCTCGGCGACCAGGGCGTCCACGGCGAAGGTGTCGCCCGGGGCGCGGTGCCGCACAGCCTGGATCCGCCCCTCGGCGGTGGACAGCAGGCGCGGGATGCCGCCGGACTCGGCGACCGCCTGCCAGGGGGAGGTCAGTTCGGCCTGCTCGACACCGTACGGCGCGACCAGGAAGGCGATCGTCCGGCCGGTGAGCGTGGTGGACGGCCAGCCCATGGGATCAGCCGCTCAGCGCGGGTGGGGGGCGGTCAGGTCGACCGCGGCGGGCGGGGCGGAACTGAGCCTGGCGCGCGGGCAGTCGAGGTGGACGGCGCGTTCGAGGTGGTCGACCCGGGCGGCCAGGCCGACCGGGACGAGCACGCGGGTGCCCGGCACCCACGGCGCGGCGTCGACCAGCAGGTGGTCCCCGGTGTCCTGCTCGACCCGCCCGACGGGGCCGTCGGTGGCCTGCACCTCGTACCCGACCAGGCCGAGGTCGGCGGCGGGATGGGAGCCCGGACGGTGCTCCCACAGGACGGTACTCATGCGCCCACCTCACTCCGCTCACTCATCGCGGCTCACCCATCGGGGCTCACTCATCGCGACTCGCTCATCGCGACTCGGTCATCGCGTCACGCCTCCGGCCGGTCCCAGGGCCGCCGTTCGCGGCGTTCGCGGGGCTCCTCCGGCTCGGCCCGGCCCGCCCGGGAGGCGCTGCGCCGGCGCAGCAGCTCCGAGGTGGCGACCGCGGCCGCCACGGTGGCCGCCCAGACCACCCCGAGCGCGGCCAGCACCGCCGTGGTCGGGGTCCGTACGCCCACGCTGAGGCAGATCGCCGTCATCACCAGAGCGGTCAGCACCACCCCCGCCGTCACCCGGTGCCCGACGGCGCGGAGCACGCGCCGGACCCGGCTGGGCCGCTTGGCGCCCATCGTGCTCAGCTTCCGGTCGAGCCGTGTGTCCTGGCGCAGATCGGACTCGATCTCCTCGAGGAGCCGCCGCTCCCAACCGCTCAAAGCGGGTCCGTCCATCTCGGTCACCTCCGACACTTCCGGTGACGTGCTCGCACCCGGGCGATTTCCCGGTGCGGGCCGGCGCTAACCGTTCCGGGCACCGCCTGTTCCGGCACCCACGGGTCCGAAGGCCCGGGGACGGGCGAGCAGGCTGTCGTCCAGGACGCGCAGCAGGGCGGCGGCATCGCGGTGGACCTCGGCCGCACCCGCCGCCCGCAGCTCCGGACCGGCGTCCCCGCCGGCCTCCAAGGCGACGCACGGCACCCCGACCCGCCGCGCCGCCCGCACCTCGCGCACGCTCCCGGCGACGGCCACGGCGTGCGAGGGACCGCCGTCCACCAGCTCCAGCGCCGCCCGCAACGGATCGACCCCGGGGGCGGCCACGGTCAGGGCCGGGGCCCCGACGGGCCCGGGCCCGGTCAGCACGACCGTCCAGCCCCGGGCGGCGCACTCGCGCAGCAGCTCGGCACCACCGGGCAGCGCGGGCCGCCAGTCGGTACCGAAGAGAGCCGCCGAGATCACCGTCATGGCCACCGCTTCCGTTTGCAGGCCACGCACCGTACGCGCCCTTCCAGGTTAGGCCGCTCACCCGTCCGGCGCGCTGCCTGCCGGGCGGGGACTTCCCGGCGGCAGCCACGAGGGCTCAGCTCGTCGCGGCCACGCCCGCCAGGAAGTCGGTGACGAGCCGGGCGAGTTCGGCGGGGCGCTCCTCGGGGACGAGGTGGCCGCAGCCCGACAGGATGGCCCCCTGCGCGTCCGGGGCGAGGCGGCGGACGAAGTCGATCATGTGCTGCCCCAGGGAGCGCTCCCCGGCGACGGCCAGCACGGGGATGTCGAGCGGCACCCGGGCGGCGTCGCGGACCTGTTCGGCACTGACCCAGGTGTTGACGTAGTACTCGCAGCTGGAACGCACCGCGTCGTCGTCGCCGTACGCCTTCAGGTAGACCGCGATGTCGTCCTCGGTGAGCGAGCCGGGGGTCGTCCGGGCCATCTGGGTGAGGATCCAGGTGAAGAAGGTGGTCTGCGCGCCGCCGCCGATGAGCTGCTGCGGGAGCCCGGGCGTCGCGAGGAACGGGAAGAACCACAGCGGGTTCCAGGACTGGGAGAAGTTCAGCAGGTCCTCGCCGCCGGCCCCGGGGATGCTCGCCTCCAGCGCGGTGAACGAGCGCACCCAGTCGCGGTCGGTGGCCGCCAGGTGGTAGCCGATCGGGGTGCCCCAGTCGTGTCCGACGACGTGCGCACTGCCGACGCCGAGGCGGTCGAGCAGGCAGCGGACGTCGGCGGCCGCGGTGGCCACGTCGTAGCCGTCGGCGGGGCGCTCGGTCTCGCCCCACCCGCGCAGGTCCGGGGCGATCACCAGGTGCCGCTCCGCCAGCACCGGGATCAGGTGGCGCCACTCGTACCAGGTCTGGGGCCAGCCGTGGAGCAGGACCACCGGGTCCCCGGCGCCGGCGGAGACCCAGTGCATCCGTATCCCGTTGACCTCGCCGTGGTGGTGCTGAAGTGCCATCGACCGTTCCTCACGTTCCGTCAGAAGCCATAGGAGCGCCAGTGATCATAGGCTCTTCCGCCGCTCCCGGTCAGCCGAGATCCGGGTCCGGGTCCGTCGCCAGCCGGGCGTGCAGGTGTTCGTCCTGGTAGTCGCGCCCGTCGAAGCGCCACGAGGCGCGCAGGGTGCCCTCGTACGGGAATCCGGCGCGCTCCGCGACCCGGCAGGAGCGGTCGTTGCCGACGGCGTGGAACAGCTCGATGCGCCGGGCGTCGGCGGCCTCGACGGCCCAGCGGGTGACGGCGGTGGTGGCGCGGGTGGCCAGGCCGCGGCCCCGGGCGGCGGCGAGCAGCCAGTAGCCGACCATGGCGACGCCGTCGGCCTGGTTGGTCCACCGCAGGAAGGCGTTGCCGAGGAGGGTGCCGTGGGCGGCGTCGGTGACGGCGAAGGCGGCCATGGTGCCGTCCGCCCAGTGGGTGTCGCAACGGTCGAGGTAGGCCTCGGCGGCGGCGGGATCGGTGACGCCCAACGGGTTCCAGCGGGCGATGTCCGGGTCCGTCGACGCGGCGACGAGTGCGGGGACGACGCCGCCGGACAGGTCGAGGGCGCGTCCCCAGGGGCGCAGCAGGGCGCCGCCGAGGTCGAGGACGGCGGGCCGGAAGACGCGCCGGTCGGCGGGGGTTTGGGCCGTGGGGGCGCCGGTGGGGGTGTCGCTGGTGGTCATCCGGCCTTCCTACCCCCGGTCCGCCGCGCCTGCCAGCGAATAATCCGGTGGCGGTGGTGGTGGCGTCCGGTGGCGGTGGTGGTGGCGGCGTCCGGTGACCAGGGGGCTGGTCACCGGGCGCGGCCGTCCGTGAAGCCGGGGTCAGATCCGGGCGAGGTACCCGTTGTCGACCAGCCACATCACGTTCAGCTTGGTCGGGCCACCGGGCACCAGGGCCGCGTCGAGCTGGTACTGCAGGCCCCAGCCGGGCTGGTTGAACCACGGCGCGATCGGGCCGGCGTGCACCTTGAACGGCTTGACGACCTTGTAGTCGTGGTAGTTGCAGGCGGCCGGCGGGTTGCCGTCCAGGCTCTGCGGCGGGATCGCGCGGTCGGCGTAGGGCAGGCCCTCGGGGGCGAGGAAGGCGCCGTACTCGCTGCCGTAGCGGTCGATGTTCTGGTTGGGGTAGAGCGTGAGGTCGAACTCGATCGGGCTGCCGTCGGGCAGGGTGACGTAGCCGTCGGCGGGCGGGTAGATCCAGCCGCCCTTGCCGCCGTTGGCGGCCGGGTCGTAGTACTTCGCGAGGAAGGCCTGGTCACTCGCGCCGCCGGTGCGCTGGTAGCCGACGAGCTGGCGGCCGACCGGGCCGGCGGTCGGGAGGTCCTGCGGGCCGAGGCGCGCGTCGTCGTGGAAGAAGGCGGCCGAGCACTGGTCGGACGGGGTGGCCGCCCGCCCGGTGGCGGCGGCCGTGTCTGCGGTGGCCGTGGCGGCGGCGGCCGGGATGCTCGGGGCGAGCACGGCGGCGGCTGCGGCAAGGGGCGTGACGAACAGGCGAAGGCGAAGGCGCACGGTGTCTCCGTCATGGGGGTCAATGGGTCATGCGGAGAGGCGCTTCAGTCACCCTCCGTGTCCGGACGGGTACCAGGCAAGCGGATCTGCTGATCATTCGTCAACACGACTTGGCGGAAACCGTGCTGGATTCCCCGGTTTCGTCCCAGCCGGGACACGGGACCGCTCACTCGAAAGAATGAGCGGTCCGGCCCGGTTCCGCTCACCGCCCCGGCGCGACCCGCCCGATCAGGTGGAGCAGCCGGTCGAGGGAGTCCTTGGAGTTGGGCTCGGTCAGGTTGACCATGAGCCGGAACGCCACCTTCAGCAGCGCCGGGTGGCCGAGTCCGGTGGCCCCGGCGGCACCGAGCAGCTTGGGACGGCCGAGCAGGTCGGCGGCCAGCCGGCCGAGCGCGAAGTAGCCGGCGTAGGCGGAGCGCAGCGCCTGCGGGTAGGCGCGCAGGGCGAGTTCGCGGCCGCGGTCGGTGCGGCGGGCGAGGGCCTGGACGATGGTCTCGGCGGCGTAGCGGCCGGATTCCATCGCGTAGGCGATGCCCTCGCCGGTGCCCGGGCTGACCGTGCCGCCCGCGTCGCCGATGAGCAACAGGCCGTCCGCGTAGTGCGGTTGGCGGTTGAGGCCCATCGGGAGAGCGGCACCGCGGATCGGCTCGGTGACGCCGTCGGGGGTGTAGCCGTACCCGGGCGGCAGGTCCTCGCACCAGCGGCGCAGCAGTTCCCGCCAGTCCACGTCGGTCTTGGCGGTGTTGAGGACGCCGAGGCCGACGTTGGCGGTACCGTCGCCCATGCCGAACACCCAGGCGTAGCCGGGCAGCAGGCGTCGGGCCGGGTCGTTGGGGTCGCGCAGGTCGAGCCAGGCCTCCAGGTAGCGGTCCTCGTGGCGCGGGGTGGTGAAGTACGTCCGGTAGGCGACGCCCATCGCGCGGTCGGTGCGGCGGTAGCGCTTCATGGCGACGGACAGCCGGGTGGAGTTGCCGTCGGCGGCGACCACGATCGGGGCCCGGTAGGCGACGGGCCGGCGGTCCTCGCCCAGCTTGGCGGTGACGCCGGTGATCCGGCCGGTCCGCTCGTCCACCACGGGGCCCGCGACATTGGCGCGTTCGATCAACCGGGCGCCGCAGGAGGCGGCCTTCCGTGCGAGCAGGTGGTCGAAGTCGGCGCGGCGGCGGACCAGGCCGAACCCGGGGAAGGCGGAGAGCTCGGGCCAGTCGAACTCGATCGAGCGCCGGCCGGAGATCAGCCGCAGGCCCCGGTTGTGCAGCCAGCCTGCCTCCTCGGAGACGTCGATGCCGAGGTCGGTCAGCTGCTTGACGACGCGCGGGGTGAGGCCGTCGCCGCAGACCTTCTCGCGCGGGAAGGCGGATTTCTCCAGCAGCAGGACGTCCAGGCCGGTCCGGGCGAGGTGGGCGGCGGCGGTGGAGCCGGCCGGGCCGGCGCCGACCACGATGACGTCGGCACTCTCCTCGGCGGTCTGCTCTGGGCCGGGCATCGCACTCTCCCACGGGTCGGATCGGCTGCACGCGCAACGGAATCAGCGGACTGGGCGGTTCCAGACGGACGATAGAGAAACCTGGAGCCCGCACGCCGCCCCGACACGCAGGCCGGGCCCGAGGACCGGTCAATACCGGCCACCTCGGCATCGCAGGTTCACCCGCCGGGTCGGGGAGCGGAGTTGACCGCCACCGATCGCCGCCGACCACCTGCACCGGCCTGAGCGCACACGAAATCACGACAACCGGGTGATCGGATCGTTGTAACGAACTAGTCGGACTAACCGTCCACAGCGATGCATTTCGGCCAAACCTCCCTTGCATCACGTTTCTCTCTGCGGGAACTTTTGTGCCCCTCCCGTCGTACGGCACCGGCTCCCGCCGAACGGCCGACCAGAGGCTCCCTCCCACCGCGCAGGCTCGTCCGGCCTGCCGAACCCGATGGAACTAGCCATGCGCATCCGCTCCACCGCCGCACGCTCCCTGGTGGCCGTCCCGACCGCCGCCGCCCTGATGCTGCTCGCCCCCGCCGCCGCGCACGCCACCGCGGGCGGCAAGGGCGGCGCCCCCGGCAACAACGGCACCGTCAAGATCCACGACGCCGCCACCGGCCAGGAGGACGTCCGCAACGAGCCCAAGGTCTGCAGCTTCTACCTGGACTCCTTCGGCTTCGACGCCAACCAGGACGTGATCTGGGCGATCACCACCGTCGGAGGCGGCCCCACGGAGAAGCTCGTCGCGTACGGCGACCTCCCCGTCGACGGCCACGGCCACGTCCGCACCGAGGACATCCACCTGCCGGACGGCCACTACAAGCTGTACTGGCAGTCCGTCGAGCTGGTCAACGGCGATCTGCCGCAGGGCACGAAGCTCAACAACCCCAAGCACAAGGTCTTCAAGGTCGACTGCGGCGGCCAGACCCCGGCCCCGACCGGCAAGCCCTCGCCGACCGTGACGCCGACCCCCACCAAGACCCCGTCCACCGGCCCGACCAGCGTGCCGACCACGCCGTCGCACAGCCCGTCGGCTCCAGCCTCGCCGACCGCGAGCGCCACCCCGAAGCCGTCCGGGACCCCGACCACCCCGGCGCCCACCACGCCTGCGCCCACCGCCCCGGCGACCGGCGCCCCCACCGGCGAGCCGACCGGCGCCCCCACCGACGTCCCGAGCCCGGGCCCGTCCAACCCGCCGACCGCCACCGTGCCGGTGCACACCCCCACCACCGACACCCCGGTCAACCCGGACGAGCCGCTGACCCTGCCCACCAAGGTCAGCGTCCCCACCCCGATCCCGGGTGCCGCCTCGGACGGCAAGAAGCTGGCCAGCACCGGTAGCGACGGCACCCTGCTGTACGCGGGCGCCGGCACCGTCCTGCTGCTCGCGGGCGCGGGCACGGTGGTCTACACGCGCCGCCGCCGCACCTCCTCCTGAGGCACCGGACTGCCGAGGCACCGGGCCCGCCCGAGGCGCTGACCGCGCCTCGGGCACCCGCCTCGGGCACCCGCCGCGTCTGAGCCGCGGCATCACGGAGCCCCTGGCCCCGCGGGCAGTCGCGGGTCCGGGGGCTCCGTGTCGTACGACGGCACCCGTGTCCCCGGGGGGGGGCACGGCCGACGGTGCCGTCGCCGACGAGGGCCCCCGGCCACGGGGGTGAAACCGGCGGCCCTCATCCCGGTCTACGGGCGGCCCGCCGTCCCGGGTTCACCACCGGCACCACGAACCTCACCAGAGCCGCCCGACCCACCCGACCCGCCTGACCCGCCAGGCCCCGACCCCCGGAACGCCGGAAGCCCCTGGCCGCACGGGGGAACGGGCCAGGGACTTCCACCTGGGACTACGGCTGACCCACCCTCACGGGTTCACCGCCAGCACCGCGTACCCCGCGAGCACCGCCAGGTGCACCGCGCCCTGCAGCAGCGTCGCCCGGCGCGGGATCACCGTGAGGATGCCCAGCACGATCGTCAGGGTCAGCAGCACCATGTGCGCCGGCCCGAGGCCGAGGACGAGCGGGCCGGACAGCCAGGCGGAGGCGATCGCGACCGCCGGGATGGTCAGGCCGATGCTGCGAGCACCAGGGATCCGAACGGCTCCCCCGACCAGTGCGCGATGACCTCGGCGTGGTGCACGGCGGACAGTACGGCGGCCACCAGGAAGCACGCGACCACGCCCACCACCCAGCCGGGCAGGTCCTTGTGCCAGGTCAGGACGAGCACGACGAACGACACCACCGGAACGACGACGGTCCATTGCGCGGCGCCCGCGCGGAGCTTCGTGATCATGCCGCCGAGGATCCCAGACCTGGCGCCCGTCACCCGAGTGCTCGCGCCGGGATACGTGGGGGTATGGCATAACTCATCCCGGTTTGCGCGTTCACCCGCCGTAGTCGGCAAGGTACTGAAGCACCTTGTCGACATGGGCCCGCACCCGGTCCGGGACGCCCCCGGTCGCCTCCACGGTCTTGTCGCTGGTCCGGTAGGCGGCCGTGACCAGGGCCGGCAGGTCGCGGGTGAAGCCGCCGCGCTTGAGCTGCTGGTCGAGCCAGCAGACGTAGTTGCCCATCGCGGCGATCGCGTCGCCCGGGTCGAAGTACGACTTCGGGCCGGGGTGGGTGGCCGCCTTGGCCCAGGCCTCGAAGACGCCGGGCGTCCACATGGCGATGCCGTACTCGCCGGTCTCCGGGCGGGCGGCGTTCGGGTCGAAGCCGCTCTCGGCCTTCAGCATCGCGGCCAGCAGCACCGGGGTGACCTCCGGCTCGGGGCAGCGCCGGGCCGCGTTCAGGATCATGTCCCGGTAGGCGACCGGGACGTCCGAGCCCGCCGGGATCGCGCCGGGCAGCGGGGGCGGGGCCGACAGCGGGGGCGGAGCGGGCAGCCGGGCGCGGTGGGCGCCCGGCCCGGCGGGCTCAGGACCGCCGGTCAGCGCGAGGGCGGCGAGCGCGCAGGCCAGCAGGCCCGCCCCGGCCCGTACGGCGGCGCGGCGGTGCCGGGCCGGACGGGCGGTGGCCCGGGCGACCAGCGCGGCGAGGTCGGCGCGGGCCCGTTCCTCCTGCCCGGGGGCGAGGCAGGCGGTGACCACGGGACGCCATCGCGCGGGCAGTGCCGCGTCCAGCCGGAGCGGCGCCGCGCCGCGCGCGTACGCCTGGGCGGCCAGCGAACGGGCCCGGGCGGTGGCGCCGAGGAAGGGGTGCGGACCGCCGGTGAGCAGTTGGTGGGCGATCACCCCGTAGGCCCAGACGTCGGCGCTGGGGCGCACCGCGACACCGCGCGCGCCGGTGCGCTGGGACCACCACTCGGGCGGGACGTGGTCGGGCGAGCCGAGCGGCGGGGCGTAGGCGTGGGTGCCCTCCAGCTCCGCGGTGAGGCCGAAGTCGGCGATCTTGGCGGTGCCGTCGGGCATCAGGAGGATATTGGCCGGTTTCAGGTCCCCGTGCACCCAGCCGACCCGGTGCATGTGGGTCAGCCCGGCGCAGACCTCGGCGAGGATCCGCTCGGCACCGGGCACCGCACCGCCGGGACGGGCGACGGCCAGCACGTCCTGCAGACTGCGGGCGGCGCGCTCCATCACCAGGGCGACGGCACCGTCCAGGGCCGGGTGGTCCGGGTCCTCGACGGTGACCACGGCGAAGGTGCGGATCAGGTGCGGGTGGTCGGCGCGGCGGCTGAAGCGCTGCTCGCTGCGGGCCATCCGGGCCACGGTCCGCCGCTGGCCGGGGCTGAACCGGGCGGCGCCGAGGAGCTTGACGGCGACCGGGGTGCCGTCCGGGCCCTCGGCGGCGTGGACGCTGCCCCAGGCGCCCGCGCCGAGGAAGGCGCCGAGGCGGTAGCCGGCGATCGGGTAGCCGTCCGGGACCTCGAAGGGCGGGCCGTCCGACGACGGGTCTTGCGGCGACCGGCCTTCCGGCGAAGGGTCGTCCGGTCGGTGGTGGTCGGTGGGCAGTCCCTTCGGCGGCTCCGGATCGGGCCCGGCGTCGGGCCCGACGTCGGGCGTCACGGCCGGGCGGCCGCGCGCCGGGGCGGGAGCAGGGCCAGGTGCTCCTCCCGGACGAGGTCGAACTTCAGTGCCAGGGCGGCGAGTTCCTCGCGCTTGCCGCCGCCCGGGCCCTCCTCGTACGGCTCGCGCAGCCGCAGCTTGGTCTCCACCAGGTAGTCGATGTGGTAGTTCACCGCCGAGCGGGTCAGCCCGTGGCAGGAGGGCAGGGCGCGCAGCCGGGCCAGCACCTCGGTCACCCCGGGGACGGCGGCGGCGGAGGGCGAGCGCAGCCGGGGCTCGCAGAGCGCGAGCAGCACGAGGAAGTACTTGGCGGTCGGGTCCAGGGCGAAGGGGCTGACGGTGTGTTCGCCGTCGGCGCCGCCGGGACGGCCGTCCAGGTAGGCGTGCTGCGGGGCGAAGACCTTGAAGGAGGCGGGTTCGCCGAGCGCGGGCAGCAGCACGCGGGAGAGCTCGAAGGGCACGGGCGCGCCGAGCCGGCCGGGGGCGACCTTGATGTGCTCCCCCGCGCCCTCCAGGTTCTCCACGACGTAGGTCGCGGAGGCGCTGAAGTTGGACAGCCGCCAGTAGTCCTCGGCCGCGACCACCTCGCCCGCGCGGCGGGAGACGCCCTGGTCGGGCAGCGGGATGGCGACCGGTCGGCCGGGCTCGCCGCGCCCGAACACCGCGGCCTCGCCCGGGCCCATCCGCACCAGCGCGGGCGCTTCGCCGGGCGCCATCTCGGGCCCCGGACCGGGAAGTTGCACGATGACCGTGTCCACGCAGCCACCTCCGTGGGATCGGGTCGATGGTATCCGCCCGATTCGCCCCGTCGGCAATCCGCCACCCGGACGAGTGAAGGGACACCGCCAACGCCGCAACGCCGCCAACGCCCCAACGCCGTCCGGCTCGACCGGAGTTGCCGTCCACCCACGGGAGGAGCGCCCTTCTCCTTCCGGTCGGAGGGTCGGGCCGTTCGGCCGAGGCGGGCCCGGCCGAACGGCGCTGCGTACACGGCGAGCAAAAGAGCGATCCAAGGGTTGGTCAAGGCGGCGGCACCGGCGTACGACACCAAGGGCATCCGGATCAAACGCGGTCCTCCCGGGCACCGCGGACACGGCCTGCGTCCGGCCGCCGGGCATCCCGGACGCGGCCTGGGCGCAGTTCAAGAAGGCCTACGGGCCGCTGAACGTCGGAGGCTTGGAACGGATGGCCGAGCCGGAGGGGATCGCGCGCGCGATCCTGGCGCTGACCTCGGACGATTTCGGGTACCGGACCGGCGCTTCGGTGCCGCTGGACGGCGGGGCCACGGCCGGACGCCGGATGGTGCTGCCGCCCACGAACTGATCGCCCGCCAGGCCGCGGGTTGTCCGGATATCGAACGCTCGGCGAAATGATTGCGGTATGTAGTTGAACGGTCACCATGAGTGTGACGCAACGCACACACGCGGCGTTCACAATGTGTGCAACACTCATCCCAAGGAGTGAGATTCCCTTAATTTCCAAGGAGGTTCGCATCATGCGCACTCGGATCGCAGCTGTGATGATGACGGTGGCAGGGATCGCCGGGCTGACGGCAGGACCGGCCCTGGCCGCCACGGCAACGTCCGAGACCGACACCGTGGCCTGCACCACGGTGCTCAACCGCCCCTGCATCTCGCACCAGGCCGACGGCGAGGGCGTCGTCGGCGTCGCCCAGGTCACCGCCGACCCGGCCCAGTTGACGGTCGTCAGGGTCGAGGTCCGCACCCAGGCCGCCTGGGGCAGCCCGTGGGAGACCGCCGCCTCGGCCACCACCGTGCGGATCGGCTCCGCCAAGGCCGTCACCCCGCGCGTCGTCACCACCGACCTGCGCATCATCTGCGCCACCGCCGGCCCGGCGCTGGACGCGGCCAAGCAGGTCACCACCTGTACCAACCCGTTCTGATCACGGGGCCGGCCGCCGGGACCCCCGTTCCCGGCGGCCGCCCTGCCAGTTCGGCCATCCCGGTCGCACCGCCCCTCGGCCCTCGACCCTTCCGGGCACACCGCCCCCGACCAGGCCTCGGGTGGACCTGGGGCACCCGTTCACGGCAAACTGGTCTAGACCTCGAAGGTCTAGACCTCATACGCGCCTCAGAACGGTGGACCCAGTATGGAAATCGTGATCGTCCCAGACGCCCCAGCGGCCGGCGAACTCATCGCCGCGGCGATCACCGATCTGCTGACCGACAAGCCCGACGCCCTGCTCGGCGTGGCGACCGGCTCGACCCCGCTGCCGATCTACCAGGCCCTCGCCGCGCGGGTCGGCGACGGCCGGCTGGACGCCTCCCGGGCGCGCATCTGCCAGCTGGACGAGTACGTCGGCCTGCCTGCCGGCCACCCGGAGTCCTACCGCTCGGTGGTGCTGCGCGAGGTCGTGGAGCCGCTCGGCCTGACCGAGGGCTCCTTCCTGGGCCCGGACGGCAACGCGACGGACATCGCCGCGGCGGCCACCGCCTACGACCGCACGCTGGCCGAGGCCGGCGGCGTCGACCTCCAGCTTCTCGGCATCGGCACGGACGGCCATATCGGCTTCAACGAGCCCTGCTCCTCGCTGGCCTCCCGGACCCGGATCAAGACCCTGACCCGGCAGACCCGCGAGGACAACGCACGCTTCTTCGACAGCATCGACGAGGTCCCGCACCACGTCATCACCCAGGGCATCGGCACCATCCTGGAGGCCCGCCACCTGGTGCTGCTCGCCACCGGCGAGGCCAAGGCCGAGGCCGTCGCCCTCTCCGTCGAGGGCCCGCTGTCCGCCGCCGTCCCCGCCTCGGCGCTCCAGTTGCACCCGCACGCCACCGTGGTGGTCGACGAGGCCGCCGCCTCCCGCCTCAAGCTCGCCGACTACTTCCGCGACACCTACGCGGCCAAGCCGGCCTGGCAGAAGCTCTGAGCACTCCCGCGGCGCAGCCGTGACGGCCGGGGCGCCGGCCACCGATCCCCTCGGTGGCCGGCGCCCCGGCCTCGTCGTGTCGGCGGGTGCCAGAGTGCGGCGGGTACCGGAGTGCGGCGGGTGCCGGAGTGCGCCGGTCAGCGCTTGCGGAGCCAGGCGGCGAAGGCGTCCAGGGCCGGGCCCGGGTCGCGGCGGCCGAGGCCGATGCGGAAGCGGTCGGTCGGGGTGGGGGTCAGCTCGGAGCGGAAGATGCTCGCGGGCAGCAGGATGACACCCGCCTGTTCGACCAGCCCCGTGCAGAAGTCCTCCACGCCGTCCGCCCCGAGGTAGCGCGGGAAGGCGACGCAGCCGCCGTCCGGGGCGCGCCACTCGAAGAGGTCGGCGAACTCGGCGAAGAAGGCGTCGAAGAGCGGCAGGTTCTCCGCGATGATGCCGCGGTTGCGCGCCAGGATCCGCTCCCGGGCGGTGATCGCGATCCGGGCCAGCACCTCGCTCGGTGCCGAGTTGCAGATCGTGGTGTAGTGCTTGGCCCGTTCCAGGCGGGCGCGCAGCTCCTTGTCCCGGCAGGCGATCCAGCCGATCCGCAGGCCGGGCAGGCCGAGCGACTTGGACGTGACGTTGAGGGAGAGGGCCCGCTCGGAGAGGTCGGCGGCCTGCGGCAGGGTGCGAGCCGGGTCGCGCTCCAGGCCGCGGTAGACCTCGTCCGAGAAGACCCGGATACCGCGCTCGTCGCAGATGTCGACGAGCCGGGCGAAGTCGGCGGCGTCGATCACCGCGCCGGTGGGGTTGTTGGGGAAGTTGACCGACAGCACCTTGGTGTTGGGGCGCAGCGCCGCCTCGACCGCGTCGAGGTCGAGCGCCCAGTCCTGCCGCTCGTCCAGGGCGACGCCGGTGACCTCGCACAGGGAGAGCGGGATGGTCTCGGCGGACTGGTAGTTGGGGGTCACCACGACCGCGTGGTCGTCCGGTTCGAGCAGCACCCGCATGGCGAGGTTGAGCCCCTCCTGGGCGCCGCCGAAGCAGAGCACGTCGTCCGCGTCGACCCGCTCGTACATCCCGGCGATCGCCCGGCGCAGCCCGGGGTCGCCGAAGGTCTCGGTGTAGCCGAGGGCGAGGGTGTCCCAGGCCTCGCGGTCCTCGGGGCCGGCCAGGGCGAGCAGCTCGGCCATCGTCATGGTCTGGGCGTCGGAGGCGGTGAGGTGGTGGGGGGCGGTGAACTCCCAGCGCGAGAGGTGGGTTTCGAGCCGGAATTCGGGGAGCTGGGGCATGGGGGCTGTTCCTTCCTGAGGCCTGCGGGGCTGCGGGGCCTACGGGTCCTGCTGTCCTACGGGGCGGCGAGGCCTGCGGGGCTCACGGCCTGCGGGGCTTCACGGGTGGGCGGGGCTCACGGGCCTGCGGGGTGCTTGAGCTCGGCGAGCAGGCTGTAGGCGGTCGAGCGGGAGATCCGCAGCGCGGTGGCGACGACGGGGACGGCGCGTCGGACGGCGAACACCCCGGCCTGGTCGAGTTCGTGCAGTACGGCGAGCCGGTCCTCGCGGGTGAAGCGCTCCAGCGGGCGGCCCTGCGCGCGGACGTGGGCGCCGATGACGTCGTTCATCCGCTCGGTCCAGTCGCGTTCGAAGAGCGGTTCGGGGCGCGGCGCGGTGGGGGCGGCGAAGCCGGCCAGGAGGGCGGCGGCCTGTTCGAGCGGGCCTCGGTCGAGGTTGACGCAGAGCACCGCCGAGGGCCGTCCGGCGTCGTCGCGCAGTACGGCGCTGACGGAGGAGAGCCGGCGGCCGTCGGGCAGCGACTTCTCGTACGGGCCGTAGACGTCGGGGACGGAGGGGTCGACCTCGTCGAGTTCGCCGAGCATCGACGGGTCGCCCGGGGCGCGGGGGGTCATCGGGTTCCAGATGGCGAGCACCCGGTCGGTGGCGGGGTCGTGCAGCACCACCTCGGCGTACGGGCCGAGCAGCAGGGCGACCGCGCGGCAGACCGGGGCGAAGGTCCGGACGCGCGGGTCGGTGTTCTCCGAGGGCATGTCTGGACTGTACGTCCAGATCGGACACTTAGTCCAGCACCGCCGACGGCCGAGGCCCTGCCGGAACGGTCCGGCAGGGCCTCGGCGCGCGGGTGAGCGGCAGGTCCTACGCGCAGGTGATCGACAGCCCGAGGACGGAGGAGCAGCTGCGGGTGTCCCGGCTGGTGCCGGGCGACGGGTCGGCGGGCGCGCCGGCGGAGCGGGCCACGGTGACGTCCCAGCTGCGGACCAGCGAGAACAGGCCGACCTTGATCGAGAAGTGCCGGGTGGCGGTCGCGCCCTTGGCGAGCGGTGCGGCCAGCGTGCAGGTGAGCTTCCCGGCGGCGATGGCGCAGTCGGTGGAGGTCGCGGTCAGCCCGGCGGGCAGGTCGGCGGCGACGGTGGCCGCGGTGATCGGGTCGGGCCCCTGGTTGGTGAGGGTGATCGTGTAGTCGACCCGGCTGGCGAGCAGCTGGGTCACCGGGGTCGCGGTGAGCGCGACGCCCAGGTGGGCGCTGGGCGCGGCGTAGGTGAACCGGTCGGCGGTGACGGCCGCGCTGGTGCCGCCGGGCGTGGTGACCTGGACGTCCACCGGACCGGTCACGGTGGTGGCGGGGGCGGTCGCGGTGCAGCGGGTCTTGGTGCAGCTGAACGAGGTGGCCGCGCCGGCCGCGCCGAAGGTCACCGCGGTGGCACCGTTCAGGTCGGTGCCGGTGACGGTCACCGTGGTGCCGCCCGTCCCGGAGCCGCCGTTCGGGGTGATCGCGGTCACGGCCGGTACGGGCAGCGGGAAGTGCAGCAGCTGGACGGCGCTGCCGGTGAAGTCGGCGAGGTAGCCGTGCCGCCCGTCGGCGGCCAGCGCCAGGGTGTACGGGCTCGCGCCCACCGGGACGGTCGCGGTGACGGTCCGGCTCGCGGTGTCCACCACGCTCAGCGTGTTGTCGGCGTAGTTGGACACGTACGCGGCCGAGCCGTCCGGGGCGACGGTGACGGCGTACGGGCCGGCGCCGACCGGGACGGTGCCGAGGACCGTGTTCGCCGCGGTGTCGATCACGGCCGCCGTGCTGTCGTCGCCGTCGGCCACCCAGAGACGGCTGCCGTCCGGGCTGAGCGCGAGGCCGAAGGCGCTGTGGCCGACGGGAACGGTGGCGCTCACCGCGCTGCCCGCGGTGTCGACGACGTTCACCGCCTTGTCGCCGGAGGCCGCGACGTACAGCCGCTTGCCGTCCGCCGAGACGGCCAGCCCGTGTGGCTCGGCGCCGACCGGGACGGTCGCGGTCACCATGTTGGACGAAGTGTCCAGCACGCTCACGGTGTTGGCGGCGGCGTTGCTCACATAGGCGCGCGAGCCGTCCGGCGAGAGGGTGAGTCCCCAGGGCTGGGGGCCGACCGGGACGGTCGCGGTGACGGTGTGGCTCGCGGTGTCCACGACGCTGACCGTGTTGTCCAGGTGGTGCGTCAGGTAGGCGCGGTGCCCGTCGGGCGAGAGGGCGACCGCGTAGGAGCCGGTGCCGGCGGTGAAGCTGCCGCTCACGGTGTTGCTCGCGGTGTCCAGCACGCTGACGGTGCCGCTGCTCTGGCTGGTCACGTAGGCGTGGCCGCCGTCCGGCGCGAGGGCGACGCCCGCCGGGTAGGGCGCCACCGGCACCTGGGCGGTGACGGTCGGCGGCGGTGCGGCGGCCTGGGCGGTGGCGGGCTGGGACAGCAGTGCGGCCGTGGCCGCGGCTATCGCGGTCACGGCCGTCAGGGTCCGGCGGGGGGCTCGGCGTGTTCTCACGGTCTCTCCAAGCGGTCGGCGATACGGGCGGTGCTGCTGGGCTGCTGGGCCGCGGGTCACGTGTGGTACGTCACATGCGGGTGGGCGATGTGGGCCGCACGGGCACCACGCGAGGGGCGGCCCGGGGCCGCACGAAGCGTAGAAGCCACCCTGACTGCCCGTCAGGGAGTGACAACTAATGTCGCCAACTGTTCAGATTCGACCGATTCACCGGGGTAGCCCCCGGGCCGAACGGTTCAGGATCGTGCAGGAAATTGGAGTTTTGGAGTCGTATTAGATAGCGTTTCGAACGTGAGGCTGACCAAGAGCACCGACATCGCCCTCCGGATCGCCATGCGGCTGGCCGTGCTGGACGAGGGCGACAACCCGACCACCCGCGAGGTGGCCGAGTCGGTCGGTGTGCCGTACACCCACGCGGCGAAGGTGGTCAGCCGCCTGCAGCACCTGGGGGTGCTGGAGGCTCGGCGCGGTCGCGGCGGCGGGCTGATGCTCACCTTCGCCGGGCGGACCGGTTCGCTCGGGCTGCTGCTGCGGGAGCTGGAGGGGGTCGGCGACGTGGTCGGCTGCGAGGACGACCCGCCGTGCCCACTGCGGGCCGCGTGCCGGCTGCGCGGGGCGCTGCGCAACGCCCAGGAGGCGTTCTTCGCCGCGCTCGACCCGCTCTGCGTCGACGACCTGGTCGCCGCGCCCACCGGGCCGGTCCTGCTCGGCCTCGGCACCGGACCCACCGACTGATCACCCACCGATCGCACCCGCCCATCGGGGTCGCGCGCCACCGCACGGCCTTTAATACGCATCTCAGATGCCAGTTAGGAGCCCGACTGATGCTGTCCGCGAAGTCCACCGAGGTCATCGAGGCCACCCTGCCCGTCGTGGGCGCCGCCATCGGCGACATCACCCCGCGCTTCTACGACCGGCTGTTCGCCGCCCACCCCGAGCTGCTGCGCGACCTCTTCAACCGGGGCAACCAGGCCAACGGCACCCAGCGCGAGGCGCTGGCCGGCTCGATAGCCGCCTTCGCCACCGCACTGATCGCCCACCCGGACCAGCGCCCGGACGCGATGCTCGCGCGGATCGCCCACAAGCACGTCTCGGTCGGCATCGACAACGAGCAGTACAAGGTCGTCCACGAGCACCTGTTCGCCGCCATCGTCGAGGTGCTCGGCGCGGCCGTCACCCCCGAGGTCGCCGCCGCCTGGGACGAGGTCTACTGGCTGATGGCCAACGCGCTGATCGCCATGGAGAACCGGCTGCGCGCCGAGGCCGCCGCGGGCGGCGGCCCGGCCGACCTGTGGCGCCCCTACACCGTGGTGACCCGCTACCAGGAGACCGACACCGTCACCAGCTACCTGGTCCGCCCGGCCGACGGCCGCCCCGTCCCCGCCTCCCGGCCCGGCCAGTACGTCTCCGTGCGCACCGAACTGCCCGACGGTGCCCGGCAGATCCGCCAGTACAGCCTCTCCGGCGAGGCCGACGGCGCGCTGCGCTTCACCGTCAAGCGCGAGGCCGGCGGCGAGGTCTCCGGCCACCTGCACGACCACCTGCGGACCGGCGACACCGTCGAGCTCTCGGCCCCGATGGGCGACATCGTCCTCACCGACGGCGACGGCCCGGTCCTTCTCGCCTCGGCCGGCATCGGCAACACCCCGATGACCGCGATGCTCGACCACCTCGCCGCCACCGG
Source organism: Kitasatospora sp. NPDC034035 (assembly GCF_055575755.1). Classification (NCBI taxonomy): domain Bacteria; kingdom Bacillati; phylum Actinomycetota; class Actinomycetes; order Kitasatosporales; family Streptomycetaceae; genus Kitasatospora; species Kitasatospora sp. NPDC034035. The sequence goes on along the minus strand of NZ_JBVISA010000007.1, from coordinate 218,260 downwards.
CTCCACCCGCCGGATCGTCTCGGTGCACGGCGACCGCGACCAGCTCGGCCACGCCTTCCGCGCCGACCTGGAGCAGCTGACCGCCAAACTGCCGAACGCCACCGCCCACGTCTTCTACGAACAGCCGCTCGGCGAGTGGCCGGCCGAGCGCACCGGGCTGGTGGACCTCGCCTCCGTCGAGGTTCCGGCCGGCACCACCGCCTACCTCTGCGGCCCGCTGCCCTTCCTGCGCGCCGTCCGCTCGCAGCTGCTGGCCGCGGGCGTCCCGGCGGCGGACATCCACTACGAGGTGTTCGGCCCGGACCTGTGGCTCGGCGCCTGACCTCCGGCTCCGGCAGCTGACTTCGGCTCCCGCAGCTGACCTCCGGCTCCGGCACCCGACTTCGGGCGCAGGAGCGCGAGTTCCCACCACGGCACCGGTCCGCTCGATACGATCACGAGCGGTCCGGTGCCCGATCACGAGCGGGCCGGTGCCGTACGACCGGAGGGAGCCCGGATGCGGGTCGCGCTGTTCGCCACCTGCGTCAACGACGCGCTGTACCCCGCCACCGCGATCGCCACCGTGCGGCTGCTGGAACGCCTCGGCGTGACGGTGGACTTCCCCGCCGGGCAGACCTGCTGCGGGCAGCCGCAGTACAACACCGGCTACCGGAAGGGCTGCGAACCGCTGGTGCGGCGCACGGCCCGGGCCTTCGCCGGATACGACCACGTGGTCACGCCCTCGGGTTCCTGCGTGGCGATGGTCCGCGACAACTACCCGCGGATCGGCGCCCGGGCCGCCGCCGACGGCCGCGGCACCGAACTGGCCGACCTCGCCGCCGACTTGGCGCCCCGGGTGTACGAGCTCACCGAGTTCCTGACCGACGTGCTCGGCGTCGAGGACGTCGGCGCGTACTTCCCGCACACCGTCACCTACCACCCCTCCTGCCACGGCCTGCGGCTGCTCGGCCTGGGCGAGCGGCCGCGCCGACTGCTGCGCGCCGTCCGGGCGTTGGAGCTGGTCGAGCTGCCCGGCGCCGAGGAGTGCTGCGGCTTCGGCGGCACCTTCGCGGTCAAGAACGCGGCGGTGTCGGCCGCCATGGCCGCCGACAAGGTCGCGAACGCCCTCGGCACCGGCGCCCGGGTGCTGTGCGGCTCCGACAACTCCTGCCTGCTGCACCTCGACGGCACGCTGCGCCGCCGGGGCGAGACGCTTCGCCCGCTGCACCTGGCGGAGGTCCTGGCCAGCACCGAGGAACACCCCTGGGGGCCCGCGTGACGCAAGCGTTCCTCGGCATGCCCGCCTTCCCCGAGGCCGCCGCCCGGGCCGTCCGGGACGAGCGGCTGCGCGCCAACCTGCGGCATGCCACCCACACCATCCGTGACAAGCGGGCCCGGGCGGTCGCCGAACTCGCCGACTGGGCGGAGCTGCGCGAGGCCGGGAAGGCGATCAAGGACCACACGCTGCGCCATCTCGACCGCTACCTGGTGCAGTTGGAGGAGTCCGTCACGGCGGCCGGCGGCACCGTGCACTGGGCCGCCGACGCCGAGGAGGCCAACCGGATCGTCGCCGGCCTCGTCCGGGCCACCGGAGAGACCGAAGTCGTCAAGGTCAAGTCGATGGCCACCCAGGAGATCGGGCTGAACGAGGCGCTCGCCGCCGAGGGCATCACCGCCTACGAGACCGATCTCGCCGAGCTGATCGTGCAGTTGGGCGACGACCGCCCCTCGCACATCCTGGTGCCCGCGATCCACCGCAACCGCGCCGAGATCCGGGAGATCTTCGCCGAACGGATGGCCGCCTGGGGCCGGCCGGCGCCCGAGGGCCTCACCGACTCCCCCGCCGAACTCGCCGAGGCCGCCCGGCTGCACCTGCGGGAGAAGTTCCTGCGCGCCCGGGTGGCCGTCTCCGGCGCCAACTTCATGGTCGCCGAGACCGGCACCCTGGTCGTCGTCGAGTCCGAGGGCAACGGTCGGATGTGCCTCACCCTGCCGCGCACGCTGATCTCCGTGGTCGGGATCGAGAAGGTCGTGCCGACCTGGCGGGACCTGGAGGTCTTCCTCCAACTGCTCCCCCGCTCCTCCACCGCCGAGCGGATGAACCCCTACACCTCGATGTGGACGGGCACGAGCGCGGGCGACGGCCCGTCCGAGTTCCACCTCGTGCTGCTGGACAACGGCCGCACCGCCGCGCTCGCCGACCGGGTCGGCCGCCAGGCGCTGCGCTGCATCCGCTGCTCGGCCTGCCTCAACGTCTGCCCGGTGTACGAGCGGGCCGGCGGGCACGCGTACGGCTCGGTGTACCCGGGCCCGATCGGCGCCATCCTGACGCCCCAACTGCGCGGCACGGCAAGCCCGGTGGACGCCTCACTGCCGTACGCCTCCTCGCTCTGCGGGGCCTGCTACGAGGTGTGCCCGGTGGCGATCGACATCCCCGAGGTGCTGGTGCACCTGCGCGAGCGGGTCACGGAGCAGGGCGGGCACCCGCTGGAGCGGGCGGCGATGGCCGCCGCCGGGTACGTGCTGGACCACCCGGCGGCACTCGCGGCCGCCGAACGGCTGGCCGGGCGCACCCGCGCGCTGCACCCGCGCCGGCTGCCCGGGCCGGGGCGCGCGTGGACCGACACCCGGGACCTGCCGGAGGTGCCCGCCGAACCGTTCCGCGACTGGTGGCGGAGGAACCGCACGTGAAACCGCACACGACCGCACGGGAGTCGATCCTCGCCCGGATCCGGGCGGCGCTCGGCGACGCCGCCGGGATGGACGAACAGCCGCTGCCGCGAGGCTACCTGGCGGCGCACGTGCCGACGGACGCCCCGGCGGCGCTGGTCGACCTGCTGCACCGTAACCTGGCCGAGTACCGGGCGCGGGTGCACCGGTGCCGCGAGGACGAACTGCCGCGGCGGATCGCCGGGTTGCTGGCCGAGCGGGGCAGCCGGACGGTCGCCGTGCCGGACGGGCTGCCGTCCGGGTGGCTGGCCGCGACCGCCCCCGCCGTCGAACTCGTGCCGGACGACGGGACGCTCACCGCCGCCCGGCTCGACACCGTGGACAGCGTGGTCACCGGCTGCGCGCTGGCCGTCGCCGAGACCGGGACGATCGTGCTGGACGCGGGGCCGGGCCAGGGGCGTCGGCTGCTCTCGCTCGTCCCGGACCACCACGTGTGCGTCGTCCGGGCGCCGGAGCAGGTCGTCGCCTCGGTGCCGCTCGCGCTGCCGCGCCTGGATCCCCGGCGGCCGCAGACCTGGATCTCGGGGCCGTCCGCGACCAGCGACATCGAACTCGACCGGGTGGAGGGGGTGCACGGGCCGCGCACCCTGGAGGTGCTGCTGGTCGGGCCGGAGCTCAGGCCGGCCTGAGCTCCAGGGTGCAGCACTTGGCCCCGCCGCCGCCCTTCAGCAGCTCCGAGACGTCCACCGGTATCGGCTCGTAGCCGTGTTCGGCGAGGCGGCCCGCCAGGTTCTTGGCCGTCTCCGGCAGCAGCACCCGGCGGCCGTCCGAGACCGCGTTGAGCCCGAACACCTCGGCGTCGGCGCGGTCGGCGAGGATGGCGTCCGGGTAGAGCGCGCGCAGCACGGCGCGACTGTCGGCGTCGAAGGCCTCCGGGTAGTACATGACGTGGTCGTCCGAGAGCACGGCCAGCGCGGTGTCCAGGTGGTAGAAGCGCGGGTCGACCAGGTTCAGGCTGACCACCGGGACGCCGAACAGCTCGCCCGCCTCGGCGTGCGCCGCGCGCGAACTGCGGAAGCCCGTCCCGGCGAGCACCCGGTGGCCCACCACCAGGTGGTCGCCCTCGCCCTCGTTGACGTGCCCGGCGCGGCGCACCTCGCGGTAGCCGCGCTCCCGGAACCAGGCCTGGTAGGCGTCCGACTCGGCGGCGCGCTCCGGGTAGCGGAAGGTCGCCACCAGTGCCCGGCCGTCCAGCACGGTCGCACCGTTCGCGGCGTAGACCATGTCCGGCAGGCCGGGCAGCGGGTCGATCAGCTCGACGGTGTGGCCGAGGCGGCGGTAGGTCCGGTGGAGCCGCTCCCACTGGCGCAGCGCGAGCGCGGTGTCGGTGGGCTGGGCCGGGTCCATCCACGGATTGATGGCGTAGTCCACGGTGAAGTGCGTCGGCCTGCACATCAGGTAGCGCCGTGGCCGGGCGGTGCGCTCCGGGGTCTGCGTGGGCATGGGTCAACCGTCCTTGGATCGCGGGGTGGCCCGGGTTCCGCCGGTACGGAACACCGCGCTGTTGCAGAGGCGGCTGCCCCGGTGGCACCGTTCGCACACCCGCGCGGGCGCCCCCGGTGGACGCACGCCCCCGCGCACCCGGCGCGAGCACCGGCGCACGAACGCTCCGCCGCTGTCGGCGCTGTCGGCGTGGTGGCGCTCTCGGCGCTCTCGGCGCTCTCGGCGCTCTCGGCGCTCTCGGCGCTCTCGGCATTGTCGGCGCTCTCGGCATTGTCGGCGCTGTCGGCGCTGTCGCCGCTGCCGGCGGGCAACCGTGGTGGGCGGGCCGCCGGTCAGGCCCGCGTGGCTACCAGCGGAGCGCGGTGAAGTCCACCGGCGCGGGCCGCAGCGTCCGGCAGCGTTCGGCGAGGGAGCGCAGCCGGCGGTCCGCCTCCTCGGCGGGCATCCGGCGCCGGTCCCCGTGGCCGGGCAGCAGCCACTCGAAGCGGAGCACGCCCAGGCTGCGCTCCAGCGAGGCGGCCTGCTCCTCGATCGAGTACCAGGTGATGGCCTCCTGCACCTCCACGTCCTCGGTGGTGCGGGACCAGTACAGGCTGTCGCCGCTGAAGCAGTACCGCTCCTCGGCGACGAAGAGCACGCTGCCGCGGGTGTGGCCGGGGAACGGGTGGGCGACCAGGCCGGGCCCGATCTCCACCGGCTCGGTGCCGCGCAGTACCCGGTCCGCGTCGGGCACGGCCTCGAGGTCGCCCTCGTGGATCCAGAGCCGGGCGCCGAGCCGGTCGGCGTACTCCCGGCCGTGCCTGGCGTGGTCGCGGTGGGTGAGCAGGATGTCGGTGACCGGGCCGAGTGCGGCGTAGCGGGCGGCGAGAGCCTCGCTGTAGCGGGGCGTGTCGACCATCACCCAGCCGGTGGGGCGGCGGCAGAGGTAGGAGTTGGCGCCCGCGGTCCAGCGGGAGTTGTGGCCGAGCAGCAGCACGTCGTCGTCGAGCGCGAGCGGGAAGGGGTCGCCGGCCGGGTCGAGTGGGCCGGAGCCGGGGCGGATGGAGCGGGTCGGGCAGGCGTGGGCGGCGGCCCGCAGCTGTCGGCGCTCGGCCTCGTCGCGCGGTTGGCGGACCAGCTCGGACCGGCCGGCGTGCTCGCGGACCAGGTCGGGCGCGAGCTGCCGGGCGGCGTCGCAGTTGGTGCAGCGGTCGTCGATGGACCACTTCTCGGGTACGTCGGAGCGCGTGTCGATGGCCATGGATGTTCTCCCCCGGGAGGACGGCGACCCGGGCGGTCGCTCCCTTCGAGCATCGGCCGGTCGGGCCCAAAAGCGATAGGGGGTAAGGATCTTGTTCTTTCCGGGGTGCGGCGCTCTGAGCCGCGAGGAGAGCCGACGAGGGTACGTGGTCCATCTCACGTGCGGCCGGGGCGACCTACGGTGGCGTAGGTCACTTGATTGGGTGAACTATCTCTTTCATGCCGTACCTCCAGGAGACCCTTGACCTCAGCTCGTACGCCGCCCTCGGGGACAGCTTCACCGAAGGCCTGAACGACCCCGGTGTCGACGGCAGGTTCGCCGGATGGGCCGACCGCCTGGCCGGGCTCCTCGCCGCCGGGCGCCCGCCGGGCGCATTCCGCTACGCCAACCTGGCGGTGCGCGGCCGACTGTTGGACCAGATCGCGGCCGAGCAGGTGCCGCAGGCCCGCCGGCTCCAGCCCGACCTGGTCACCTTCTGCGCCGGCGGCAACGACATCCTGCGGCCGGGCAGCGACCCGGACGAGGTGGCCGAGCGCTTCGAGGCCGCCGTCGTCCAACTCGTCGAGTCCGCCGGGACGGTGCTGATCTGCACCGGCTTCGACACCCGCGAGGTGCCGCTGCTCAAGCACCTGCGCGGCAAGATCGCGACCTACAACGGGCACATGCGGGCCGTCGCCGACCGCAACGGCTGCAAGGTGGCCGATCTGTGGTCGCTGCGCGCGGTGCAGGACCGCCGCGCGTGGAGCGAGGACCGCCTACACCTGTCCGGCGACGGCCACCAGCGGGTCGCCCTGCTGGCCGCCCGCTCGCTGGGCCTGGCCACCGAGCAGGACCCGGAGGCGCCGTGGCCGGACGCCCCCGTGCTCACCCCCGCCGACCAGCGGCGCGAAAACCTCCAGTGGGCCCGTGAGTACCTGATCCCCTGGGTCGGCCGACGCCTGCGCGGCGAGTCCTCGGGCGACCATGTCGAGGCCAAGCGGCCCGACCTGCTTCCCCTCTGACGACCGCGTCACATTGTTCTGACGACTCGTCAGGTCGCTCCGCCGGGTGCTGCGCCGCGAACGGCCCGCAGCACCCGGTGGAGCAGCACGGCAGCGCCCGCGCCGACCAGGTACCAGAACAGGTCCGGCGGGTTGAACGTCGAGCCGAGGACCAGCCGGACGAGCATGCTCCGGCGACCCCAGGCGTCCGGCAGCCCGGTGAGCTGGAACAGCTCCACGGCCCAGCTCAGCGCGGCCGCCAGGGCGGCGGCCCGGGCCGGCTGGATCCTCGGCGCGACCAGCACCACCAGCGCGTACACCAGGACGGTGTAGAGCGCGTCCCCGGCGTACTTGGCGACGTCCCCGCCCGCCACCGCCCGCACACCCAGACCCGCGGCCACCGTCACCACGGCTGCTGCCCCTGCGGCCGTGCGGGCACGCAGGTTCCCCCCAAGATCATCCACGGGCCCACGCTACCCCGCTGCGGTGGCACCCGCGTCGTCCGGGGCGCGTCGGCGGTCAGGGGCAGGCAGCGCACGGACGGGGCGGACGGGTACGGGTGGGGGCGATCTCACCCGCCCCGCAGGAACCACCGTGCGGCTCCGGACGTCCCTCCCCCCGATGAACCATCCGCGCAGCTCGCGGGCGGGTAAGGACCGGAAGGGACGGGCGGGGCGCGGTGGCGCGGATGACCGAAGCAGTGGACGGAACTGAGCTGAGAGCAGCGGGAGGCCGGGGCGGGCCTGGCGTCGCGGCGCAGCGGAGCATGGCAGCGCAGCGGAGCGTCGTGGCACAGCGGAGCGCGGACGGTGCGGACGACCCGGCCGGGCGGGCCCGGCGCGGGTTCGCGGTGGCCGGGTTCGCGTCGGCGCAGGACGGGCGGGCGCGGGAGCGGGGCAAGGAGCTGCGGGCACGGGTGCCCCGGGAGCGGCACGCGGAGTTCGCCCTCGCCCACGGGCGGCCGACGGCCGTGGAGGCGATCGAGGCGTCGAACGCGGGCCGGCTCGCCGAGTTGGTGCCGATCCGGGTGGGACGGATGGCGGCCACGCCGTTCGCGTTCCTGCGCGGGTCGGCCGGGCTGATGGCGGCCGACCTCGAGGGCACGCCGGTGACCGGGGTCGGCGCGCAGCTGTGCGGCGACGCGCACGCCGCCAACTTCGGCCTGTACGGCGATGCGCGCGGCCAACTCGTCATGGACATCAACGACTTCGACGAGACCGTGCACGGTCCGTGGGAGTGGGACGTCAAGCGGCTCGCCGCCAGCCTGGTACTGGCCGGCCGGGAGACCGGCGCGAGTGAGACCACCGCGCGCGAGGCCGCCGAGCACGTGGCCGGCTCGTACCGCCGGACCATGCGTACGCTCGCCAAGCTGCCCGCGCTGGACGCCTGGAACGCCGTCGCCGACGAGCAGTTGGTGTCCTTCGCCGAGGCGCACGACCTCGCGGACGTGCTGCGCAAGGTCGGCGCCAAGGCGCTCGGCAACACCAGCGCGAAGTTCGCCGCGCGCAGCACCACCCGTACGGCGGACGGCGGTTGGCGTTTCTCCGCCGCTCCTCCGGTGCTCACCGAGGTGACCGACGCGACCGCCCGGGCCGTCGCCCACGCGCTCGGCCCGTACGTGGAGACGGTGCCCGCCGAGGTGCGCACGCTGCTGTCCCGCTACCGGGTGCAGGACGTGGCGTTCCGGGTGGTGGGCACGGGCAGCGTGGGCACCCGCTCGTACGTGGTGCTGCTCACCGACCACCGGGACCAGCCGCTGGTGCTGCAGGTGAAGGAGGCCCGCCCGTCCGCGCTGCTGCCGTACCTGCCGCCGGTGGAGCGGGACGGCCACGAGGGCCGGCGGGTGGTGCTCGGCCAGAAGCACATGCAGGTGGTCAGCGACACCCTGCTGGGCTGGACGACGGTCGACGGACTCCCCTACCAGGTGCGGCAGTTCCGCAACCGCAAGGGCAGCGTCGACCCGGCCGCGCTGCTGCCGACCCAGCTGGACGACTACGCGCGGATCACCGGCGCCCTGCTCGCCCGGGCGCACGCGCACACCGCCGATCCGAGCCTGCTGGCCGGGTACTGCGGCAAGAGCGAGGCGCTGGACGAGGCGGTCGCGGCCTTCGCCGTGGCCTACGCGGACCGCACCGAGGCGGACCACGCCGACCTGCTCACGGCGGTGCGCAGCGGGCGACTGCCCGCCGAGCACGGCGTGTAGTCACTCCGGCAGGCACTCCGCACAGCGTGTGGTCACTCCGACAGGAACGGCGCCACCGCGGCGACGAAATCCTCGGGCCGGGCACCGTGCACCAGGTGCCCGGCCTCGATGGTGACGAGGCGGCAGTCCGGGATCAGCCGGACGAGTTCGGCGATCCGCTCCTGGGGGACGTGGCTGGTCGGGCCGCCCGCGACCGCCAGGGTGCGGGCGGTGATCCTCGCCAGCCCCTCCCGCCAGGCCGGATCGGGGCTGTCGATCTGGGCCCGGACGGCCCTGACCATGGCCCAGTGGAAGTGGACGGACTCGTCCGGGTCGTCCGGCAGCGCACTCGCGGGGCGCGGGTACAGCGCGGGGATCTCCTCCAGGACCAGCCGGTCGATCCGTTCCGGCGCGGCCTGGGCGAGCAGGTAGGCGACGGCCCCGCCCATGGAGTGGCCGACGAGGTCGACGCGGTCCAGCCCGAGCGCGTCGAGGAAGGCCAGCACGTCGTCCCGCATCGCCTGCAGGCTGTAGGCCCCGGCCCGGTCACTGTCGCCGTGGCCGCGCAGGTCGAGCGCGTACACGTGGTGGCCGAGGGCGAGACCGGGCAGCACCACGTCCCAGTCGGAGGCGCGCTCGCCGAGGGCGTGCAGCAGTACCAGCGGCGGGCCGTCGGCGCGTCCGCTCTCGCGGTAGGCGAGCGTCACTCCGGGCAGGTCCACGGTCCGTACGTCGGTCATGCAGGCCACCGTACGGGCCGGAAGACCGTCAGCGGACCGCAGTTCGCCCTCGGCAGAGCGCGACCGGCTCGTCCTCGCGCCGCTCCCGCGCGGTGGCGCGGCCCGCGAGGACCGAGGCCAGGACGGCGAGTCCGGCCACCGCCGCGCAGACCGCACTCGTGGTGGGGCAGGCGGAGCGGTGCCCGCCGCCGCCGGCGGTCTGCCGCAGGTAGACGCCGGACAGGCCGAGACCGCGACGGCCGACCCGCGCTGGGCCGAAGATCACCGAGCAGTAGGATCGATTCGCAACACGACGCGAAGGGGAGCTCAATGGCGCGGGTTGCGGTGGTCGGCGGCGGTATCAGCGGACTGGGGACGGCGCTCATGCTCGGCCGGCGGGGCCATACGGTCACGTTGTTCGAGCAGGACGCCAGACAGGCCGGCGAGGACCTGAACCAGGACTTCTTCGACTGGAACAGACCGCGAGTCCCGCAGGCCAACCAGCCCCACTCGTTCCTCGCGCCCGTGCGCACCGTGCTGCGCGCCGAGGCCCCTGACGTCTACGCGGACCTGCTGGCCCGCGGAGCCCACGAGTACCACGACTTCGACTGGTTCGGTGAGCACCCGCCGCATCGGGCCGGCGACGAGGAACTGGTGACCCTGCGCACCCGCCGCATCGTGCTGGAGGCCGCCCTGACCGCGGCCGTGCAGCGGGAATCCACCGTCGAGGTGCGGCGAGGCTCCCGGGTCAGCGCCCTCGTCTTCGAGGAGGGCAGCCCGGCTCGGGTCACCGGCGTGCGGGTGGGCGAGGAAACGCACCGGGCCGACCTCGTCGTCGACGCCTCCGGTCGTCGCTCGCCGATACCTGCCTGGCTGATCGCGGCCGGCTGCCGCCCGCCCGTGGTCGACAACCACCGCACCGGGATCACCTACCTGTGCCGCTGGTACCGCCTGCGCGCCGACGGCCCGCGTGACCCCGGGCGGGTGAAGAACGGCTCGACCGCGCCGTACGCACTCGCCGGCATCTTCCCGTCCGACAACGACACCTTCGCGGTGAGCCTGGTGGTCTCCACCGGTGATCCGACCCGCAGCGCGCTCATCGACCCTGCCGTGTTCGAGGCCGTCGTCCGCCGCTTCCCCGCCACCGCCGCCTGGCTCGACCTGGACCCCGAACCGCACTCCGCCGTGCTGGCGATGGCCGGCCTGGACAACCGCTGGACCTCGCTCGTCGACGCCGACGGACCCGTCGTCACCGGCCTGGTCAACGCCGGGGACAGCCTCGTCCACACCAACCCCACCCTCGGCCACGGGGTGGCCCTCGGCCTCCGGGCCGCCCAGCACCTCGCCACCCACGTCGACCGGATCGCCGCCGACCCCACCGGCTACCACACCTGGGCTGCACAGACCCTCCGCCCGTGGTTCGACGCGCAGGTGGCGGCCGACCGTGCCAACGAGCAACGCCTCACCGACAGTTCTCCGTCCACGGACGTACGGGCCGCCGCCCAGGCCGCCTGCGCCTTCGACGATCCCGTCGTCATGCGCGCCCGGGCCCAGGTGCGCCACCTCGTGCGCACACCCGACGAGGCCTTCGGCAGCGACGAGGTGCGCGAGCGCGTCACCGCCTGGCTGGCCGAGCGCCCGGACTTCTCGCCCCGGCACGACGGCCCGACCCGGGACCAGTGGGACGCGCTCATCCCGGCCTGAGCGCTTCGACCCGGGGTGGCGGCCCGGACTCCCGACCGTCCGGACTCCCGACCGTCCGCAGGCCTCCCGTCCGTAGGCCTCCGGGTGGTACGCACCCTTGGGGCTTCGGCCGCTTCCACCACGGTCGTCCGCGCTCAGGTCCGTCAAGGACTCGGCCCAGCCACACCGCTGATCATATGATGTGCGGCGAATCGTGGCCGGTCAGCGGCCCGAAAGGCGAGGGGGACGATCGTGTTCGGCATCATCAGACCGTGCAGGCACCGGCTGTCCGAAAAGCTGCAGACCTCCTGGATGGCCCACCTGTGCGGGCTCTGCCTCGCACTGCGCGACGACCACGGTCAACTCGCCCGGACCGCCACCAACTACGACGGCCTGATCATCTCCGTCCTGGTCGAAGCCCAGGCCGCCCGGGAGGACGCCTCCTGGCGGCGCACCGCCGGGCCGTGCCCGCTGCGCGGCATGCGAACCGCCTCCGTCGCCAAGGGCGAGGGCGCCCGGCTCGCCGCCGCCGTCTCGCTCACCCTCGCCTCGGTGAAGATCCGCGACCACGTCGAGGACCGCGACGGCGTGTTCGCCCGCCGCCCCGTCGCCGCCGGGGCCCGCGCGGTCACCCGGCGCTGGGACCGGCAGAGCGCCGGCAGCGCCTCGACGATCGGCTTCGACACCGCCGTCCTGCTCGAAGCCGCCTCCCGGCAGGGCGAGTTGGAGCGCTCGCTGCTTCCTGGCGGATCCGTCCTGCTGGTCACCGAACCCACCGAGACCGCCACCTCGGCCGCCTTCGCGCACACCGCCGTCATCGCCGGACGCCCCGGCAATGCCGCCCCGCTCGCCGAAGCCGGGCGGCTGTTCGGCCGGCTCGCCCACCTCCTCGACGCCGCCGAGGACCAGGCCGCCGACGCCGCCTCCGGCGCCTGGAACCCGCTCACCGCCACCGGCACCGACCGCGCCGAGGCCGAACGGCTCTGCCGCGACGCCGTCCACGGCATCCGGCTCGCCCTGCGCGAGGTCGACCTGACCGACCGGGCGCTGGTCCACGTCCTGCTCGCGCACGAGACCGAGCGCGCCGTCGACCGGGTCTTCGGAGCCTCGCACACGGCCGACTGCCGCACCACGGGCGGCGCCGCGGGCGCCACGCCGGACGTCACCACGGACGTCACCACGGGCGTCACCACGGGCGAGCACCCGCACGACGCGCCGCCGCGCCAGGCGCCGCCCGGACAGGACCCGGGTGCGCCGATCCCGCCGTGGGTGCCGCAGGGCCCCGGCTTCACCCCGCCCGGCGAGAAGCCGCCGCGCCCCCGCAACCTGCTCGCCGGGTGCGCGGTGTGGGCGCTGATGGCCTGCACCTGCCAGCTACTCTGCTGCGACCACAACGACCCGTTCAGCCGCCGGCGCCGCCAGGGCTTCTGTGAGCGGCACGACTGCTGTGAGTGCCCCGACTGTTGCGACTGCTGCAACGGCTGCTCCGGGTGCGGAGACTGCTGCAACTGCTGTGACAGCTGCGACGGCTGCGACTGCGGATGCGACTGTTGAGGCGACTGTTGAGGCGACTGCCGAGACGGCTGCCGAGGCACTTGCCGATCCACCGTCAGTCGGCGTCCCCGGCGACCGCCTTCCCCGGCATCCCCGGCATCCCCGCCTGATCGGCGCCGACCGGCCCGGAGTGCCCCCGCGGCACTCCGGGCCGGTCGGCGTTCCCGTACTCCACGCCCTCGCTCCCGCGCTCGCCCTCACCGCGCCGCCACAGCGGAACCACCGCCACCGGGCACCACCCGGCGAACTCAGGCATCGCGCCCCGCCGCCTCCCGGTCCGCCATCAACGAGTGCTCCAGCCGCGCCAGCAACTGCCGGAACCGCTCGGTGTCCTGCTCCGTCATTCGCCCCTCGGGCACTGCCCCCGGCCGCTCGGCCGTTCTCTCGTCCATGCGCCCGACGGTAGGCGATGACGATCAACGGCCGATAAACGTGCCCTGGAGTCCGGATGTGGTCGGCCCGTGAGCGCGGGCCCCGATCCGGCTGTCGGCACCGGCGGTCGGGCGAAACGGCGGTCGGCGAACGGCCGTCCGGCTGCGGTCAGGGCCGGCCCGCCAGGGCGGCGTCCAGCAGCAGCCGGGCGGCTTCCCTGGCGTCGGCGGCGGCCGTCGGGTCGCCGTGGACGGCGGCGGTGGTGATGGCACCCTCGGCGAGCAGGGCCAGGTGGGCGGCGGTGGCGGGCGGGGCGCCGGCGGCCTCGGCGAGGCCGGCGAGGTAGCCGCTGAACTCCTCCTTGTGGTGCCGGGCGGCGGCCGCGACGACGGGCGTGGTGGCACCCAGTTCGCCGAAGGAGTTCACGAACGCGCAGCCGCGGAAGCCGGGTTCGGCGAACCACTGGCCGAGCCAGTCGAAGACCGCGAGCAGCTGGTCCCGGGGGGTGCCGCCGGCACGGGAGACGTGCACGGCGAGGCTCGCCCGCCAGCGGCCGTCGCGGCGCTGCAGGTAGGCCTCGACCAGGTCGTTCTTGGACGGGAAGTGCTGGTACAGGCGGCGCATCGTCACGCCGGAGGCGGTCCGGACGGCGTCCATGCCAACCGCTTGGATGCCCTGCCCGTAGAACAGTTCCTCGGCCGCGTCGAGGATGCGGGTCCGCGGGTCTTCGTGCTCCATCTGCCGTGCCCTTTGCGCGAGAACGATAGTTCTCCTATCGTAGCCACGGAAGTGAGAACGATCGTTCTCGCCAGTGGAATACCCGTTCCCGAGGAGTTCACCCATGGCCGAGCAGCTCGACGGACAGCGACCGCCCCTGCCCCCGTTCACCGAGGAGACCGCCCGGCAGAAGGTCCGGGCCGCCGAGGACGCCTGGAACACCCGCGACCCGCAGCGCGTCGCCCTCGCCTACACGCCCGACAGCCGCTGGCGCAACCGCACCGAGTTCCTCACCGGTCGCGAGCGGATCGCCGAGTTCCTCACCCGCAAGTGGCGCCGCGAGCTCGACTACCGGCTGATCAAGGAGCTCTGGGCGTACGACGGCAACCGCATCGCAGTCCGCTTCGCCTACGAGTGCCACGACGAGGCGGGCCGGTGGTACCGCTCCTACGGCAACGAGAACTGGGAGTTCACCCCGGACGGCCTGATGGCCCGCCGCCACGCCTCCATCAACGACCTGCCGATCACCGCCGAGGAACGGCTGTTCCACTGGCCGCTCGGCCGCCGGCCCGACGACCACCCGGGCCTCACCGAACTCGGCCTCTGAGTGCACTGAAAACCCTGTCGGGCCGCCACCGGAACACTGCTGACGCCGTATCGGCGCATCGGACCGCGCTGTTCCAGGTCTGTGACACATCGCGAACCGGTCATTGACCTTGCGCTGGGACGCTTCTCCCCAGAAAGCGAACAGCACCATAGGGGGGACCTGGAATGTCCGTGCGCAACAGATTCGGCACCGCCGCCGCGATCGCCCTCATGACCACCGTGGGCGCGGTCCTGCTCTCCGCCTGCGGTCCCAACGGCCCCGACTCCGGTCCCACCGCCGCACCGACCGGCGCCGCTCCCGCTTCGGCGGCGCCGGGGACGGCCGCGCCCGGTGCCCCGTCCCAGTCCGGCAGCCCGACGCCGGGCGCCAAGGAGGTCAACGGCACCTCCGCCGCCAACCACCTCACCATCAGCACGGGCACCCAGACCGTCGCGATGAACGGCGCCACCGTCGACTTCGGCACCACCGTCCGCGACCTCGCCTGGTCCCCCGACGGCAAGAAGGCCGCGTTCGTCAACGGCAGCGGCGACCTGGTGATCGCCAACCCGGACGGCACCGGGAAGGTCACGCTCGCCAAGAACCCGGGCGGGGAGACCTGGTCCCACCCCACCTGGCTGCGGGCCACCGCGATGCCCGGTGACACCTCCGGCGCCGCGGGGCTCGAGCGCTTCAACACGATCGTCTTCGCGTCCGACAAGGGCGGTGTGCTGAAGCTGGAGCGGGTCCCCACCAAGACCCCCGGCGCCACCCCCGAGGTGCTCACCCCGCACAGCTCCGAGGGCGGCGACGACAACCTGCCGCAGCCGCCGCAGACCGGCAACACCTGGGCCAACGCCGGCGGCCACCGCGGCGAGATCGCCTACGCCAACACCCCGGCCAACGAGGTGTACATCTACGACGACTACATCCGGCCCGCCGCCCGGGACATGGGCAAGGGCTCCCAGCCGGCCCTCTCCCCCGACGGCGAGCACCTGGTCTTCGTCCGCTCGGTGAACGGGCACGACCACCTGTTCACCCGCTCCACGCAGTTCGACCAGAAGCCCGAGAAGGACCTCACCCCCTCGGCCACGACCGACTACACCGAGCCCGTCTGGTCCCCCGACGGCAAGACCATCGCGGCCCGCACCCCGGACGGCGTCAGCACCCTGCCCACCGACGGCTCGGCTGGGCCCGTCCGGGTCTCCACCATCAAGGGCCTGCCCGCCTACCGGCCGTAAACAGCCGCACGGCCGTAAACAGCCGCACGGCCGTGAACCGCGGCACGGCCGTGAACCGCAGCGCGACGGTGCGCTTACTACTGTCCCCGGCCGGGCTGCTTCGCCAACTCGGCGCGCAGCTCGGCCAGGTGCTCGTCGGCCGACTCGTGCGGCAGGTACTCGACCAGGTCGAGGAAGCGGAACAGCACCCGGGTCTCGGTGACCGCGTACTCGTAGTCACCGAACCCGACCACCGCGCCCAGCCCACCGCGTGCCGCCCCGCGGACGGCGGCCGACGTCAGTGCGTCGGCCGCGTCCTCGGCGGTCACCCGTCGCCGGGCGTTCGGGCGGGCCAGGTACGGGCAGACCATCGACGCGTAGAGCATGCACGCGCGGTGCCCGGGGCCCTCCATGGTCGGCGCGAGGTTGCGGTACGGCCGGCCGGCCGCGAGCGCGTCGGCGATCGCGGCGCTCTCGGCGGGCCCCACGACCCGCCACACCGGTCCGCGCTCCATGAATCCGCCGCACACCGAACAGCGGCGCTCCAGCGCGCAGTCGGCGCTGCGGCCGTGGTCCGTCAGCGCGAACTGCGGCTCCTCCCCGTGCCACGGCGTGATCGCCGGCACCGGGTACCCCCGCCCGTCCCGGGGCCGCGCCCCCACACCGTCCGGCATCGGCACATGTTCGAATCGCACGCCCCTATCGATATCAGGGACGGGACCAGCCGGTCGACCCCGGGCGTGAGACCCCGCCGACCCCGCCGACCCTGCTGGCCTCGGTGGCGCCCGCCCCGGCGCCGACCGCGGTCAGCCCGAGCGGCCGTCCTCGGGGGCCTCCTGGACCAGCATCACCTTCCGCAGCAGGTCCGACAGCGTGCGCCGCTCGTCCTCGGAGAGCACTCCGAGCAGTCGGCGTTCCTCCCGCCCGACCACGTCGAGGGCCTCCTGCCACGCGGCGCGTCCGGCCTCCGTGAGGAGGATGTCGACCTTGCGGCGGTCCTCCGTGGAGGGGGTGCGCACGACGAAGCCCCGCCGTTCGAGGGTCTCCAGGCGGCCGGTGATCGAGGCCGGGGCGAGGTTGAGGTCGGCGCGCAGGTCGGAGGGGGCGGCGTGGCCGCCGCGGCCGGCGAGCTCGTGGAGGGTGTCGAACTCGTGCTTCTGCAGGCCGTAGTCGGCGACGCCCTGTTCGCGGACCCGGCGGAAGTGCCGGGTGAGTTTGGACATGCGAGTGACGGCGGCCTCGATGTCCGGGTCGAGGTCGGGCAGCACCGGTTGCCAGCGCTCGACGTGGCCGTCCGTCCAGTCGCGGGGCGGGGTGCGGTCCTGGTGGGGGTGCTCGGCCATGGGAGGAGTCTACAAACCTCAAAGCAACGCCATCAAAATATTCGTTGTCAAAATTTCGTCACCGAAATACAGTGCGGCGCGTGACCCGACACCCCCTGCGCCTACCGGACTTCCGCCTGCTCTTCCTCGGCCGGACCATCTCCACCCTCGGCGACGCCGTCGTCCCCGCCGCCCTCGCGATCGCCATCACCCGGGCCACCGGCTCCTCCGCCGCGCTCGCCCTGGTGCTGGGCTGCGCGATGGTGCCGAAGCTGCTCCTGCTGCCCTTCGGCGGAGTGGTCGGAGACCGCTTCGACCCGCGCCTGGTCGCGCTCACCACCGACCTCGTCCGGGCCGTCGCCCAGGTGCTCGTCGGCCTGGAGCTGCTCGGCGGGCACCCGAGCCTGCCGCACATCGCCCTCGCCTCCGCCGTCGGCGGCATCGCGTCCGCCTTCGCCATGCCGACCGCCTCGCCGCTGGTCGCGGCCACCGTCCCGGTCGAGCTGCGGCTGCGCGCCAACGCCCTGCTGGGCACCGCGAACGGCGCCGCCCGCCTCGGCGGTCCGGCCCTCGCCGGGCTGCTGGTGTACACCGCCGGGCCCGGCTGGGCGTTCGTCCTGGACGGCGCCTCCTTCGTGGTCAGCGCCGCGCTGCTGACCCTGCTCACCCGGTTCACCCGACCCGCCGGTGACCGCGCGCCCGCCGCGGACCGCGCCGACCACGCCCCGGGCGAACCGCGCTCGCTGCGCCGGGACCTCGCCGACGGCTGGGGCGAGGTGCGCTCCCGGGACTGGTACTGGACCAGTCTGATCGCCCACGGGGTGTGGAACGGCGCGAGCGCCGTGCTGCTCACCCTCGGCCCGCTCATCGCCGCCACCCGCCTCGGCGGCGACGGCGCCTGGGTGGCGTTCACCCAGGCCGGGGCGGTGGGCCTGCTGGTCGGCTCGCTGATCGCCGGGCGGGTCCGCCCCCGCCGTCCGGTGCTGGCGGGCAACCTCGCGCTCGCGCTGTACGGGCTGCCGCTGCTCGCGCTCGCCGTCCCGGCCCCGGCGCCCCTCGCGGTGGCCGCGCAGGCGGTGGCGATGACCGGGCTGGGCTTCCTCAACCCGGTGTGGGCGACGGTGGTGCAGCAGGACTTCCCGGCCGGGGTCCTGGCCCGGGTCACCTCGTACGACTGGCTGCTCTCGCTGGGCGCCGCCCCGCTCGGGTACGTCCTGGCACCGCTGGCCGCCGACGCCTGGGGAAGCCGGGTGCCGCTGCTGACGGCCGCGGCGCTGGTGACACTGGTCTGCGCGGGCACGGCGGCGGTACCCGGGGTGCGCAGGCACGGCGCGCGGCCCGCAGCCGGCACCGGAACCGCGCCCGCCACCGGGCCCGGAGCCGGAGCCGAGCCCTTGCCGGAGCCGAGCCCGGAGCCGAGCCCGAGCCGATGACCACGCGGCCGCCGGCTCAGGCTCGGCCTCCGGCTCAGGAGAAGGTCAAACCCCGATCGCCGGAGCTCAGTTCCAGATGCCGGTGATGTCGCTCGCGGTGGCCGCGTTGCCCGCGTGGCCGCCGGCGCCGGCCAGGTCCTCCAGGGTGCGCAGCACGTTGTAGTGGTTGTAGGTGGTGGCGGAGCTGCTGCCGGGGGTGACGTGGGCGCCGTAGACCAGGGTCGGGATCCGGTTGCCGGACAGCTTGTTGTCCTCGTCGAAGGTGACGACGAGGAGGCTGTTGTGGGTCTGCGCCCAGGTGGCGTAGGCGCCGAGGTTGTTCTTGATCCAGGTGTCGCCGGTGCTGACCGAGCAGTCGTGCATGTCGCTGCAGAGGTTCGGCACGACGAAGGAGACGTTCGGCAGGGTGGTGTAGTCGGTGGGGAACTGCGCGAAGGTCTTGGCGCTGCTGAGCGGGACGTTGCCGAAGCCGAACCACGGGTTGTGCTTCTGGGCGTAGTTGCCGCTGCTGCACACGGTGCTGCCCTGGCTGGGCAGGGTCTCGTTGTAGCTGGCCCAGGTCTTGCCGGCGGCGATGACCTCGGAGGCCAGGTTGGCGCTCTGGAAGCCGCCGACGGTCACGCAGCTGTCGTCGACGCGGCCCTGGGTGGAGCCGGAGAACAGCGCGTAGTAGTTCGGCTCGCTGGGGTGGGTGATGCCGAAGGACTGGGTGAGGTTGGCGCCGCCCGCCTTGAGGGTGTTGTTGAGGTACGGGGCGCTGCTGCTGCCGATGACCTGGGTGTAGGCGTGGTTCTCCATCACCACGACGATGATGTGGTCGGGCGTGGGCAGGGCGGCCGCCTGCGCGGTGGTGGCGGTGGCCGCCCACAGGCCGGCGGAGGCGGCGACCAGGGCGACGGCGGAGCCGATCGCGGTCGCGGTGCGGCGGGAGCGGGGGTTCTGGGGCTTCGTGGACGAAGTCATGACAAATCCTCGGGTGAGGAGCGGCCCCGGTGAGCCGCTCGGCATGGGGGGAAGGAACGTTTCCCGTACGCCGGGTGACGACCAGTACGCCTCAGCGCTGCGTCAGGACGGCGTCAGTACGTGTTGGTGCGGCGTTGGTGCGGCGTCAGTACGGCGTGCCGTTGGCGAAGTCGCCGGCGACGGTCGACTCGATGGCGTCGAGCACCCCGGAGTCGGTGGTGATCAGGCCCAGCTCGCGGTTGTGGTTCAGCGAATTGTCGGAGAAGTTCTCCGAGCCCGCGAACACCTTGGCCGACACCGTGCCGTAGTCGGCGACGATCGCCTTGGCGTGGACGTACAGGCCGGTGGTCGACGAGTAGGTGACGACCTGGCCGCCCGCCGCGGTCACCTGGTCGAAGGAGTCGGCGTACGAGCTCGGGTTCATCCCGACCACGCGCACGGTGACGCCGCGCGAGGCCGCCGCGGCGACGGCGTCCACCAGGGCCGCGTCGCCGAACTCCAGCTGCTCCAGGTCGAGGCTGGTCCGCGCGCCGTTGATCAGGGCCAGCAGCCGGGACTGCGAGTCGGTGGGCGACCAGACCAGGTTGTCGCCGTCGGTCGGGGTGACGGCGGTCTTGGCGTAGTCGGCGGCGAAGACCCGCTCGATCGCGGCGACGTCGTTGGCGTCGGTGTCGATGACGCCGTAGTCGCGGTCGTTCGCGTAGTAGGCGGAGTCCAGGTTGCCAGTCATGATCAGCGACGTGGCGCCGTCCACCGTGACGGTCTTCTGGTGGGTGTAGACGAACGCCGTGGAGGAGTACGTCACCCCGACCCCGGCGGCCTTGAGGGCCGAGTAGGCGGAGCCGTTGACCGAGGTGTGCGCGCCGTCCAGGATCACCCGGACCTTGACGCCGACCCGCTGACGGGCGATCAGGGCGTTGACGGCGGTGGTGTCGCGCAGCTCGTACATGGTGACGTCGACGGACCGGGTCGCCGCGTTGATCAGGTTGTAGACGACGGTGTGGTCCTGGTCGGGGAAGACGATCGCGGTGTACGTAGCGGAGGCCGTGGTGGCGGCCTGGGCGGTGCCGGACAGCGGTATCAGACCGGCGGTGGCGAGCAGCAGGGCGCCGGCGCGGCGCGCCAGGGAGGCCAAGGGCATGGGGAAGCTCCATGGTCGGGTGACGGGGAACCTGGTGACGGGGAACCTGGTGGGCGAAGCTGGACGGGCGAAGCTGGTGGCGGGAGGCTGCTGAAGGGATCCGGCGGGAGGGAGCCGGTGCGGGGGAGCATGCCGGAACGCGCGGTGAGCGCCCGAACAGCATGCGGCGCGGCCGTCAACGCGGGTAGACGACAGCAGGTAAAACCTTGGCTCCGGACCGGGAAACGAACGGGGCGGCCGACACGCCGATTCCCACAACGGACGATGCGGGCGAACCGGTTCACATTGCCTTCGACCGCCCCGGCCGGTGATAGTGATCTTCGATCGGCGCGGCCGGACGCCGCGTCAGCTGATGAGAGAGCCGAGGAACATGGCGAAGACCAGCCTCCTGCGTCCCCTCGCGGTGGCCGCCGCCGCTGCCGTCCTGATGGCGACCGGCGCCGTGCACGCCGCGGCCGCCGACCGGGGCGCCGCCGACGCGCCCGCCTCCGACATCCCCGGCGTGCTCGCCGCCCTGCAGGCCACCACCGGCGCCGGCGCCCCGGGCGCCTTCGCGGTGATCCGCGACCACGGCGACAAGGAGAACGCCCGATCGGTGTCGGTCGGCCGGGCCGACCTGGACGGGACCCCGATGAACTCCTCGTGGAGGTTCCGGGTCGGCAGCAACAGCAAGATGTTCACCGCCGTTCTCGTGATGCAGCTGGCGCAGGAGGGCCGGATCGACCTCGACAAGCCGCTGCGCGACTACCTGCCGGAGGGCACCCTGCCGGAGGGGTGGACCATGACGGGCCGCCAGGTGATGGAGCACCGGGCGGGCGTCTACGACCACACCAACGACCTGCTGGAGCAGGCGGGCGAGGAGACCACCAGCGCGTTCGAGGCGCGCATCCGCACCAATGTGTACGACCCGCGCGACCTGGTGGCGATGTCGGTCAAGCACGGTGTGCAGTACACCCCCGGCACCCGCTACTCGTACTCCAACACCGACTTCGTGCTGATGGGCCTCGCGGTCGAGCACCTCACCGGCCAGCCGTTCGCGGAGGTGCTGAACGAGCGGATCATCCAGCCGCTCGCCCTGCGCAAGACCTCCTTCGTGGTGCCCGACCAGCAGATCCGGGGTGCCCACGTCACCGGCTACCTCACCAACGACGACCGCAGCAAGCCGCTGCTGGACTCCACCGCGCAGAACGGCTCCTGGGTGTGGAGCGCCGGTGCCGTCATCTCCGACGCCGAGGACCTCGACCGCTTCCTCACCGCGCTGCTGGCCGGCGGCGAGGGCGGGCTGGTCTCGGACGACTCGCTGCGGCAGATGACCGCCGCCCTGCCGACGCCCACCGCGAAGATCTCCTACGGCCTGGGGCTGCGCCGCATCTCGCTGTCCTGCGGGGACGTGTACGGCCACGGCGGCATCGTGCAGGGGTTCCAGACCCAGTCCTTCGTGACCCAGGACGGGCGGCGCAGCGTGGTGGTCTTCGCCAACGCCTCCAACAACGGCGCGGTGACGCAGGGGCTGATGAACACCCTGGAGCCGGCCTTCTGCGGCAAGAAGCCCGCGGTCGCGTCGAAGAAGTCCTTCGCGCCGAGCGCGGACGTCCGGGGCTCGGACCTCACCGACGGGCTGCCCGTGGTGGAGGACACCCGGATCTGACCCTGCGGCGCCCGTCCCCTCTCGCCGCGGAGAGGGGACGGGCGCTCGTGTCAGTGCCCGGGCGGCCCCTGGAAACCGCCCCCCGGCCGGGGGCCGTTCGCGCTGAGGTCGCTGAGCGCCTCGGTGAGCAGTTCCCGGGCCTCCTCGGCGCGGCCCTGCTCGATCAGCGCGGTGCCGAGTTCGGTCAGCGTCTTGGTCATGCTGTCCGGCCGGCCGACCGCCTCGTAGTGCGCCAGGGCCTGCCGGTAGGCCTTCTCGGCGGCCGGCCAGCGCTTCAACGCCGCACGGTCCAGGCCCAGTTCGTGCGCGGTCATGGCCGCGAGCAGGTTCATCAGCGGCGCGGACCAGCGCTCCACCAGCTCCAGCGCGCCGGCCAGGGCCCGCCGCCGGGTGTCCACGGCCTCCTCGGCCCGGCCGGACTCGCGCAGGCAGTTGGCGGCGCCGCGCAGGGTGACCAGCCGGCCGATCATCGCCGAGCGGTTGTCGACCTCGGCGAAGGCGTCCGCCGCCCGTTGGAAGGCGTCGATCGCCTCGCGGTGCCGCCGCAGGTAGCGCAGGCCGGAGGCGAGGTAGGTGAGAGCCCAGCCCTGCTGCTCCCGGTCGCCCAGCGCCTGGGCCAACTCCAGTCCTTCGGCGGCCAGTTCGATGCCGCGCTGGTAGCGGTGCAGACAGGTGACGTACGTCCAGGCCAGGTAGTTGACGTGCACCGCCTCGGCCTGCCGGTCGCCGAGCGCGCGGGCGGCGTCCACCGAGAGCTGGAACACCTCCGCCCAGATCCCCCAGCTCAGCAGCCGGTCGGAGAACCAGTGCATGGCCTCGGCGGTGTCGATCACCTCCCGGTGGCGGCCGGTCCGCTGCGCCTGGTGCAGGGCGGCCAGCCACTCCAGGTGCTCGTACTCCAGCCAGCGTGCGGCCTCGGTGAGGTGCGCGGACGCGGAACCGGTGACCTCGGCGCCGTCCCTGGCGTGCTCGGGGTCGAACCGCAGCCCGTAGGCGGCGGCCCGGTCGAGGAGCCAGCGCCCGGCCCGGGTGCGGGCCTCGGCCAGGTCCTCGGGGGCCTCGTCAACGGCCAGCCGTTCGCCCGCGTAGAGCCGCACCAGGTCGTGCAGGCGGTAGCGCTCCGGGGTGGCCGGCTGCACCAGTCCGGCGTCGACCAGTTGCTCCAGCACCAGTTCGGTCCGGGCCGCCGACCGGCCCGCGTAGGCGGCGGCGACCACCGCCGTGAAGTCCGGTCCGGCCGTCAACGCGCATCGCCGGAGCACCAGTTGGGACTCGGCGGGCAGGCGGCGGTAGGACAGCTCGAAGGCCGGGCGGACCGCCAGGTCGCCGGTCTCCAGCAGGTCCAGGCGGTACTCCTCGGCGGCCAGCTGGCGCACCAGGTGGGCGACCGGCTGCTGCGGGCGGGCGACCAGCCGCTGCCCGGCGATCCGCAGCGCGAGGGGCAGGTAGCCGCAGAGCCCGGCCAGTTCGGCGGTGGCGTCGGGCGCGGCCTCGATCCGCTCCCGGCCGGCGATCCGGGCCAGCAGGCCGGCCGCCTCGGCCGGAGCGAGCACGTCCAGGCTCAGCCGGTGCACCGACTCCAGTCCGGGCAGCGCGTTGCGGCTGGTCACGATGGTCACGGCCGGTCCGGAACCGGGCAGCAGCGGGCGCACCTGGCTCTCGTCGGCGGCGTCGTCCAGCACCAGGACCAGCCGCCGCTCGCGCACCAGGGCCCGGTAGAGGCCGGCCCGTTCCTCCGTCCCGGCGGGCACCGCGGCGTCCGCGACGCCCAGGGCGCGCAGCACCTGGCCGAGGGCGTCACGGGCGGGCAGCGGGTGCGCGGACATGCCGCCGAGGTCGAGGGAGAGTTGGCCGTCCGGGAAGCGCGGGGCAAGGGTGTGGGCGGCGTGCAGGGCGAAGGCGGTCTTGCCGAGGCCGGGCTGACCGCTGACCAGCACCACCCGGGGATGGGCGGGCCGGTCGTCCGAGGCCAGGCCGGCGAGCGCCGCGAGGGCGCCCTCGCGGGCGGTGAAGTCGGCGATGTCGCGGGGTAGGGCGAGGGCGCTCTGGCCCGCGATGACGGGCGCTGTCCGGGGCGCTTGCTCCCTGCTCCCCGGGTCCCCGTTCCCCGGGTCCGTGGTCGCCGGGTTTTCGGGCGGCGCCGCCTGGGCCCCGACCCGCGCCGGACCCGGCCGGACGCCGCGCGGGCGCCCGGACTGCGCGGCGCGGTCCAGCGCCTCCGTCTGCTGGCCGACCAGGCCCAGCGCGACGGCCAGGGCCCGGACGGTGCGCCGCTGCGGCCCGCGGGTGCGGCCCCGCTCCATGTCCCCGAGGGCGCGCAGGCTGACCCCGGCGGCCGCGGCCAGTTCCTCCTGGGTCAGGCCGGCCGCCACCCGGTGTTCGGCCAGCAGACGGCTGAACTCCCCCACGTCCGTGCCCGTTCCGCCGACCCCAGCCGCCATGCCCCGCCCCCACTCACTCGGTCCTGCCACTTCCGCACTTCTGCCTGGAATCACGCCGGGCGATCGGCACCAGGCAGAAGTATGCCCCGGCGGCGGAATTGCCCGTACCCGATCAATCGTCGACGTCTCTTCCCAGCTCAGGGGTACCGCCCGGGTGTCGGACGGTCCGGCGGCGAAGGCCGTTCCCCACGTCGGAACTGCCGGTAGTTCCGCCTGCGGTTCCGCTCTCTGGTGAACGGCTCGACGGCGGGTCGAGGTTCACATCGGGTTTTCCCTCCGGTCTCCCCTCGGGCTTCCCATGGGTTTTCCGGGGGCCGGCGGGACGGTTCCGCCCATCGGTCGGCGGCTGCCCACCGGTCGGCGACCGCCCGTAGGTCAGCGGCCGCCCGTCGCCAGTGTCTCGGCGTGGCGCCGGGCCTCGGCCCCCTCCATGCCGCGGCCCAGCTCGCACAGCAGGTCCGCGAGCAGTCCGTGCGAGCGCGCCTCGAGCGCGGGATCGCCGACGGCACGGCCGAGGGCGACGGCGAGCCGGGCCGAGGACAGCGCGGCGTCGCGGCGGCCGAGGGCGTGCAGGGCGCGGGCGCGGCTGTGGGTG
Organism: Kitasatospora sp. NPDC034035; assembly: GCF_055575755.1. Taxonomy (NCBI): domain Bacteria; kingdom Bacillati; phylum Actinomycetota; class Actinomycetes; order Kitasatosporales; family Streptomycetaceae; genus Kitasatospora; species Kitasatospora sp. NPDC034035. The sequence goes on along the minus strand of NZ_JBVISA010000007.1, from coordinate 193,315 downwards.
GCGAGGACGGCCTCGGCGCCGCCGGGGCCGGCGGTGGCTTCCCGGACGGCCTCGTCGGCGTGGGCGAGGGCCGGGCCGGGGTCGCCGGCCAGGACCAGGGCGTCGGCGAGTCCGGTGAGCGAGGGCACCAGCAGGTGTCCGGTGACCGGGGTCCGGGCGGCGACCACCAGGTCGGTGAGCATGGGCAGGGCCCGCTCGTAGCGGCCGGCCCGCAGCAGCGCGGCGGCCACCCTGCTGCGGCAGTGGTGGCGCAGCGCCGCGTCACCGGCCCGGTCGGCCGCGGCGACGGCGAGGTCCAGCTGCTCGGCGGCGGTGCGGTGGGCCGCGCGGGCGATGTGCAGGACCGCGAGGTCGGTGCCGAGCCGGGCGACGGCCGCCGCGTCGCCGTCCGCGTGCGCGGCGCTCAGCCCGGCTTCGACGACGGCCCGCCAGTGGGTCCGGTCGTGGCCGGTGGCCTCGTACAACAGGGCGATCCGGTGGGCGAGTTGCCAGGACCCGGCGGTCCGTCCGTACTGCTCGGCGCACACCACGACGGCGCGCAGGGCGCTCTCCTCGCGGCCGAACCAGGCCGCCGCCCGCTCGCTGCCGCCGGCCGCAGCCGTGCACTCGGCCGTCCAGCCTGCGGTGACGTCCAGGTAGTGGGCGATCAGCCGGTCGAGGGCGACGAACCGTTCGTCGCAGGTGAGTTCGGCGGCCTGCCGGGCGGCGTAGCGGCGCACCAGCTCGCGCCGGGCGTAGCGGCCGGGGGTTTCCTCCTCCAGCAGGTGGACGGCGTCCAGCCCGGTCAGCAGGGAGCGGGTGGCGGCGGGCGGGAGGTCGGCGAGGGCGGCGGCGGTGTCGGTGTCGATCACCGCGCCGGGGTGCAGGCCGAGCAGGGTGAACAGCCGGGCGGCGGCGGGCGGCAGCGTCCGGTACGTCCGGTCCAGGGCGGTGGTGAGGCCGATCGGGCCGCGGGCGGTGCTGGTACCGGTGCCGGACAGGGCGGCCAAGCCGGTCTCCTCGGCGGCGAGTTCGCGGGCGAGGTCGCCCGGGGTCCAGTCGGGTCGGGCGGTCAGCCGGGCGGCGGCCAGGCGCAGCGCGAGCGGCAGACGGTCGCAGCGCTCGGCGAGTTCGGCGAGTTCGGCGACGGTGTCCGGGTCGCCACCGGTCCGGTCCGGTCCGAGGGTGCGGGCGAGCAGCGCGGCGGCGTCCTCGTGGCCGAGCGCGCCCAGCGGGAGCGGGACGCCGCCCTCGTGGACCAGTAGGTGGCGCAGGCGGCTGCGGCTGGTGACGACGGTGACGGGGGCCGGCCCTGGTTCTTCCCCGCCCTCGGTGTCCGCCGCCGGCGGGTCGGGCAGCAGGGGCCCGAGCTGCTCGTGGGAGGCGGCGTCGTCCAGCAGGATCGCCATCCGCCGGCCGGCGACGAGTTCGCGGTAGCGGCGGGAGCGTTCGGCGGTCGAGGCGGGGTGGGCGTCCGGGGCGACGCCGAGGGCGGTGAGGAACTCGGCCAGGACGTCGGCGGGTTCGCGTGGCCCGTCCGGGTCGAAGCCGCGCAGGTCGGCGCGGAGGAGGCCGTCCGGGAAGTGGCGGGTGCCGTGCCGCGCCGCCCAGTGCTGGACCAGGGCGGTCTTGCCGACCCCCGCCGGGCCGGTGACCAGGATCGGATGGCCCGCCCGGGCCGCGGGCAGGGCCTCCTCCAGGCGGGCGAGTTCGGCGCCGCGGCCGACGAAGCGGCGGTCGGGTGAGGCGGGCTGCTCGCCGAACTGCTCACCGGCGCGGCGCAGTTCCGGCCCGGGCGGGCCGGGGAGCCGGGCGATCGCGCGCTCGTACCGCTCCCGCGCCTCCGCCCGCCGCCCGTCCTGCTCCAGGCAGCGGACCAGCCGGGCGGTCAGCGTCTGCCGGGACGGGTGGGCGTCGGCCGCCTCGGCCAGTTCGGCGGTCGACTCGCCGCCGCGGCCCGCGCGGAGGAGTTCCTCGGCCAGCCGTTCCAGGGCGCGCAGTCGCAGGTCGGTGAGGTGCGGGAGCGCCCGCTCGCGCAGCAGGGCTGAGCCGCAGTCGGTGAGCGCCGGGCCGTGCCACAGGTCCAGCGCGGCGCGCAGCAGCGGCAGCGCGGGGCTCTCCGGGGCCGCATCCCTCGGGGCCGCATCCCCCAGGGCCGTCTCCCCCGGGGCGACGGGCCCGGGCAACGGGACGCCCGCCTCCTCGCAGAGGCGCGCGAAGCGCAGCGCGTCGACCCGGTCGGGCTCACCGGCCAGCAGGTAGCCGGAGCCCCGGGTGCCCAGCACCAGCCCCGGCCCGTCCAGCAGTTGGCGCAGCGCCGCGACGTGCCCCTGGAGGGCGGCCCGCGCGGTGGGCGGCGCCGCGCCGTCCCAGACCAGCTCGATCAGCTCCTCGGTGGCCACCGTCTGGTTCAGCCGCACGGCGAGCGCGCTCAGCAGCGCCCGCCGTTTGGGGGCCGAGGGCGTCACCGCCGTCCCGTCCTCCCGCCGCAGGACCACCGGCCCGAGCAGATCGATGTACACGCGCCCCTCTTCTCCCCCACCCGCGGACTTCCGTCCGAGGATAGGCCCGACCTGCCCGTTCACGCTCTCGCGGACCGGTCGGGCCGCCGCGACCCGCGCTCGAACCGGACGTGGCGGTCGGCGTCGTGTCTCTCCGTCATGGCGGCACGGTATCCGGCGGGTCCGACACGAAGGACCGGGCCCCCTCGGGGATTCCGGCCCGGTGCGGGCCCGGGCCCGGGCGCGGGAGGCAAGGCCCCTCGGCGGTCGACGCAACCCGCACCCGCCCCGACCGCGTCCCCCGGGGCAGGAGCGGCGCGGCGCGGACCGTTTCGCGCATTACACTGCTCCACCCCGGGGACCACCCCGGGTGTGACGTGCGGCGATGGTGGGGGTACGTGGTGCGGATTCGGCTGCTCGGCCCGGTGGAGTTGCGGGTCGGGGCGGACGGCTTCGCCACGTTGGCGGGGGCGCAGCGGCGCGCGATCCTGGCGCTGTTGGCGCTGGGGCTCGGACGCGTGGTCACCGTCGACCGGTTCTGCGAGGCGCTGTGGGGGGAGCAGCCGCCGGCCAGCGCGCGGGCGGCGGTGCAGGGGCATGTCGCCGCGCTGCGCAAGGTGCTCGCCGGCACGCCGTTCGAGCTGCACACCCGGGCGTCGGGCTACCTGCTGACCGGGCCGGCCGACGAGGTGGACGCGCTGCGGTTCGAGACGCTGACCACCCGGGCCGCCGAGCACGCCGACACGGCCGACACGGCCCACACGGCCGGCACGGCCGGCTGCGGTGGCGGCGCCGAGGCGATCGCCCTGCTGGAGGAGGCCCTGCGGCTGTGGCGCGGCGACGCCCTGGCCGACCTGCCCGACACCCCGCTGCGCACTGCCGCCGTGGACCACCTGAAACAGTCCCGCACCGCCGCCCTGCTCTGCTGGGCCTCGCTGCGGCTGCGCCAGGGCACCGGCGCGGCGGCGGTGGCCGTGCTGGAGGAGAACGTCCGGACCGACGGGCTGCGCGAGGAACTGGTGGCGCTGCTGATGCGCTGCCTGCGCCAGGCCGGACGGCCCGCGGACGCGCTGACCGCCTACCACCAGGCCCGGCAGCGCCTGGACCGCGAGCTGGGGCTCCGCCCCGGCCCGGCCCTGCAGGCCGCCCTCGCCGAGGTGCTGGCCGACGACCGCCCGGAGCGGGTGCCCGCCGCGCCCCCGGCCCCCGGGCCCGCCGCCCGCGTCCCCCACCGGATCCCCCGCCGGATGGTGGACTTCGTCGGACGGCAGGCCGAACTCGACCGGCTCGACCACACCTGCGCCCCGGACCGCGCCGCCGACGGCCCGGTCCTGGTGGTCGGCCCCGCCGGGGTCGGCAAGAGCGCGCTGGTCACCGCCTGGGCGCACCGGGCCGCCGCCCGCTTCCCCGACGGCCGGCTGCACGCCGACCTGCGCGGCCTCGCCCCGACCGGCCCGGCGCAGCCCGACGCCGTCCTCGCCGACTTCCTGCACGCCCTCGGCGTCCCGGCCGACACCGTCCCCGCCGACCGCGCCGGACGCGCCGCGCTCTTCCGCGAACGCACCAGGGGCCGACGGCTGTTGGTGGTCCTGGACGACGCCGCCGACCCCGACCAGGTCGCCGACCTGCTGCCCGAAGGGCCCGGCTGCGTTGCGGTCGTCACCAGCCGGGGCTCGCTGGAGGACCTGGTCGCCCTCGACGGGGCCGCCCTGCTGCGGCTGGCCGCCCTGCCCGAGGACGACGCCCTGCTCCTCCTGGAACGCGCCCTGACTCCCGAACGGGTGCGCGCCGAACCGGAGGCCGCCGCCCGCCTCGTCCGCCTCTGCGACCGACTGCCGCTCGCCCTGCGGATCGCCGCCGCCCGCCTCGCCGCCCAGCCCGACTGGACGGTCGCCGAGCTGGCCACCGAACTCGCCGACGAACAGACCCGGTTGGCCGTCCTGGACGCCGACGGCACCCTCGGCATCCGCGCGCAGCTGCATCTGACGTACCGTCGACTCTCCGAACCCGCCGCCGACCTGCTCACCGCCCTGGCCGTCCACCCCGGCGGCGAGGTCGACACCCCGACGAGCGCCGCACTGCTCGGCACCGACACCGCCACCGCCCACCGGGCGCTCGGCGAACTGGCCGCCCACCACCTGCTCCCCGGCACCGCCCCCGGCCGCTACGGCCGCACCGACCTGGTCCGGCTGTTCAGCGCCGGACTGCTCGCCGAACTGCCCGAACGACGACGACGCCTGCTCCGGGAACGCCTGGCGGACTACTACCTCGCCGCCCTCCAGCACTGCGGCTGTTACCTCGACCCCGGCCAGGAGGACTCCGACTCCCCCGCCCACCCGCCGCAGGCCCTTCCGCCCGCCGGTGACATCCGCACCGCGCTCGACTGGTTCCGCGCCGAGGAACCCGCCGTCCACGCACTCGTCGGCGCCACCGCTGACACCGACCCCGAACGCGCCTGGCGGCTCGCCCTGACCAGCGGCTCGCTCTACTACGGCGCCAGCCGCTTCACCGACTGGCTCGCCACCGCCCGGGCAGGCCAGGAGGCGGCCGAACGGTGCGGGGACCCGGTCGCGGTCGCACTGCTGCACAACTGCCGGGCGCAGGCCCTGGTCGCGCTCGAACGCCGGCACGAATCGGCGGAGGCGGCACGAAAGGCGGTGGCCGCCACCGAATCCGTCGACGGGCCGCGGGCCGCGTCCGCGCGCGTCCGGGCGCTCGCCACCCTCGCCTTGGTCACCGCGATGCTCGGCACCACCGCCGAAGCCGAACGGCTGGCCGCCTCCGCCACCGCCCTCGCCCTGGCGTCGGGCAACCGCCGACGGCTGGTCGACGCCAAAGTCCACCAGGGCTGGGTCCGCCTGGCCGGCGGCGACCGGGAAGGCGCGCAGCGCTGCTCCCGCGAGGCCCGCGAGCTACTGCCGCCCGCTCCCGTCACCCAGGTCCACCTCTGGTCACTGCTGACCGAGGCACAGGCCCTCCCGCCGACCGTCCGCGACGAGACCGCCGACCTCGCCTGGCACCGGTTGCTCGCCGCGTGCGAGGAGGCGGGCCTGCTCTACCTGCACGCGGTCACCGAACAGTCCTACGCCGCCCACCTGCTGGCCCGCGGCCGGGAACCGGAGGTGGGCGGCCGGCTGCGCATCGCGCTCGACCGCTTCCGCGCCCACGAGCGGCAGGCCGGCTACCTGAGCGAGTTCACCACCAGCCTGGAGGAGTCGCTCAACCTCCGCTCCACCGGCTGGCCACCGGGCCGCTGAGGCGGGCGAACGGGCAGCGGGCGGCCGAAGCGGGCCGACCGTCAGCGGACGGTCAGCGGGCGGCCGAAGCGGGCCGCTGAGCCGGCACGGTCACCGGACCGGCCGCGGCGGCGCCGCCCTCCGCGGCCGCTGCCGCCGTGCGGACGGGCGGGGCGTACCCGTGCTCCGCCGCCAGGACCGGGCGCAGCGCCCGAATGGCGTAGAAGTTGCGGGACTTGACCGTCCCCGGCGGCACCCCCAGCCGGGCCGAGGCCTCCAGCACCGACCGGTCCTTCAGGTGGAGCTCGACCAGCACCTCCCGGTGGTGCTTCTGCACCCGGCGCAGCGCCAGCGCGATGTCCCGGGCGACCACGACCTGTTCGTACGGGTCCTCGGCGAGCGGGCGGTCCTCCAACGGCTCACCGATGACCTCCTTGGCGCGGGCGGCGGCCATCCGGTAGTGGTCGATCGCGATCCGCCGGGCCACCGTGAACAGCCAGGGCCGGCTCTGCTCGGGCCCGGCGCTCAGCGCCTCCGGGTGCTGCCAGGCGCGCAGCAGGGTCTCCTGCAGGATGTCCTCGGCCTTGCCGCGGTCCCCGCCCGTGGCCCGCAGCAGCGCACGCAGCAAGTAGCCGCCGTGCAGCCGGTGGATCTCGGCGAGCGTCTCGGGGTCGAGGGTCGGACGGACCGGGCGGGCCGGGGCAGTGGCAGCCCCCGCCGCGTCCGACGGACCCCCGGAGGGCTGGGCGACGGGCGTGGACTGGGCGACGGACGGCTTCGACACGCGCTACCTCTCAGATCGGGCAGGGGGCACGGCACAGACAGGGCACCGCTGGGCAGCCGGCCGGACGTCCCCGGCAGCGGCTACGACAGCACACTGCCGGAGCCCGCCAAGTCCTCACCAACGATCCGCCAACGCCCCGACTCACGGCACCCGGGCCGCCGCCGGATGCCGTGTTAGCCGGCCCCGGCCACGCGCGGCAGGCCCCCGTCGCAGGCCCCGCCGAACGCCCTCGATCAGGCGGCGGTCAGCGCCCGTTGAGCTCCCGCACCAGGTCCTCCACCCCGTCCTCGCCCCGGTGCTCCATCAGCATCGCGACCCATCTCGCCAACCGCTCCCGCTCCGCCGCCGACCACCCCGACGCCGACGGATGCTCGTCCACCACCAGCGCCGAGGCCACTCTCAACAACCCCGACGGCGCCGATCCGGGCCGCCACCGCCCCTGCGGCACAGCCCGCAACGCCAACCGGCGGGCGACGGCGATCACCACCTCCGCCGACGCCTCCGGCACCCCCAGCCCGGTCGGCCCCGCCCCACTCGGCGCACCCGCCCGCACCAGCGCGGCGACGAACTCCCGCGCCTCCGGCCCGTCCACATCCATCCCGCGGCCCTCCCCCGTCCCGATCACGGGACTCACGCTCCTTCCACCTCGATGACACTCGGCGGACGCCGGGTGCCACCGAACGACGGTACCGAGCGGTAGCCGGTCGAGCAGGGGAATTAGTGCGTACGACCGGACGGGCGGACGCACGGCACAACCTCCCGGCACGACAAGGGGAGCGAGGCGCGCCCTGCCCCGCTCAACGGTCCCCCCGCCGGGAGTGGTTCAGGTGAACCGGAACGGAACCTTCGACCGTAGTCCCGGCTGTACGGGCCGACCGGAGGCACCGGTCGGGCGCAACACGGACCGGAAGGTCGGACGATGGCTTTCACCGACGGCACCCCCGGTGTCGGCACCGACGTCCCCGCCGCCCCCGACTACTCGCCGGCCGCCTGGCCCGAACCCGTCGCCCTCCTCCCCCGGCAGCCGCTGGACCTGCTCGGAACCGTCCTGATCCCCGCCCCCGAACGGCAGTTGTTCACCCGCGGCCCGGACACCGACCCAGCCACGGCCCCCCAGCCGCCGACCGGCCCCGCCACCCCAGCCGCAGCCGCAGCCGCACCACCCACCGCGATCGCGGCGGTTGCGGCAGTCGCGGCGGTTGCGGCACCGGACACCCCGGCCCTGCGCCGTGCACCCGCCGGCCCGCGCACCCGCCGCCTCACCCTTCCCGGCAGCGCGGAGACCCGGCGCCGACACCTCCTCGACCGCATCCGCGTACCCCTGCGCGCCTGCCACCGCATCGCCGTCGTCGGCAGCCCCACCGAAGGCATCACCACCGTCCTCGGCGCCCTGCTCGCCGAACACCGCGCCGACCCGGTCGTCGTCCTCGTCCCCGGCGGCCCCGCCCAGGGCGAACACCGCACAGCCGGCCGACTCGTCGTGCGCGCCGTCCAACCGGACCCCGCCACCCTCCCCGCCACCCTCACCGAACTCAGCGGCCACTACCCGGTGATCCTCGCCGACACCACCGCCTCCCCCGTCGACCTCCGGCTACCCGCCGTCGAACTCGCCCACCAACTCGTCCTCTGCGAACCCGCCTCCGCCACCGGCGCCCACAACGCCAACACCCTCCTCGACCACCTCACCGCCCTCGGCCACCACGGCCTGGCCCGCGGCGCGGCCACCGTCTTCACCCCCGCCCCACCCGCCGACCGCCCCATCGCCGAACGCGACCTCCTCACCCACTTCCGCACCCGCTGCCGCGGCGCCGTCGCCCTCCCACCCCCCAGCCCGGCCGACCCCACCACCCTCCGTCCCCGCACCCGCGACGGCTACCTCGAACTCGCCGCCCTCATCGGCGACGCCATGGCCGACCGCCAAGGGTGACGCCGCCCCCGGAACCGCCCCGCCCCGGCCACAGGCGCGGAGGGTGACGGCGGCGGTTGGGGACATGGCGGGACGGCTGCGGGGCTGCGGGGTGCCCGTTCCCGAGCCTGCCCTCGACCGAACGTCACCGCAACGGGGCCTGCCGCAGCACGCAACCCCCTCACCAACCCGGGTACCTGCCCGGGGCGGAGCGACGGTGGTGGCTTGGGTGGGTCGTGGCTTGGGTGGGGCGTGGCCCGGCCGGCCGGGAGCTACCGCACGTCGCCCCTCCCCCGCCCGCTCCGGGCACGGGCCCGGATGGTGATCGTGGCAAAGACGGGGCAAGGGTCGTGGCGCGGGCGGCTCCAGGAGCTGCCGAAACTCGGACCGCCGCGCACCCCTCGTCCGCTCGTGCGCCCGGCCCGGGCACGGGTCTCAGTGCGGGCACAGGGGGCGATGGCGGCCCGAAGGGAGCACCCTTCCCTCAGTTCTCCTCCACGCGGCCCGGGCGCCAGCCTCGGGTGCGGGCGCGGGGGGTGACGGCGGCGGCTGCGGCTACCAGGGCGGCGGTGGCGAGGGAGGCGAGGGCGATGGTGGTGGCTTGGGTGGGGGCGTTGGTGGCGGGGCGGGTGGGGGGCATGGCGAGGGCGGCTGCGGGGGGTGCCGGGGTGGTGGGGGCGGGGTCGGGGAGTTGGGTGACGGCGGTGACGGGGTCGATGGTGCCGTAGCCGTACTGGGGGTCGGTGCTGTGGTAGGCGGTGGTTTCCAGGCGGCGGGTCAGCTGGTCGACGGTGAGGGTCGGGCGGTAGCCGAGGGCGAGGGCGGCGGTGGCGGCGACGAAGGCGGTGGCGAAGCTGGGGCCGACGCCGGTGTAGTAGCCGCCGGGGGTGGGGCCGGGGCCGGTGACGGCGTCGCCGGGGGCGGCGAGGTCGACGCGGCCGCCGACCGGGACGGCTGTGGGGCCGTCCGGGAGTGCGCCGCCGGGGGCGAGGTCGCGGACGGCGAGGACCTCGGGGTAGGCGGCCGGGTAGGCGGGGCCGGGTTTGGCGGTGCCGGACTGGCCGGTGTCGGTCGGGGCGGTGTCGGGGGCGGCGGGGGCGACGATCAGGGCGCCTTTGGCGCGGGCTGCCCGGACGGCGCCGGCGAGGGCGTCGTTGCCGCCGGGGAGGGCGACGGCGACCGCGATGATGCGCGCGCCCCGGTCGGCCGCTGCCGTGATGCCCTGGGCGAGGAGGTCGGCCGAGGCGACCCCGGCCTCGTTGGTGACGGAGACGGCGAGGATTCTGGCGCGTGGCGCGACGCCGGCGAAGCCCGTCCCCTCGCGTTGGTCGGCGGCGATCAGGCCGGCCAGGAAGGTGCCGTGGCCGACGCAGTCCTGGGTCGGGTCGGCGCCGCCGGGGAGCGGGGCGTAGTCGAGGCGGCCGGTGAGCAGGCCGCTGCCGTCCTTGACTCCGGAGCCGAGGACGGCGACGGTGACGCCTTCGCCCCGGCTGAGGGGCCAGACCCGGTCGGCCCGTAGGAAGGTCTGCGGCCAGGGGGTGAGTTGGGTGCCTTTGGTGGATGCCGGGAGGCAGCCGGCCGGTTTGCCGCCGGGGTCGCGGCGCAGTTGGGTGACGCCGGGCAGGGTGTCCGGGGAGTCGGCGGCGGCCGCGCTGCCCGCCGAGGGCAGCAGCAGGCCGGCGGCCAGCAGCGCCGCCGTGCCTCGTACGGCGGGCAGACCCACACCCCTCGCGGAGACCCCCCTCACGGGCACCCGCCTCACGCGAAGCTGCCGATCCGCTCGGTCGGGATGTCCTGGGGCAGCAGGAGGCTGAGTTCGTCCAGGTCCGCGATGTCCAGCCGGGACAGCCGCCCCGCCTGGCGGGTGATCATCGCTTCCAGCATCTGCCGCGCGAAGCGTCCGTTGCCGAAGGAGCGGTCGCGCGGGACGACCGCGAACAGTGTGGCGAGTGCCGCCAGGGTCTCCGGGGTGCAGCTGTACCCGGCGGTTTCGGCCTGGAGCCGGACGATGGTGACGAGTTCGTCGTCCGCGTAGTGGTCGAAGGTGATCTCGCGGGAGAACCGCGAGGCCAGGCCGGGGTTGGAGGCGAGGAAGCCGCGCATCTCCTCCTGGTAGCCGGCCACGATGACGACGACCTCGTCGCGGTGGTCCTCCATCAGCTTCATGAGGGTGTCGACCGCTTCCTGGCCGAAGTCGCCGCCGGCGCCGTGGCGGGGTGTCAGCGTGTAGGCCTCGTCGATGAAGAGCACGCCGCCGCGGGCGCGTTCGAAGGCGTCCCGGGTGAGCTGGGCGGTGTGGCCGATGTAGCGGCCCACGAGATCGGCGCGGGCGGTCTCGATGAGCTGGCCGGCGGGCAGCACCCCGAGTTCGGCGAGGAGTTCGCCGTACAGCCGGGCGACGGTGGTCTTGCCGGTGCCGGGCGGGCCGGAGAAGACCAGGTGGTGGCTGATGGTGGCGGCGGGCAGGCCCGCCTCGATCCGGCGCCGGGTCTGCTTGGTGAGGTTGACCAGGTCTTCGACCTGTTCCTTGGCGGCGGCGAGGCCGACCATGGAGCGCAGCCGGTCGAGCAGGCCGGGCTCGTCCGGCTTGCTGTCTCCGGCGACGGCCGCGGCGGCCTGCTCGCCGACGTCACCGGGCAGCAGCTGGGTCAGTGCGACGTTGTCGAAGTTCTCCAGTTCGGCGAGCCGGGAGGCCTGCCGGTCGACCATCTCCTCGAACACCTTGCGGGCTGCTCGGCCGTTGCCGAAGTCGGCGCCCTTGGGCATCCGTTCGAAGTGGACGGCGAGCGCTTCGCGGGTGCCCTCGGCGAGTTCGTAGCCGTGGCCGGCGGCGGCGTGTCCGACGATCGTGGTGAGTTCGTCGACGCTGTAGTTCTGGAACTCGACGGTGCGGCTGAACCGGGAGGCCAGGCCCGGGTTGGAGGCGAGGAACTCGCGGATCTCGACCTCGTATCCGGCGACGATGACCACCAGGTCCTCGCGGTGGTCCTCCATCAGCTTGACCAGGGTGTCGATGGCTTCGCGGCCGAAGTCGGGGCCGGTGCTGCCGGAGCCGGCCGACAGGGTGTACGCCTCGTCGATGAAGAGCACGCCGCCGAGGGCCTCCTTGACGACCTCGGTGGTCTTCAGGGCGGTTCCGCCGATGATCGAGGCGACCAGGTCGGCGCGGGCCACCTCGACGAGGTGGCCGCTGCGCAGCACACCGAGTTCGGCGAGGATGGCGCCGTAGAGCCGGGCGACGGTGGTCTTGCCGGTGCCGGGCGGCCCGGCGAAGACCAGGTGGCGGCTCATCGGGAGGGCGGGCAGGCCGGCCTGTTCGCGGCGCCGGGCCAGCTTGTTGAGGTTGACCAGGGTGGCGACCTGCTCCTTGACGCCCTCCAGACCGACCAGGGTCTGCAGGACGGCCTGCGGACCCTGGGGGCCCTGCGGCCCGGCGTCGGCGGGGCCGGACTGCGGGGTCCCGTCGGCGGGTGCGCTCTCCCCGTCGGTGGTGACGGCGGTGCCGGGCGTGGCGGCGGCGACCGCCGCCGAACCGTGGGCGTCCGGTGACCGGTTGTCCCGGCTGTCGAGGTTCTCGACCGCGAGCCGGTCGGTCGTCTCGGTCTGCCGCAGGCCCGCGCCCTGGTTCTCGGCGGCCAGGCAGTCGGTGAGCCGGACGGGCTCCGCGGACTCGGAGCGCAGCCCGTCCACGGTGTTGTCGATGAGCTGGCAGGAGGTCAGTGTGGCGCGGGCGCCGGCCATCAGGTGGAGTCCGTGGCGGCGGTTGGTCCGCAGCCGGGAGCGGGTGGCGGTCAGTTCGCCGCCGCGCTCGACGCTCGCGCCGTCGAAGGCGTTGTCGGTGGAGTCGACGTCGCGCAGGGTGGCGACGCCCTCGGTGCCCACCGAGATGCCGCAGGACTTGCTGCCGCGCACCTGGCTGCCGCCGAGGTAGGTGTTGGCGCCGTCGGCGATCCGGATGCCGTGGTTGCCGGAGTCGAGCACGGTGGCGTCCTCGATCCGGCCGCGCCCGTCGCGCAGCACCTCGATCCCGTGGCCGCCGGCGGCGGTGACGGTGGTGCGGCGCAGCAGCGGGTTGGCGCCGTCGCGCACCACGATGCCGACGCCGGCCGCGTCGCGGACCTCCAGCCGGTCGAACTCGGCGGCGCTCTCCCCGGTGAGTTCGACGCCGTCGGTCTCGGCGTCGCGCACCACCGCCCGCACCAGGCCGGGGCCGGCCGACTCGCCGACGTGGATGCCGGCCTGGGCGGGGGCGGTGACCTCGCAGTCCTCGAAGGTGCCTCGGGAGCGGCCCGTGATGTGCAGGCCATGGCCCTGGGGGCGCACGGCGCGGCAGCGCCGCAGCAGCGGGTCGGTGCCGTTGGTGAGCACGTAACCGTGGCCGCGCACGGCGGTGACGGTGCAGTCCTCCAGGACGACCCGGGCGGTGGAGCCGACGAACACGCCCAGCGCGCTGTCGCGGATCTCGGTGCGCAGCAGCCGCGTGGTGCTCTGCTCCTCCAGGGCCACGGCGGGCTTGTCGGTGGCGGAGATCTCGCAGTCCTCGACCACGCCGCGCGCCTCGCCGTTGGCGCAGACGCCGTTGCCGCGGGCGTCGCGCAGCACGCAGCGCCGAACGGTCGGGTTGGCCCGCTCGCCGATCACCAGGGCGGAGGTGCCCAGGTGCTCGATGACGCTGTCCTCGATGACACTGGCGCCGGTGGACGTCTCGACCAGCCCGGCGCCGGCCGGATTGACCACCCGGCAGCCGCGCATGGCGAGTTCGCCCTGCTGGCGGGTGAGCACGGCGGTCCACGCGTTGCCGGCCACCTCGCAGTCCTGGAGGGCGAGTTGACCGCGCGGAACGTCCACGGCGGGCAGCTCGTCGTCCTGCCCCTGCAACACCAGTCCGGTCAACTGGACGGCTTCGGTGAGCACCTGGACCACCGAGCCGCGCCGCGGACTGATCCGCACACTGCCCCGGACGTCCTCCGCGGTGATGCTCACCACCTTGGTGAGCACCAGGTTCTCGTCGTACCGGCCGGGGCGCACCGAGATCACCGCGCCGCTGCGGGCGGCCTGGAGGGCTTCGCCGATCGTGCGGTAGGAGCCGGGCTCCCGCTGCTCCGCGCAGACCGTCAGCACCGGGCGCGACATGCCTGGGGTTCCCTTCGTCGTGGGGCGTGGTGGTTCTTCGGTGGTTCGGGCGTGCGGTGTGAGGGCGTGCGGTGTCGGGGCGTGCGGTGTGAGGGCATGCGGTGTCGGGGCGTGCGGCGTCAGGGCGTGCAGGTGGCACGCACCGCGCTGGCGGCGTGGTGGGCCAACTTGGCGCCGCTGCTCCAGTCGACGCCGCGGCTGTGCAGGGTGAGGGAGATCGGGCCGCGGTAGGGGAACGGCCCCTTCGTCACCCAACTACCCAGGCTGGCCGTCTGGTTGATGGTGAACGAGCCGACCGATCCGCCGCCGCTCTGCACCGTGTAGTAGCTCGGGTTACCGCCGACCTGCTTCACGTTGCTGCTGGCCGGGATGTAGACGGCCAGGGTGCAGCTGGTGACCTTGTCCAGGCTGAAGGTCCAGACCACCGAGTTGCTCTTGTCGTCGTTCGCGTCACCGGACATCGGCATCGAGGCGTAGGTGCCGTTGCAGCCGTCGCCGCTGTAGCCACCGGAGTTGTTGCGCCAGCCCTTGTCGCCGTCGTCGTACCAGCCGTAGGTGCGGTAGTTGCCGCAGTACGGGCCGGCGACCGCGGTGACCGGCGCCGGCTGCTTGGCGACCGGCGGCGGGGCGGGGTTCTGGGCCCCGGCCGGCGGCGGGGCCGGCTGGTTCGCCGGCGGCTGGTTCGGGGCGGGCTGGTTCGGCGCGGGCTGCTGGGGCGCGGGCTTGGCAGCACCGGCGCCGCCACCGGCCGGGGCGGGGCCCGAACCGCCCTGGGCCGGGCCGCCCCCGCCGGTCGCGCTGCCGCCGGTCCCCACCGGGTTGGCCGCTCCACCGGGCTGCGCCGCGACGCCGGAACCCCCGCCGCCACCCGTGCCGTTCGGGGCCGACGCCGGCTGGTCACCCGTGGCAGGCGGGACCGATCCGGCGTCCACCGGCGGAACGACCGCCCCGGGCTGCCCGTCCGGGGCGGGACTCCCGCCGCCGACGCCGCCGTGCTCGTCGTAGCCGGGCACGAACCCGCTACCGCCGTCCCCGCCACCCTGCCCGTACCCGGGCGGCGCGTCGGCCTGGGCCGGCCCGTGCTTGGGGTCGTTGCCGCCGAGCTGCGTCACCACCACCGAGGTGCCGACCAGCACCAGACCGACCGCGACGGCCGCCGCGATCATCGGCCGGGACACCCGGCCCGGCCGCGGACCCGGATCCGTACCCGACTCGGTGGACGACTCACCGACCACCGCGGCGGCCAGCGCCTCGGGCGTCCCGGCCGCCGACGGAGCCGCGACGGCGGGGGCCGCGACGGAGGCGGGAGCGGGCACGGGAGGCGCGGCCGGGGTCACGGCCGGCTTTCCTGCCTGCGCCCCGGCCTTGGACGCGCTCTCGGACGCGTTCTTGGGGGCACGCTCTGCTTCGGCCCCGGCCCCCCCGGCGGCTCCCGCCTGCGCGGGCAGCACCGCGGTCGGGGCGCCCGCCGCGGCCTCCGCCGCCGCCCCGGACGCCGCCTCCGCAGACTCCGCTTCCGCGGACTCCGCCTCGGCGGCCAAAGCCCAGTTCACCGTCGGAAGTTGGAAACCGGACGGCTTCCGACCCGGCTCGCCGCGCTGCTCCTCGCCCACCATGCATCCCCTGTGTTCGACGACACTCCTGTGGGGAGGTACGGCCAGACCGGCCCGCGCGGTTCAGCCGGTTCCGCCCGCCTTCAGGAGCCGACGGTCCAGACCGGCTCCTCGGCCGCCTCCGGCGGGGTCAGCACGAACGAGACCGCCCGCTCCAGCACCTCCTGCTCCGGCTCCGCCCACGGCCCGTCACCCTGGGCGCGGACGTGCGCGAGCAGCTCCGGGTCGGGCGCCAGCCCGTACTCCTCGAGGTAGTACGTCACCGTGTCGGTCCAGATCCACCGGCCGTCGGTGCGGAAACCCATCGGGACGACACCGCGCAGGCTCGGATCGACCACGTCGTCCATCAGCATCGTGGTCAGCAGCACCGCCGCCCCCGCCCGCAGGTAGCGGGCGACGGCCTCGCGCTCCCCGCCCGCCGCGAGCCGCGGCCGGTCCGGCCCGAAGCCGGGCCCGGTCACCGGGTCCACGACGTCGAACACCGCCGCGAGCCGGAACCCGTCCCGCACCGTCTCGCCCATGCCGCACTCCTCCTGCTGGTCTTTTCCCTACGCTACGTCCCACGGACGGCCGGGCGTCCCCGGTTCACCGGAGGCGGCACGAGCGAGGAGCCGTCCATGGCGGGCCTCCGCGCCGGGCCTCCGTGCCGGGCCTCCGTCCGGGGTCGGCTCCGGAGTCACCTCCGGGGGTCCGGACCGCGTGCCCCGAGGGGCCTATCCCGTCCCCGAGCCGAGATCGAGCGTGTAGCGGGCGAGGTCCGCGGGGCGGACGCGGTCGGTCGGGGCGACGGCGTCGCGACGGGCGAGCCAGCTGCGGAGGCGCTCGGGGGCCGGGCGGACTCCGCCGATCTCGTGCAGCAGGACCCGCGCCGGGTGACCGGCGTCCGGGTCGGGTGCCTGGACGTCGACCACTTCGAACTCCGTCCCCGGGGCGAAGATCACGGTCGGCTGGTCCCCCAGTTCGCCGAAGGCCGAACTGCGGCGGCCGCCGACGGACCAGATCGCGAACTCGATCCCGAGGTCCTCGCCGAGTTCCGCACCCGGCGCCGCCAGACCGGTCACCGGTGCCCGTTCGGTCAGGACCGTGCCCGGGGTGTACGCGCCGAGGCCGGTCCCCTCGGCCGGGCCCGCGACCAGCACACCGCCGTAGTGGCTCGGCAGCCGGCGCAGGCCGGCGGCGAGGCACCGCAGGTACGGGCCGTAGCGGCCGGGTGCACCGGAGCGGGCCGCCGCGAGGAGCTCGGCGCGGGGAGCCAGGGGGGTGCAGTCGCCGTGCTGCAGCAGCACGGCGACCAGTTCGGGCCTCGGGTCGACCGCCTCCGACCGGGTGCGGAGGCTGGGCAGCCGGGTGGCGACGTCCTCGGCCCGCCGCGCGAGCCGCTGGTAGGCGGGCCCGAGCTGGGACACCAGGGCCGCGCGGTCCTCGGCGGGAGTGCTGGGCGCTCCCGCCGCCGGGGACACGGCCAATGGGGCGGGCACGGGCGGCGCGGGTACGGGTACGGGTTCCGGCTCTCGTTCTGGAACCGGCTCCGGGTCGGGGGTCGGCTCGGGTTCCGGCGCTGGTTCGAGGTCCGGCGCTGGTTCGAGTTCCGGCTCCGGTTCGGGCTCCGGGTCGGGCTCGGGCTCCGGATCGACTGCGCTCGAGGACACCGGACTTGACGCCTCGGAAGCCGGCTCCTCCGGCACTGACGGGGCTTCCTCTGCCTCGGTCACCGGACGAGGGTCCGGAGGCGTCGCCTCGAACTGCCCGCCGGAGGTCGCCACCGTGACGGCGGGCGTCGGCGCGGCCACCGGTTCGGGTTCCGGTTCAACCTCGGGTTCGATCTCGGGCTCGATCTCGGGTTCGATCTCGGGCTCGAGCGTCGGCTTCGGCTCAGGCGTGGGCGCCGGCTCGGCCTCGACCTCACACTCCGGCTCCGGCTCCGGCACCGGCTCCGGCACCGGCACTGGCACCGGCACCGGCACAGCCGTCAGCTCAGGCTCGGCAGCAGCCCCCGCTTCCGCCCCGGCCCAGTCCAGCCCGTACAGCCGCGCGCAGAACCGCCCGACCGCCGCGGACCCGATGTCCAGCGTCCCCGCGACGGCGAGTGCGAGGCGTGCTGTTCCCGGCGGGAGTGCGCCGAGCAGGGCGCCGAGGTGGTCCCACAGGGTCTCGGGGACCGGGCGTCCCGGGGCGCCGACGACGAGTACCGGCTGTGCGGGGTCGGGGCGGCGCAGTCGTGGTCCCCGGTCCGGGGTGGCCGCGGGGCGGAGCCAGAGGCCGGCGGCGACTGCCTCCAACTCCCAGCCGGGGAACGCCGGGTAGCGTGCCGGGCCGGGTGCCGGGGGCAGGTCGGGCCGGGTGCGCCAGCCGATGGCGGTGACGGTGCGCTCGCTCGGGCGGGCGACCAGTTCGGTGAGGTACGGTTCCCAGCCCTCGGCGCCGTCCGCGCCTACGTGGACGTGCCGGGTGCCGGCCCCGGCCCCGGCCGGTACCGGCACACCGACGGCCGCCCACACTTCCTGCCGGAGCGAGGCCGCCGACACCGCCGCCAGTTCGATGAGTTGGACCGGCTCGGCCCACGGCGCGCTCAGCGTGAGGCGTTCCGGCCTGCCGGTCGTCGTTTGCAGCAGCGCGGCGGCGTTGGCGAGTTGGGTGCCGCTGGGCAGCGGTCCCTCCGGTTCGCCGAGGACGAGCAGCAGTCCGTCGTCCGCCGTGACGGCCCGGTCGAGTACGGCCGGTCGCTCCGATCCCACGGCGGCCTCGGTGATCCAGTACGCGCCGCCGGCCAGCGGGGTGATGGTCGCGGCGGCCGGCCAGTGGGGACCGAGCGGCACCGTTCCGGCGCCGGGCCGGCACCGCCACCAGGTTCCGTCGACGGCCGGCAGCGTGCCGTCCGTCTCGACGCTGACCACGGAGTCGGGTGCGACGACCGTCAAACCGCAGCGCCTGGCCAGCAGTTCGGCGGGTCGGCGGCCGTCCGGCCCGACCGCCGCCAGGCCGGAGGCGGCGAGCACCAGCGTCTCGGCCCCGCGTTCGCGCGCGACCTGCGCGAGTTCGTCCAGCGAGGCCAGCAGGACGGGTGCCGCGTCCGCGGCGGCGGCGAGCAGCAGCAGCGCCCGCGGTTCGACGGGGACGGCTGCCAGCGCCTCGGCCAGTCCGGCCGCTTCCGCGTCGGGCGGCGCGATGACGTAGTGCGGGCCGAGTGCCCGCAGCGTCGAGCCGCCCGTCCCG
Source organism: Kitasatospora sp. NPDC034035 (assembly GCF_055575755.1). Classification (NCBI taxonomy): domain Bacteria; kingdom Bacillati; phylum Actinomycetota; class Actinomycetes; order Kitasatosporales; family Streptomycetaceae; genus Kitasatospora; species Kitasatospora sp. NPDC034035. The sequence goes on along the minus strand of NZ_JBVISA010000007.1, from coordinate 174,950 downwards.
GGGGTCACACCCACCGCACCCGTCCTCACCGGCCCCGTCCTCACCACACCCGCACTCACCGCACCCGCACTCACCGCACCCGGCGCGATACCCGTAGCCCCCGTCATCCTTCTTCTCCCAGGTGTCCGGTCTGCACCTGTACGGTGCGCCGCCGGGTGATGTACAGCCCGCGCCCGGTGGGGAACTGCCGCGGCTTGAGGTTGCCGAACAGGTATCCCTCGGAGGGCGGGCAGGACATCAGCAGCGAGGGCGAGTTGACTTCCTGGAGCTTGCGCAGCAGCGGGTCGCCGAGGGCTCGGCCGATGCCGTTGGCGCCGCGTGCGACGACCAGGTGGAGGCCGATCTCGGTGCCCTGGGCGAGGTCTTCGAGCAGGGCGGCGAAGGGGTGGGTGCCGCTGCCGGCGCCCACCAGGTCGTAGTCGTCGACGAGGATGAACAGTTCCGGGCCGGTCCACCAGTCGCGCAGCTTGAGCCGGGAGGGGGTGATGTCGGCGGGCGGGATGCGGTTCTTCATCGCCCTGGACGCCCCGTCGACGATCTGGCGGAGCTTGTCGATGGCCACCGCGTAGCCGAGCCGGTATTCCTCCGGCACGGCGTCGTACAGGCCGCGCCGGTAGTCGACCAGCATGATCCGCGCCTCGGCCGGGGTGTAGGTGGTGGTGATGGCGTTGATCATCAGTCGGAGCAGGTTGGTCTTGCCGGATTCGCTGTCGCCGACGATCAGCAGGTGCGGGTTTTCCTCGAAGTCGTGCCAGAGCGGGGAGACTTCGGTGTCCTCGAGGCCGATGGCGACGCGCAGTCGTCCTTCGGGCGCGGGGAGTCGGGCGGCGTCGAGGGTGAGCGGGAGCATCCGTACCTCGGGGGCGCGCGGCCCGGTCCAGTGTGCGGCGACGGCGTCGACGAGGTCGGCGACGCCTTCGCCGAGGTCGTCGGTGCGGCCGGAGCCGTCGATGCGGGGCAGGGCGGCGAGGAAGTGCAGTTGTTCGTCGGTGAGGCCGCGGCCGGGCAGCTTGGGGACCTTGGCGGCGGCCCGCATGTTGATCATGGAGTCGACGGAGTCGCCGAGGCGCAGCTCGAAGCGGGTCTGCAGCTGGTCGCGCAGGCCGCCGGCGACCTCGCCCCACCTGGTGGTGGCCACCACCAGGTGGACGCCGTAGTTGAGGCCGCGCTGGGAGATCAGGGTGAGCGGCTGGACGAGGTCGTTGAACTCCTGGCGCAGGGTGTTCCAGCCGTCGATGACCAGGAAGACGTCGCCGTGCGGCTCGTCGGACAGTTCGCCGGCGGCCCGGCGGCGGCGGAAGGCGGCGATGGAGTCGAGGCCGAGTTCGGCGAAGTACTGTTCGCGGCGGTTGATGATGGCGTTGATCTCGGCGACGGTGCGCAGCACCCGCTCGCCGTCGTGCCGGCCGGTGACGCCGCCGACGTGCGGCAGGCCACGCAGGGCGGAGAGCGTGCCGCCGCCGAAGTCCAGGCAGTAGAACTGGACTTCGCGCGGGGTGTGGGTGAGCGCGAGGCCGGTGATCAGGCTGCGCAGCAGGGTGCTCTTGCCGCTCTGCGGGGCGCCGGCGATGCCGACGTGGCCGCCGGCGCCGGAGAGGTCGGCGGTGAGCAGGTCGCGCAGCTGCTGGAAGGGGCGGTCGACCACGCCGACGGGCAGTCCGAGGATGCCGTGGCTGCTCGCGTCCTCGGTGGTGAGGCCGCGTTCGGGGTGCGGGACGAGCGGCGGCAGCAGTTCGTCGAGGGTGGGCGGGACGTCCAGCGGCGGCAGCCAGACCCGGTGGGCGGGCGGGCCGGCGTCGCGGAGCTTGCCGGTGGCGACGTCGAGCAGGGATCCGGCGGCGGTCTGCTGCTCCTCGGGTTCGGCCTGGGCGACGGGGAGCCGGCGGGGCACCACGTAGTCGGTGCCGTACGCGACGACCTGCCCGGCGATGGCGGCCTGCTGGGCGGCGCGGCGCTTGGGCCGGTACGGGCCGGAGACGTAGGCGGCCTTGAACCGGGTGAGGGTGGAGATGTCGCTGCGCAGGAAGCCGTTGCCGGGCTGGGAGGGCAGCTGGTAGGCGTCGGGGACGCCGAGGACGCCGCGGCTCTCCATGGCGGAGAAGGTGCGCAGGCCGATCCGGTAGGACAGGTGGGATTCCAGCGCGCTCATCCGGCCTTCGTCGAGGCGCTGCGAGGCGAGCAGCAGGTGGACGCCGAGGGAGCGGCCGAGTCGGCCGATCATCACGAAGAGTTCCATGAAGTCCCGGTGCGCGGACAGCAGTTCGCTGAACTCGTCGACGACGACGAAGAGCGTGGGCAGCGGGCGCAGCACGGCGCCGGCGGCGCGCGCGGTCTCGTAGTCGAGCAGCGAGGCGTAGCCGGCGTCGCGCAACAGCTCCTGGCGGCGGACGAGTTCGCCGTGCAGGGCGTCGCGCATGCGGTCGACCAGGGAGGCCTCGTCGGCCAGGTTGGTGATCACCGCGGAGGTGTGCGGGAGGGTGTCGAGGCCGAGGAAGGTGGCGCCGCCCTTGAAGTCGACCAGGACGAAGTTGAGCACCTCGGAGGAGTGGGTGACGGCGAGGGCGAGCACCAGGGTGCGCAGCAGTTCCGACTTCCCGGAGCCGGTGGCGCCGATCAGCATGCCGTGCGGGCCCATGCCGCCCTGGGCGGACTCCTTGAGGTCGAGGTCGACGGGGCGTCCGTCGGGTCCGAGGCCGAGCGGGACGCGCAGCCGCTGCGGGATGCCGCGCTGGCCCCAGAGCTCCTCGACGTCGAGGGCGTGCAGGTCGGGGATGCCGAGCAGGGCGGTGAGGTCGAAGTCGGTGGCGAGCGGTTCGGCGGCGTCGACGCCGTCGGCGATGCGGTAGCGGGCGAGCAGGGCGGCGAGGCGGGTCGCGGCGGGCAGGGTGAGCGCGTCGGGTCGGCCGAGGTCGGTGACGACGTCCTTGCGGTTGCGGTCGGAGCCGACCATGGTGAGCCGGCCGTCCTCGATCCGCAGCCGCAGGGTGGCGCGGGCGGGGCCCCACTCCAGGCTGTCGGAGAGGTCGATCAGGACGGCGTTGCGGTAGCCGGTGAGTGCGGCGCGGCTGCCGGTGTGCGCGCCGGGGCCGTCGAGGACCAGGACGGTGAAGGGCTCGTCGCGGTCGGGTACGGCGTCCGGTTCGAAGCCCGGGCGGCCGGTGAACTCCTCGCCGAGCAGCTGCTCGACCTCGCCGAGGCTGCCCGCGACCAGTCGGACCGGGCCGGCGCCGTCGGTGTCGGTCGGGTGCAGGGCGTGCGGCAGCCACTTGGCCCACTCCCAGTCGGCCCGCCGTTCGGAGTCGGTGACGACGGCGATGCTCAGCTCGTCCGGGCCGTGTACGGCGGCGAGTTGGGCGAGCACGGCCCGCACCAGGGCGCGGGCGGCCTCGGGGTCGTCGGAGCGCAGCAGCAGGTGGGCGAAGCCGCGCAGGTGGATGGCCATCGGCTGGTCGGCGACCGTCCCGTAGGCGTGGATGAAGCGGCGCAGCGCGTGGGCGCAGAGCGGTTCCAGGTCCTCGACGGGCTTGGTGGCGAGCGGTGCGAGCGGGGTGGCCAGGCGCTGGGCGCCGACGCCGATCCGGACGTCGCTGAAGTCGGGGTGGGCAGCCCGGCGCTCCCACAGCCGGCTGGTGCCGACCAGCGACCACAGCTCGTCCGGCGCGGGGTGGCGCCAGGTGAGGGCCTGCCGCTGGGCGTCGATCGAGCGGCGCACCTGGCGGCGCATCTGGGAGAGGTAGCGCAGGTAGTCGCGGCGTTCGGCGCGCAGCTGCTGCTTGCGGTCGCTGGAGCCGCGGATCAGCTGGGTGAGCAGCATGCCGACGGCGGACAGCGCCATCATGCCGACCGCGACGTAGCTGAGCGCGCCGCCGCCGCCTTCGCCGCCACCGCCGGGGTGCAGGAACATGAAGACCATCGACAGCGAGCCGAGCGCCATCGGGGCCATGCTGATCACGCTCGCCATGCCGCTCTGCTTCTCCGGCAGACCCGGCGGCTCCTGCAGCTGGATCTCGCCGTCCGGCATCTCGGGCCCCGGACGCCGGGGCGTCCGCTTGACCAGCACCACGCTCACTCAGGGCTCCTCACTGCGACCGGCTCTTCACGCCACGGGCTCCCCATTGCGACGCCGTCCCCTCTGGCTGACGGACGGTACGGCGCCCGGGGTTCAACGGCGGGTTGAACGCGGCGCGCCGGGCGGGCCGTTCATCCGGGCGGAGAAGGCAGCACACCACCGAGCCGGAGGACAGGCGTGAGCAGCAGTGTCGTCGCAGGATTGTGCCGATTGAGGTTCCATGCGCCGGGGGCGGTCTTCGAACTGGCCGTCCCCGCCGACGTACCGCTGGCCGACCTGCTGCCCGCCATCCTCGGCCACGCCGGGCCCGACCTCGCCGAGGAGGGGCTGGAGCACGGCGGCTGGGTGCTGCAGCGCCTCGGCGAGGACCCGCTGGACGAGGAGCGGAGCGCCGAGGCGCTGGGCCTGCACGACGGCGACGCGCTGTACCTGCGGGCACGCCACGAGGCGCTGCCGCCGGTGCACTTCGACGACCTGGTGGACGGCGTCGCCACCGGCATGCACGAGCGCGGCGACACCTGGCGCCCGGGCCTGACCCGGATCCTCTCGCTGGCCCTGGCGGTGACCGCGCTCGCGGCGGGCTGGGTGCTGCTGGCGCTGCCCGGCCCGGCCGCCCCGCGCGAGGCCGCGGCGGCCGCGGTCGCGCTCCTGCTGCTGCTCGGCGCGACCAGCGCCTCCCGGGCGATGGCCGACGCGGGCGCGGGCGCCGCGCTGGGCGCCGCGGCCGTGCCGTACCTGGCGCTGGCCTCGCTGCTGCTGCCGAACGGGCCGAGCGGCGACGACCTGCTCGGTGCCCGGGTGCTGGCGGCGTCCTCGGCCGGGGCCGGGGCGGCGGTGCTGGCCCTGGCGGCGGTCGGCGCGGCGGCGCCGCTGTTCCTCGGGGTGGCGCTGGTCGCGCTGCTCGGGGTGCTGTCGGGGGTGCTGGTGCTCGCCGGGCTGACGCTCGCCAAGCTGGTGGCGGTGCTCGCGGTGGTGGCGGTCCTGGTGGGTGCGTTCGTGCCGTCGACGGCCTTCCGGCTGTCCGGGCTGCGGCTGCCGATGCTGCCGCGCAACGCGGAGGAGCTGCAGGAGAACATCGAGCCGGTCCCGGCCGCCGCGGTGCTGCCCCGCGCGCTGGTCGCCGACGACTACCTGATGGCCCTGCACGCCGCCATCGGCGCGGTCTGTGCGGCCTGCCTGGCCGTCCTGCCCTTCGCGGACGGCTGGGCCGGCCCGGCCGAGGCCGGCACCCTGAGCCTGCTGCTCCTGCTGCACGGCCGGGCCGTCGGCAGCATCCGCCAGCGCCTGACCATCCTGCTGCCCGGCGTGCTCGGGGCGCTCGTCGTGCTCGCCCGGGCCACCGCCACCGCCTCGGCGACCGGGCGCCTCACCCTGGTGGGCGGCCTGCTGGCGCTGGCCGTCGCCCTCCTGGTCGCCGCCTGGACGGTGCCCGGCCGCCGCCTGCTCCCCTACTGGGGCCGGATCGCCGACATCCTGCACACCCTGTGCGCGCTCGCGCTGCTGCCGCTGGCCCTCCAGGCCTGCGGCGTCTACCACACGCTGCGCGGGCTCGCGGGCTGAGCCGGACGGCGAGAGGGCCCGCCACCGTGACGGTGGCGGGCCCTCTCGCCGTCCCCCGGCCGGGTGGCTCAGTCGAACGGGCGCAGCGGGTGCACCGGCTCCCCCGCGCGCTCGCGGGCGTCGAGGGCGGACCAGAGGGCACCCGGCTCCAGCCGCATGGCCGCCGGGGCACCGGGGTTGACCACGATCCCGAGGCCCGGCGGCAGCCGTTCCAGCAGCGTGCCGGGCCCGATCACCGCGTGGTCGGGGTTCCCCGCGGCGTCCAGCCAGGACCGCGCGGAGTACACCACCACCGCCGGCTTCCCGTCCGGGAGCCCGAACCCGCCGACGCCGCCGAACTCGTCCAGCAGCACGGCGAACCGGGCGGCGGCCAGCGCGCGGTAGACGTCCTCGGCCGGCCCGTACCCGGTCGCGGCCAGCTGGACGGCCGCGTCCACCGGGTCGGTCGGCGCCGGCCACTCGCGCGCCAGCGGCGAGGGGCGGTACTCCCCGTTCTCCGCGAACTCCTCGACGGTGCCGTCCTCCCCCGCGCGCCACCGCCCGATCACCGCCCAGTCCGGCGGCTCCCCCTCGCCCTGCCAGTGCGGGTCGACCAGTCCGATCCACTGCCCGGGCGCGGCCCTGGCCGCGGCCAGGATCCGCTCGGGTACCGGCCCCGGGCCCGCGTCGGGTGCGGGCGGCGCGGGTACGGGTGTCGGCTCGGCTCGGTCCTGGTCGGAAGCGGTCATCGTGGTCCTCTCGGTCGGTGGTGGCCGGCACTGCGCGTCCCGCTACTCGTAGTCGTCGTCGGAGAGCGGGGGCGGGTCGTCCAGCCTGCCGTAGACGATCCACTGGCTCTCCGGCGGCACCGTCTCCTCCCCGCCGTCCATCGGCTGGTTCCACTGCACGGCCGGCGGGATGATCCTGATGGGTGTCCAGTACATCCCGCTGCCGAAGAGGATCTCCAGTTCCTCCGGGCTCTCCGAGATCGCCGGCAGGAAGGCTCCCCGGGTGTTCTCGGGCACGAGCAGGTGCATCTGGATCAGCCGGCTGGCGAAGGACGGGTGCAGGTGCTCGCCCACCGTGGCGGAGATGTAGGTGGGTTCATGGACGAACTCGCCGACCCGCAGCACCCGCGGGTGCTCCCAGTTCCCCACGAACGGCGCGCCCCGGCTCACCAGGAGCGGCGCCGTCACCGGGCAGAGCCCGATCGCGTCGTCGATGGCCGCGATGTGGTCCAGGATGGCCTGGCCGTTCGGCCGGGCGGCGATGTCCGCGTCCGGGTTCGTGTCCAGTTCCCACTGGGTTTCCTTGATCTGGTAGTACGAGAGCTCGTTGGCCGCGCTGCCGTCGCCGTCCTCGCTGGGCTGCGTGTAGAACTCCAGCGCGGCCTTGAGCTGAGGTTCCAGCTCCGCGACGAGGTCCGTCATCTGCCGCAGCGCGGCGTTCCGGACGGCGACCGCTTGCGGGTGCTGGGAGACCGTCATGTGGAACTCCAGCTGCGCGTACCGCACCTGGAAGTCGCGGGGCATCGCGGCGAAGTGGTTCTGGGCCAGCTGCCAGCCGCCGCTCTGCGCGAAGAAGGCCTCGGCGGCCTGGGTGGCGGTCGCACCGGCCTGCGGCCAGTTCGCCGGGTTGAGCCACCCTGCGGCCGGCGGCATGTGCTGGCCGACCGGCGGCGGCACGGCGCTGTTGTCCGAGTCCGACCCCACCGCGAGGTCGTTCAGCACGTTCGCGATGTCGTCGGCCGAGTGGTCGCTCGCCGAGTCGCCGTCGGTGGAGGAGTCGCTGTCGGTCGAGGAGTCGCTGTCGTCCGGGTGCTCGACCGCGTGCTCGACCGCGTACTCGGCGTCCGTGTGCTCGGCCTCCGCGTGTGTGCCCGCCTCCTCCGCGTCGGCGGCCAGCACCCGCTCCCGCATCCGTTCGACCTGGTCGAAGTCCCGGTGGCTGGGCCAGTAGGCCTCGTTCGGGATGAAGGTGACCTCTTGGGCGTAGACACCGGTCGCCGGGTCCAGGGAGACGTCCTCCACCAGCTCGACGCCCACGATGTACTGCGGGTCGATGCCGCCGGGGAACGCGACCTCGTCCTCCAGCTCCGCGAGGCCCGAGTGCTCCAGCGTGGCCCGGACGTCGATGCCGCCCGGCGCGTCGGTCACGTAGCGGCGGTGCGTGCCCCAGTCCACGTGCTGGGCCCGGTCGGAGCGCGTGGTGCTCACGAAGGACGACGCCTCGTTGTTCCCCACGTAGTCCCGCAGGTCGACGTGGCGGTTCTCCTGCCTCGGCGCCAGCCCGTGCTCGAAGACGTGCTCGTAGTCCTCCATGCCCGGCCGCTGCCGCTCCCAGCGGTACAGGAGGCCGAGGTCGTGGCGCCACACCGGCGTGGTGCTCTGCTCGGCCAGCAGCTCGCCCAGGTTGACGTCCCGGCTGGTCGCGATGGGTGGGTTGGGCAGCTCCGGGCCTACCAGCGCGTCCTGTTGCGGTGGCACCGCGTACCGGGGCGGTTCGAGGTCGGGATCCATCCGGACGCCCTGGGCGCCGAGGACGTCGGCCAGCAGGCGGTACTCGGGTTCCTGCGGCTGCCCGTCCTGGTGGTGGACCGCCTGGGGCTGCACCTGGTGGACCAGGTTCCCGTCCACGTCGTAGTGGAACTCCCGGCCGTCCGGAAGGTAGTGGATCTCACCTCCGTGAGCGGGGTAGTGGATCTGCACGTGGTCGGGGAAGACATGGGTCTCCGAACCGTCCGAGTAGCGGTGGACCTCACGGTCCTGGTGCTGCTCGGACGCCACCAGGACGACCTGCTCCTGGCCGTCGGCGTGCCCGGCGTGGTCGCCGTACTCGCCGTTCCACATGTTGTCCAGCGCGTCATCCGGGTGCCGCGGCCCGGCGCCCCGGTCGCCGGGCGGGCGGACGGACAGGGGGCCGGACGGCGGTGTCGCGCCCGGGCTGTCGCCGGCGGGGTCCGGGTGGAAGGTCCGGAACAGCCCCGCCGATCCGTCCGGAGCGGTCTTGACGTACAGCCTGGCGGTCGACGGACCGTCGGGGCCTGCGGGCCTGCCGCTGACGCCGGTGCGGCCGGTCGGGGCGTGGACGGGCAGCCCGGTCTGCCGGGCGACGGCCTGGGCGTGCTCGGCGGACTCGCAGCTGACCAGCGCGATGGAGGCCGGTTTGCCGTTCACCGTGTCCTGTGCGTCGGCGGCCTTCCGGGCCAGGTCGGCGAGCTTGCGCTTGAGCAGCCCGCCGACCTCGGTGCCGCTGACGCCGTGGGCCTTGGTGCCGTCGGCCAGCGGGAGGTCGAACCCGTGCGGTCCGGCGTGGGCGGCGAAGAAGTAGGTGTGCTCCCCGTCCCACGGCACCCGCTGGGGCGTACCGGTGACGAGGCCGTCGGCCGTGCGGGGTACGAAGGTGGTGACCTCGCTCAGCTCGGGGTAGAGCTGGGCCCTGGACGCCCAGTCGGCGTCGTCGAACAGCGCCTGTCCGCGTTCCTGACCGGAGGCGTCGGTGATCGGGTGCGTGCGCAGCTGCCCGTCGGGAACGGTCCGGCCGTCGTTCAGCCGTACTCCGCCGGACGGCGGCGCGGGCTGCTCGGTGTGGTCGGTGCCGGCGCCCGGCCGCCGGGCCGGGGCTTCGGTGGCGGTGTTGTCCGACTCCTCGGCGGGCACCTCCCGCGCCCTGAGCCGGACGTAGGTGACGCCGTCGTCCGTCCGGGTGGGCGTGCGCTCGGTGACCTGCATCCGGGCGCCGGGCAGGAAGAGGACCTCGTCCTCCTCCATGTGCGAGGAGAACGGCGCGATGTCGCGGCCGTTGTGGCCCGTCGCGTCCAGTTCCAGCAGGACCCGGTACTCGTCCTCGCCGTCGTACTTCTTCATGAAGCCCAGCGAGGTGCCCTCGTTGGTGCTGAAGCTCGCGAACGTCCGGTGCTGGATGACGTCGCCGCCGTACTCCGGACCGGGAGGCCGGCCGGTCGGCTTCGACGGGTCCTCCAGCGTGCCGTCGCCGCGGAACAGCTTCCCCTGCGCCGCGGGCAGCAGCTTCAGGGCGTCCGCCAGCAGGTGGCTGTGCAGCGCCATCTCGTGCTGGATGCCGGCCAGCTGCTCGTCGGTCAGGGAGTCGGCGAGGCGCCACGGGTCGGTCCGCTCCCGCATGCCCTCGGCCAGCTGCGGAAGCGCCGTGATCGACTGCGGCAGGGCGGTGCCCTCGTCCCCGTAGCGCTTGGCGATCAGCGCCGCGATCTTTCCCCGGAGCGCGGGGACGGCCCCGGCGCCCGGGTTCTTGAGCAGCACGTTGAGCAGCGAGTAGGCCGGCCCGGTGTAGGTGTACAGGGCCACGAAGTGGGCGTGGCCGAGCAGGTCGGTCACGGCCTTGGGGTTCTCGACGCCGTTGCGGGTCATCCAGTCCTGGTAGGCCTTCACGCCGGGCGCGGGGGCGGGCTCGGTCTCCGCCAGCATGTCCCGGCGGTTCGCCGTCTCCTGGAGGACCGCCTCGTCGACCTCCTTCGAGGTCAGGGCCCACTCCAGGTAGGTCCGCTCGTGCGGCAGCCCGACCGTGAGCGTGTCCGGCGCGGGGTGTTCGGACGTCGGCCCGATCGGCCCCTCCCAGCCCTCCACCGGCGGGCGCAGCTCGAACAGCGGCACCCCCGGCAGGTTCCGGTACAGCTCGGCGCCGTCGGCGTATTCGTGGTCGGGGAACGCCCCGGCGAGCCGCATGCCCGCCACCACCTCGTGCAGCGAGTGCTCGCCGCCCGTCAGCAGGGACGCGTACAGGGCCCGCGCGAACGGCTCGTGCCCGGTTCCGCCGAGCCGCAGGTACGCGTGCATGGCGTCGGCCGCGGCCCGGGACACCCCGGAGACCGTCCGGATGCCCCGGCCCGCGAGGTCGGCGTGCCAGGCGGCGTCGGCCTGCGGGACCTCGGGGCGGCCGGCCGTGAACCGCGGGTCGCCGGCGGCCCGCTCCCGGAACGCCTGCATCACCTCGTGCAGGCTCCCGTTGGCGACCAGGTCGGCGTACTCCGCCGTGCCGCTCTCCTCGGCCAGCTTCCGCAGCGCCTCGCGGGCCTCGTGGAGCGCCCGGGGGTCACTCGCCGTCCACTCCCCGAGCTGCCGCTCGAAGTCCTCCGTGTGGTGCCGGTACCGCGGCTCGTCGAAGACCGCGTGCCGTACGGCCACTGCCGTGGGTGGCGGCTGCGGGTCGAGGTGCAGCGCGGAGAAGGAGGACGCGACGTCGTGGAGCTGCTGCTGATCGGGGACCGGTCCGCCGGTCTCCGACTCCGCGACGGAATGCTCCCCGGTGGCGTGCTGCTGGTCGGGGACCAAGGTGTCGGCGCCGAACTTCACCGCGCCGGCGAGCGGGCCGCGCACGCGGTGCTCCTGGACGGTCGGGTACTCGGCCCTGCCGTCGTCGCCCGCCAGGTAGGCGCCGAGCAGTTCGGTCGGGGTGTTCCTGGCGATGCGCAGCCAGTTGCCGCCGGGGACGATCACCGGACGGCCGCTCGCCGTCACGCCGACGCCGGAGGAGACCACCAGGTGGCCCGGTCGACCGGTGTCCACGGTGCCGTCCGGATGGCGCGCCTGGGCGAACCAGACCCGGCCGTCGGCGGCGTAGGCCACCGCCTCGGTCAGGCCGCCGTCCCACACGTACTGCATGACCTCGCGCACGTACTCCTGGTCCGGCCGGGAGTTGAGGTCGCAGCCCACGAAGCGCAGCGGCTTCACGCCGTCCCAGGCGTCGTCGGCGCGGAGCTTGAGCAGCCCGCGCGCGATGTCCGCGGGCGCGACGGTGACGTGGTCCAGCACCGGCACGCCGTCGGAGGTGTGCATGGCGAGGGTGAGGTAGTCGTCCGCGTGCGGGAAGTGCGGGAACACCGACTCGGTGAGCGCGCGCCAGTCGTCGCCCCGGGCGCCCACCCAGTAGAAGTCGGGCCGGTCCAGCGGGAGCAGTTCGGAGGCCGGGGCGTTCCCGGGGTCGCGCCAGGCGTGCTCCAGCGCGGCGACGGTCACCGCGTGGCCCGGGCGCTTGAGCCCGTCGACCAGCGTGACCAGGTGTTCCAGGTCGGCCGCCGCGACCTCGTCGCCGTTCGACCCGCGCAGCTTCCGGACGTAGTCCTCCAGGTGCGTCCGGGTGACCGGGTGGCCCGTCGGCACGGACAGGGCCTCGCGGACCAGGTCGGCGGTGCGGCGCACGCGGGTCAGACCGTCCAGGGTGATCCGGTCCGCGCCCCGCAGCTCCTGGGCGAGCTTCGCGGTGTGCCAGGCGTTCGTGCTCGCCTCGCGGCGGGCCGCCTCGCCCGACAGCAGCTCGGTGAACCGGCCGGGGAGCGGGCGCCGGTGGTCCGCGCCGATGTGCTCGGCCAGCGGCCACAGGTCCTCGTGGGTGCGCAGCTTCGGGATGTTGGCCAGCTCGGCCAGCGTCTGGTGCAGCCGCAGGTCCTCGGTGGTCGCCTTCGGGAACGCCTCCGGTGCGGACCGCTCGGTGAGGTCGATCCGCTCGTAGCTCTGCCGGGAGGCCGGGTCGTAGACGATCTTCCGGGCGGTGAGGTCGAAGGTGCTGCCCGGACGGATCAGGACCTCGTCCTCGCCCTGCTTCTCCGAGAACGGCTGGATGTCGAAGGCGCTGCCGCCGCCGTCCACCGCGTAGTGGACCAGGGCGGGGTGGGTGATCGCGAGCTGCTCGCGGGTCTGCATGAAGTTCCGCGCGACCCGTTCGCTGGTGCTGGTGCTGACGAAGTCGCGGTTGCGGTAGGTCGAACCCGCGTAGGTGGGCGACAGCCGGCTGCCGAGCGAGTTCAGCGGGCCCACCACCCGCTCCCCGCGCCAGAGTTCCCCGCTCCACGTGGGCAGCTTGGCCAGCGCCTCGTCCAGCAGCTCGGTGTGCACGAGGAGCTCGCGCTCGATCCTGGGGAGCTGCTGCTTCACGGCGGGCCGCAGGGCCGCCCAGTCCTCGTCGGAGCGGTCGCGTGGCGCCCGGCTGAGCAGCGGCGCGAGCACCGGGTCGTGCCTGAGGATGGACGGCAGGAGGCTCGGGTGCCGGTTGTCCAGCAGCTGGTTGATCTGGTACTCCAGCGCGGTCCGCCGGCTGAGCGGACCGAACCGCAGCATCACGTTGATCAGCGCGTGCGTGGGACCGCTGTAGAACGCCAGCGCGTCGAAGTGTGCGGGGGTCAGCCGGTCGAGCACCTCGTGCGCGGTCAGATGGTTACGGTCCAGCCAGTCGACCACTCGCTGCGAGACCTCGGACTCGCCGTCCCGGACGGCCTCGAACGCGGCCCGGTTCGCGGCCGAGGCCCTCCTCGTCGGCTCGTCGGACCAGCCGTTCTCGGCGCGCGGCTTGGCGAGCAGCTCGTGGTAGGCCGCCTCGTGCGGCAGCATGCCGTACTCGCCGAGCTCGGCACGGACCCGGTGCTGCGGGATGCCCGGGACGTGCTGGTACATCGAGGACACGTCGCCCAGCGCGTGCGTCGGGATCGGGGGCAGCTCGCCCACCAGTTGCGCGCCCTTGAGGATCTCGTACAGCGAGTGGTCGCCCAGCGGCAGCATCCAGCCGGTCAGGGCCAGCAGCATGTCCTGCGGTTCGCTGTCGTGGACCTTGAGCAGCCGGAAGCCGTTCAGCATCTTCGCCGTGGTGGCCGAGTTGCCGGTGCTGACCGGCATGTTCTTGCCGAGGTGGGTGTCGCCGTACCAGGCGGACTTCTCGTTGACGGTGTTGAGTGAGCGGCCGGATTTCCAGGCCAGCGGCCCCGCGCCGCCGTCGTGCCCCTGGAACGCCAGTTCCCTGGTGCTCAGCGGCATGCCGCGCTCGGCCAGGTGCGTCGCCGTCAGGTCGTTCAGCGGCACCTCGCGCGGCTGCCGGGCCTTCAGGCTGGCCAGGTACTCCGCGCCGGCCTTGAGCGGCTCCGCGCCCTGCTTGATGACGGTGCCGGTGCCGAAGTGGTCCTTGGTGAACATCGACTCCAGGCCGGGCACCTTCCCGAGGAACGCGCGCAGACCGCCGTTGAGGAAGTCCGCCTGGGTCTTCAGTACGCGCAGGTCCAGGCCCATCGCCTCGGCGCGGGCGGAGTCCCCGGTCTCCAGCAGCGCCTGCAGCACCTTCTTCAGGCCGTGGTCGGAGTCGTTGACGTAGGCCGCGTTGTAGAAGGCGGTCATCAGTTCGCGGGTGTTGCCGGTGCGCATCATCGTCCGGAACTCGGCCAGGGTGAGGTCCACGCCGACCTGGCCGGCGGAGCTCTTCTCGTCCTTGAGGAAGACCTTGTAGAGCTCGCCCTCGGCGACCGTCGGGTGGGCGGCCCGCAAGGCGTCGTAGAGCCGCTGTACGGCGTTGCGGGCCGCGGCCTGCGCCTTGGGGTGGCCGTAGGCGAGGGCGCCCAGCTTGGCCTCGAAGGCCACCGCCCGCCGCTTGTGCTCCGGGGTGGCGTGGAGCTCGTGCTTGGGACCGGTGCCCAGGGGCTGCAGGCCACGGCGATCGGTGATCGGGTGGTCCGGCGTGACCTCGGCCAGCGGATGCGGGTCGTGCAGCTGCGGGCCGTGGACGGCGACGACCTGGACGACGGGACCGTGCGCGCCCGCGCCGTCGTTCACCGGCGCGGCGTTCTCGTGCGGGGGCGCGGCGTTCTCGTGCTGCGGCCCGGCGTTCTCGTGCGGGGGCGCGGCGTTCTCGTGCTGCGGCCCGGTGGGCGGGGTCTCGCCGTTGCGGGGCACCCGGAGGTGCAGCCATTCGCCGCCCGGTTCCACCCGGGGCCGGCCGCCGACGTCCCAGCCGACGTCCCGGCTGACCACCAGGTGCGTACGGCCCTGGTGCGAGGCCACCCAGAGCTCGCCGTTGGTGACGAACGCGTCCAGTTCCGCGTCCGGGAGCCGTTCGCGCAGTGAGGTCAGCACCTGCTCGACGTAGGCGCGGGCGTCGCAGGCGGCGAACCGCAGCGGCCGCCCGTCCCACTCCCCGCTGCGGTGGAGCTCGGCCAGCCGGTCGGCCAGGGCGTCCGGGTGCAGGGTCCCGCCGTTCCAGCCGGGCGCCCCGTCCTCGGTGACGGCGTGGTAGGCGATGGTGAAGTAACGCGGGTCGTCCTGGATCCGGCGCACGTTCCGCTCGACCTGCTCGCGCGTGGCGGGACCGGCCGTCGGGTCGTGCAGCACGTGCACGCCGCCGTCGTGGTGCGGGGTCAGCGCGCGGGCCACCTGGACCGCGAGCGGGAGGGCCTGCGGCAGGGCGTGGCCGCCGGGGTGTTCGGGCGTGAACTGCGTCCAGTGGTCGGCGGGTGAGAGGCCGAGGGTGGTGTGGGCGTGCGGGATCTCCAGCTCGATCGGCACCAGACCGGCCGCCGACCGGTCGCCGCCGAGCTGCCGCACCACGGTGGTGTCGCCGTTGCGGAGGTCCAGTTCGACCTTGACGTAGCCGGTGTAACGGGCCATCGGGGTGGCCGCCTTGGCGTTGGCCACGGTGCGGCCACCGGCCTCGGTGACCACGCCCAGACGCTGCCGGTGGGTGCCCCCGCCCAGCACCGAGGCGGTGCCCTCGACCTTGCCCCCGAGGTCGCCCTGGGCACCGGCCTGCGCCCGGACGTTCCACTGCCGCCCGGTCAGCTGCGTGCTCCGGTGTCCGCCGCCCGACTCGTTCGCCGGGCTGAGCGCCGCCGCGGCGTTGTCCCCGTGGTACTCCAGCTGGACGAGGGACAGCCGGACGGTCACCTCGGCGTCGTCGACGAACCAGCGCCGGCCGACCGACGGGGTGGCGACCGGCCTCTGCTGTCCGGCCGGCCCGGTCGCCGGGGCCAGCAGCGAGGAGAGCTGGGCGTGGCTCAGGCCCGCGGTGACCATGGGCTCCAGCCGCTTCCAGGTGCCCTCGCCGAAGAACCGCGGGCCCTCGATCCGGAGCAGGCTCCGCAGGCCCGAGGTGTCGCCGGCCCAGCGCAGCACGTCCCCCGGGCGCAGGCCGGAGGTGAACACCTCGGCCGGCGGCACCCGCAGCTCCCGCGCGGCGACCACGCCCTGCCGCCGCCCCCGCAGGGTGGGTCCGTCGGCGGCGCGGTCGCGTTCGGTCAGCACGTCGGCGTGGATGACGGTCTCCGAGACCGTACGGCGCATCCGCCACTGCGGGACGACGGCGTTCCCGGCCTCGGTCAGGCTGTGGACGGCCGCGCGCAGCCCGGACCGCGGCGGCTGGACGGGGGTCGGCACCGGCCTCCCGTCGCCGGGCAGTTGCAGCGCGGGCCGGCGCTCCATCACCACGGACAGCCGGATGTCGGCCCGGTGCGCCTCGGCCGCGACCTTGGACTTGACGGCCGTTCCGGTCACCAGGACGTCCCGGCGGTGCTCCAGCGTGTCCTGCCGGCGGGTGTGGGTGACGCCGCCGCCGGCCACCACGGCCACGCCGGTGCCCAGCGGGTCGGTCGTCGCCAGCACGGTGACGCCGACCGAGTTCGCGTGCCCGCTGCCGGAGTTGGTGCCGACCTCGGAGCTGGTGAAGGCGGTCTGCGCGCCGGCGCCGATGTTGAACTCGACCTGGGCGGCGTCGCCGGACTTGGTGATCCGGTCCACCGAGGCGGTGATCCGCACGGTGCTGCGGCCGTGCGTCAGGACGATCTCGTGGCCGGAGGTCAGCGGCTTCAGCAGCGGGTGCAGCCGGTCGAAGTCGAGGGCTTCGAGGAGCTTGGCCTTCATCCCCGTCCAGTCCCGGCCGAGGACCGCCTTGCCCCGGTCCTCCAGGCTCGCGACCACCCGGGAGACCGCGCCCGGCCCGCTGTGCACCAGGCCGTTCCCGGCGTCGAGGAGGACCCGGGTGACGATGTCGGAGGAGCCGATCCGCTGGTCCGGCAGGTGCCGGACGGGCGGGCCGTCGTTCACCGGCGGCCGGACCACCTCGCGGTGCGGCGCGGCGATCACGACGGGTGTCGGAACGGTGGTCTCGGCGAGCGACCGCTGGAGCGGGCCGGGGACGAATCGGATCGTGAACGCGGCGTCGCCGTCGAAGAGTTCGGCTGTCTCGGTGCTCTTGCCGCGGCTGTTGGTGCCGCCGGTGCGCTCGATGGTGAGGCCCCGGACGCTGTCCCGGGTGTGGGCGTACTCGCCGGTGACGCTCACGTGCGGGACGGTGCCCTTGAGCGAGAGGCCGCCGCGCCAGCGGCTCATCCGGTCCCAGCTGTAGCCGATCGTGGTGCGCTGCTGGCTGCCGAGCTCGAACTCGAACCCGTTCACCGTGCGCCGGTGCCGCAGGGCCAGCGGGGCGACGGTGACCTCCACCGTGCCCTTCCAGTTCCCGGTGTCCACGGACAGCTTGATCCCGCCGCCCCGGCTGAGCCGGGACAGCGAGGCGGTCAGGCCGGCCGTGTCGAGCTGCGCGGCGAGCCGGGCCGAGGCCCGGGCGCTCACCGGGCCGGCCGTTGCGAGGACGCGCTCGACCTCGCCCAGCACGCTCGGGCCGCGCCGGCCGACGCTCAGCACCACGTCGGAGTGGCCGAGCCGGTCGGGGACGCGCAGGTGCGCGGGGGGCTGCCCGGTGGCCTGCGGCCGGACCGGCGGCTGCGGCTGCGCCTCGTCCAGGCGCGGGGGCGCCGCCCCGTCGAAGGGGTTGGCGATGACCCGGCTGTTACGGGCCCGGGGCTCGGTGTGCGCCTGCTCCATGCTCAACGAGGCGTCCAGCCGGACCGGGTCGCCGTGCGGCTTCCCGTTCACCGTCAGGTGCAGCTCGAAGGTCGCGTCATAGAGCACCTGGGCGCTGCGGTACTTGCCGTTCGCGTAGCTCTTGGCCGAGTCGCCGCCCCGCCAGCCGTCCCGGTCGCGCACCTCGTGGGTGACCGTGGCGGTGCCCTGGAGCGAGTCCTGGAACGGCTTGCCGTTCTCGTCCAGGACGTTCTCCCGGGTGTGCACCGGCCCCTTGCCGAAGCCCTGCGCCGTGATGTTGCGGCTGTCGGAGTTCAGGAACCGCTGCGACGCGAAGGTGGTGCTCTCCCGGACCGGGTTGAGGTCCGCCGAGTCCTGCTCCCGACGGTAGGTCAGCGTGGTGACGTGCGCGGTGACGCCGATGCCCAGCTTGCTCAGCGCGCCGAGCGTGACCGCCGGGGTCCGCAGCGGGACGTCGTGCGTCATGCCGACCAGGTGGGCGCCGACGGCGGCCTGCGAGAACGCCCGCAGGACGTCCTGCCGGACCGCGCGCCAGGCCTTCTCGCCCAGCTGGACACGGCCGATCTCGTCCAGCCGCGCGTGCAGCGGGGCGACGCTGTGCACGTCGCGGACGACCGTGGTGACGGGCAGGCCGGTGTACCCGGCCGCGCCGGGCCAGATGCCGGTCGGCGGGTGCGGGACCGGGGTGCCGGGCGGCAGCGCCGTGGACTCCTGGTGCGCGACGGGACCCGCCTGCCCCTGGTCCGTGTGGGCGGGGGCCTGGACGGTCTCCGAGCGGTCGACGACCACCCGGAACCCGAGCCCCGCGTCGACCGAGCGGGCCTGGACGGGCCGCAGCCCGCTGCGGCGGGCGCCGAACTCGATCTCGATCCGCGCCTCGCCCTCGAACACCACCGCCGTGGACTTGACCTTGGTGCCCAGCCCCAGGTCGTCGCCCCCACCGTGCAGCCCGACCTTCTCCCTGCCGGTCCTGGCACCCGCGCCGGCTCCGCCGCCGCCGTTCTTGGCCGAGCCGGTCGCGCTGAGCGGCAGCGGGAACTGCCACCCCGAGCTCCTGGTGTTCTGCTCGACGTGCGTGCGGGAGGTGCCGGTGGCGATGTTGAACTCGGTGGTCGGCAGGTCCGCCGTCTGCCCGATCCGGTGGATCCGGGCGTTCTTCAGGGTGAGGGCGGTCGTGGGACCGAGGGGGACGTCCAGCTCGATGGTGCGGGTCTCGCCCGACATCAGAGCCTTGAGGTCCTGGTGCAGCGTGTTGAGGTCGACCTCCTCGAGCAGCTTGGCCTTCAGCGCGGGCCAGTCGCCGCCGAAGTGCTCGGCTGCCTGCTCCTCGAAGCCGGCGATGAACTCGGTCATGCCCTTGGCGCCGGGCCGGGGCGCGTTCAGCTCGTTGAGCTGGACCCCGTCCGCGGTCACGACGGGCGCCTCCCGGTGCGGCAGCGCCCAGACGTCGGTGACGACGTGCGGGCCGGCCAGCCGCCCGCCCTCGCGCGAGCCGGGCGGCGGCAGCAGCAGCGGTCCGTCGAGCGGCCGCGGCGCACCGGTCTCCCGGAGCGGGACGGCGACCCGGGCCGTCACGTCCACCGGCCCGATCCGCTGCGGCAGTGCCTCGCGGGGCACCTCGGCGCCGTGATGGGTGAGGTTCAGGAAGTCCACCGTCAGGCGGAACTCGGTGTCGTAGAGGACGGCGGTCTCCACCGTCTTGCCGCGGGCCACCATCCGACTGGCCTGCGCGTCGGTCATCCCCTGCTGCCGGCCGTGCTGGTAGCCGGCGGTCTCGGTGAGGTCGGCGGGCTTGCCGAACTTGAACTTGCCCTGGGCGCCGACGTTCAGCTGCCAGAGCCGGTCCTTGGTCACGCCGACCGAGGTCTGCCGCTCCGAGCCGTACTCGAACTCGAAGTTCTCGGCCGTCCGGACGAAGGTGCCGTGGCCGAGCCCGGCCGCCATCCGCACGGTTCCGGACCAGCTGCCCGCCGAGAACGGCACGTCCCACTGCTCGCCCCGGGACAGCGCCGTCAACTTGGCCTGGAGCGTCTCCGCGCCGAACAGGCTCTCGGCGAGCGTCCTGGCCGCCGGCTCCTCGCCGTGCAGCACCCGGCTGAACCGCTGGGTGAGCCGGTCGAGGATCTGCGTACGGGTGCCGCCGAGCCCGATCAGCACGTCCGAGGCGGCCAGGCCGTGCTCGTCGATCCGCGACGGACGGACCGGCGTCACCGGGCCCTGCACGACGTGCTCGCCGTCCGCGTCCACCACGACGTGCCCGGGCTGCAGCACGTCCTCACCGGTGTGCACGGACGCGTCGTCGTGGTGCGACGCGACGTCCTCGTGCACCACCTCGTTCCCGTCGTGGTGCGGCTGGACGTCGTTGCGGGCGAACTTCAGGTCGCCGGACAGTTCCGTGACGACCTGGTCGTGCTCGACCTGCTGGTAGCCGCTCGCGGACAGGTCGAGCACGTCGTTCTCCCGCGGGAGGTTGGCCCCCGGGGCGTAGGGGTGGATCTCGAGCCACCTGCCGCTCCCCTTGGCGATCACCGGGAATCCGTTGGCGTCGAACCCCACCTTGGCCGCCGCCACGAAGGCCCGGCCACCGGTCGGCTGGAGCGGATCGCCGGCGTGCGGCGCCGGGACGGGCGCGAACCAGACGTCCTGCCTGGCGGCCCGGATCTTGATGTCCATGCCCGCGTCGTGAAGCTCCTTCTGAAGGGACCGCAGGTACCCGCCGCTGCCGGCCTCGGCGAGGCGGCACGCGTCGAACTCGATGTTCTTCGTGCCGTCCCAGTGCCCGTCCCGCCGGAGCGACTGGATCATGGCGCGCATGTCCGCGGGGGCGATCCGGTATCCGCCGACCGTGGGGTACGCCTCGTGGTCGGTGTGCACGACGATCCTGAACCAGTCCTTCGACGTGCTGAGGAACCCGAACTCCGGCAGCGCACTGCCGTCCAGCACCCATCCGTGCGTACCGCCGTCACCGTCGACGAGCGGCCGGCCGGGGTCGGACCAGTGCGGAACGGTCATGAGGAGCGGCACGGAGTGCGTCGGCGCTCCGGCCCCGGCGGCGTTCCCCGCGGGCGGGCCCGCGTTCTGCTGCGCCGCGTCCTGCTGCGGGTCCGCTCCGGCCTGGTCCAGCGCGGCGTGGTCGGCCCAGAAGCCCGCCTCGGTCTTGCCGCCGCCGACCGGCAGGGTGTGAAGCGCCGGACCGACGATGCTGCCCTCGTCCACCTCGTCGACCGTGAACTGGGTGGCCTCGCTGTCGAAGTAGGCAGCCGTGCTCTCCGGGGACGCGCCGTACTTCAGCCGGAACCACGTACCGGGGTTGGCGTACACCGTGTCCCCGGCTGCGTTGCTACCGGCCCGCTCGGCGGCGACGACGTGCCAGGTCCCGAAGGCCGTCCGGACGAGCCAGACCTTCCCCCGCGCCGCGAACACGGTGATCCGGTGGTCCATCCGCCACAGGTGCTCGAGGACCTGTTCGGTGAACGGCCGGTGGCCGTCCGCGTGCAGGTCCGTCGCCAACAGGCGCAACGGTGTGCGGGCGGGGTCCCACCCGCCCTCGGTCGTCAGCGCGTAGACGGCGTGCGCGACGTCGGCCGGAGTCAGTGGGGAACCCTTCAGCCGGGGCAGACCGTCAACGGTCGGCATCAGGACGCTGAAGTGGTCCCCCTCGAACTCGCTCGCCCTCAGGGCCCGAACGACGGCCTCGTGGTTCGGGGAGTGCTCACCGAGCACGTGCACGGCGCGTCCGACCGGCTCGGTGGTGACCAGGTTCGCCGCGCC
Organism: Kitasatospora sp. NPDC034035; assembly: GCF_055575755.1. NCBI lineage: Bacteria > Bacillati > Actinomycetota > Actinomycetes > Kitasatosporales > Streptomycetaceae > Kitasatospora > Kitasatospora sp. NPDC034035. The sequence continues at coordinate 153,965 of NZ_JBVISA010000007.1, read as the reverse complement.
CCAGACCCTCCGGAGCTGCTCCATCGCCGCGCGGTGGTCGGTGTACGTGACGTCCCGGGCGACCGCCACCAGTCGGCGGAGATCGCGCTTGTGCGTCTCGGCGTTCTGGGTCACCTGCAAGGAGAAGCGGTGCAGGTCCTCCAGGGTGACCCGGTGGTCGGGCCGGAGGCGGAGTTCGGTGCGGGCGAGCGTCGCGACCAGCGACACGTCGGTGAGTTCCGCGCGGCTGGTACCGGCCGTCCCGTGCAGGGTGGCGACGATCCTGGCCGTGTCCCAGGCGTGTTCCGTCGCCCGCTGGACCAGGACCGGGTCGGGCGTACCGGCCCCGGCACCCTCGGCGCCCGGCATTCCCAGGTGGGCGCCGATCGCCTTCGCCAGCGGCCACAGGTCACGGGCGTACCGGACGTCGGTCCCGTTGCCGAGGCGGGCCAGCTCGGACCTCAGCTCCTCGTGGAGCTTCCGGGGCCACTCGGGCGACCCCTCCGACCACTCGAACGGTCGCGGTGCCCCGGTCTCCACCTGGTCGATCCGCTCGTACGGTCCGGTGTACGAGGATCCCCTGCCGAGGTGCGTGGCCGTGAAGACCGCTCCCGGTTTGACCAGGATCTCCTGTTCCTCGAGCAGGAAGCGGGAGAACGGCGTGATGTCGACACCGCTCTCCCCGGCCAGTCGGATCCGGCGGAGGACACGGTGGGCCAGCCAGTACTTGGCGAGGTCCCGGTCGGGCAGCAGGAACCTCTCCGCCGTCTCGATGAGTCGGCTGGTGCTGAGCAGCGCCTCGCTGCTCTGCGTGCTTCCGGCCCTGGCCCGGAGCAGTCTCTCCAGGCCCTCCAGCCGGCCGGGCGCCCACTCGCCGCGATAGACGACCCCGGTCGCGCCCGGCAGCTTGTCCAGCGCCTCCACGATCATCTCGGCGTGGATCCGGAATTCCGTCTTCAGGTCCGGAAGCATCGCCATCGCCAGCCGGTAGGCCTCCGCGGAGTCCTCGGCCGTCCGTAGCTCCGGAGTGGACTTCGCGAGCAGCGGCCCGAGGACCCGGTGGTCCCGGAAGACCGAGGGGAGGCTGCCCACCGGCCCCTTCAGCAGATTGTCGATCTGCTTGCCGAGCGCCTGGTCCAGTGTCACCGCGCCGTCGTGCTTGAGCAGCACGTTGATCAGCGGGTACGCCGTCCCGGTGTAGATGTTGAGGGCCTCGACGTGGGCCAGGCTCAGCCGGGCACGGAGCTGGGTGGGCGTCAGCCCGATGGTGCCCAGCCACTCCCGCTCGTGCGGGAGGAGGTTGGCACCGTTGCCCGCCGTCATGCGCGCCCACACCACGGCCACCTGGTCCAGTTCCGCCTCCTTGTACCCCCCTTGATCGCGCGGCCGGGCGACCAGGTCGTGGTAGGCCGACTCGTGCGGGAGCATCACGGACGCCTGGCGCAGCGTGCCCTCGGGCAGGCCGGGCACGTGCCGGTACATGACGGCCGCCTCGGTCAGCGAGTCGGCGGGCACGGGCGGGAGCTCCTGGGCGAGGTCGGCCCCCTTGAGGATCTCGTAGAGCGTGTGGTCGCCGAGCGGCAGCATCCAGCCGACCAGGGCCAGCAGCATGTCGTCGGGGGAGACCTCGGGGACCTTCAGCGCCTGGAACGCGGTGAGCATCTTGGCCGTCGTGGCCGACAGACCGACACTGAGGTGCAGTCCCTTGTCGTTGCGGGTCTCCCCGTACCACGCCGACGAGGTGTTGAGCTCGTACCGGGAGCTGCCCGTCACCCAGTGGAGGCCGCCGGTCGGACCGGTCACCTGGAAGCTGAGCTCGCGCGGGCTCAGCGGCATGTCCCTGTTGATCGCCACCGCGTCCACCGGCATCGGGACCGGGCGCTCCTTACGGGCTTTGGCGCTGGTCAGGAACTCCATCTGTTCCGTGTAGGGGGCCTTGTGGAAGGTTGCTCCTGTGGCGAAGTAGTCCCTGGCGAAGTAGCTGGCCTTCGTGACCGTGGAGGGCATCCACCGGCTCGGACTGTTGAGGAACTCCAGCCGCTCCGGCACCTGGGAGGTGTCCAGGCCGAGCATGCGCAGTCGGTAGCCGATGTCCGCCGCCGGGCGGTCGGCCAGGTCGTTCAGCAGGTATTTGAGGGAGAGCGGGGCCGTGTCCTTGTTCCCCTGGGCGTAGGAGGCGTTGAAGAACGCGGTCATCAGCTCACGGAGGTTGCCGTCGTCCGCGAGCATCGAGTGGAACTGGTCCAGGGTGAGGTTCTCGCCGACCTGCCCCGCCGAGGTGACGTCCCCGCCCAGGAAGACCTTGTACACCCGCTCACCGGTCGGGTCGGCGTGCGCGAGCTTCAGCACGTCGTACAGCCGGTACACACTGCTGCGCGCGGCCCGCAGGGCCCTCGGGTCGTCGTAGGCGAGCTTGCCGACGGCCTCCTCGAACCTCCGCACGGCGGCGTCGTACTCGGGCCTCGCGTACAGACCCTGCCGTCCGACGCCGAACTCGTGGGCCTCCGGGTCCGGCTTGACGATCGGGTGCTGCGGCTCCGGGTGCTCGGGGGCCGGGTGCTCGGGGGCCGGGTGCTCGGGGGCCGGGTGCTCGGGGGCCGGGTGCTCGGGGGCCGTCGGCATCGGAGCCGACTCCTCGCCGGGGTGGCCCTTGACGTGGGTGACCTGCACCTCGGGGTGGTCCGGCGAGGCGGACAGCCGCACCCAGGACCCGCCGCCCTCGACCCGCGGGAGTCCGGCCGCGTCGAAGCCGACCGTGCGGGCGACCACCAGCTGGTGCGTGCCGTCGGCCTTCTCGTGGTCCGGCCGCGACCAGAGCGAGCCGCCCGGCGCGTCCACCTGGACCTTCAGCTCCGGCCGCAGCTCCCGCAGCGCGCCGAGGAATCGGGCGGCGTACGAGTCCGCGCCGCCCCGGCCCGCGTCGCAGCCGGCCAGCCGCAGCGGACGGCCGTCCCAGACACCCCGGTCGTACAGGTCGAGCGCGGCCCCGGCGAGCTCGTGCGGCGTGACCGGCCGGCCGTTCCGGCTCGGCGCACCGTCGGGGCCGGTGCCGTGGAACGCGAGGGTGAAGTGGGTGGGGTCGGCCGGGAAGTGGGCGAGCGCCCGCTCGGTGGCCCGGGGCGCCGGCCCGAGGTCGGCCACCCAGTGCACGCCGGGACGGACCTCGGTGATGTGCACGGCGTCGGCGGACTCGTGCGGGGCGACCGGACCGTGGACCACGGTCGGCGCCACGACGGGTGCCTCGACGTGCTCGGTCGGCGCGGGGGTGTCGTCCGCGCTGCGGCCGACCGTCCGGACCGGCTCGGCGGGGGCGACGGGCTCCTCGGGCTCGGTCGTGGTGCGGGGCTCGTTCCCCTCGTGCAGGGGCTCGTTCCCCTCGCGCGCGGGGTCGTTCCCCTCGTGCGGTTCCGCGTCCTCGCGGGTCTCCGGGCGCTCGCGGCGCCCGCCGCCGGACTCGCGCTGGACCGGGGCCAGGACGTCGAGGATCTCGTCGACGTCGCGCTCGCGGCCGCGGTCCTCTTCCGCCTCGTCGAGCCGGGGCTCCTCGGCCCGGGGCTCGTCGTCGCGGAGTTCCTCGGGCCGGGTCTCCTCGTCGGCCCGCGGCTCCTCCGGTCGGGACTCCTCGCGGCGGGCGAAGGCGTCCTCGTGGGTGCGCTCGTGGGTGCGCCAGGAGACCTCGTCCAGGTGGGCGAGCTTCCACAGCTCGCGGTAGCGGTCGAAGAACTCGTCGCCGTACTCGCGCTTGAGCGCGGCGGCCCGGTCCTCGGCGAGGACGTGCGGCCGGGCCAGGTCGTCGAAGCCCCGGGCGGCCTCCCGGAGGGCGGGCGCGACCTCCCGTTCGAAGGCGGCGTGCTCGTCCAGTTCCCCGGCCAGCTCGTCCTGGCGCCGGCGCCATTCGTCCCGGCGGGCCGTCAGGTCCTCGCGGGTGCGGAACACCTCGTCGAAGGCGCGGCCGGTCCGGTCGGCGTGGCCCTCGGCAAGCCGCTCGGCGGCGTGCTCCGACAGGCCGCCGTGCGTGCGGGCCGCCACGTCGGCGGTGGTCTCGGCGACGCGGTGGGCCGCCTCGCGGGCGGCCCGGTACATCAGGAGGTCGCGGACGTTGCCGGCGTCGGTGAGGCCCTCGATCGCGCGCCGGAGGGCGTCCGGGCGGTCGGCATACTCGGTGACCCCGCGGTCCAGGGCCTCGGCGAGATCCCGGGTCACGCCCTCCGTCGCCCGGTGGACGTCACCGGCGGTGACGCCGTACTGCTCGGCGAGAGCACTGTCCTCGGGGTGCAGGTGCCAGGATCCCGCCGCCTGCTCCGCTTCGGCGAAGGCGCGGCGGATCGCCGCCTCGCGCGCCGCGTGGACGGCGAACTCGTGGGGCAGGCCGCTGACGTGGCCGCCCAGGGCCAGGGTGAACAGCTCCACGGCCTCCGCACGCTCGCGGCGCGGTCCGGCGGAGGAGTCGAGGGGGCCGGCGATCTCGGCGAAGTCCTGGGCGACCCGCTCGCGCAGCTGCTCCTTGACCGCCTTCACGGCGGCGTCTGACAGCTTCACGGGCCCCGTCACCCCGGCGGCGGCCAGCAGTTCGCGGTCGGTCGCCGGGAGCCGGTCGTACCAGCCCGAGTCCCGGACCGCCCCGTCGACCAGGCGATCGGCCTCCGCGAGGGCGCGTTCCCGGTCGGCGCGCACGGCGAGTTCCTCGCGCAGGTGCCCGGTGAGCCGGTCCAGGGCCTCCCGCGCCCGGCCCGTGGCCTCCTCGACGACGTCCTCGGCCTGCCGGACCGGCCCGGCGCCCTCCGCCGGAACCGCCGTCAGATCGGGGACGTTCTCCGGCCGGGTGTAGAGCCGGGCCGCCTCGTCCTCCGCCCGCTGGAGGAACCCGCCCTCCGAATCCGTCCGGATCGTGCCGAGACCGGCCTCCGGGATCCGGGCGGGCTCGTGGGTGGGCCCGGTGCCGTCGCCGATGAGCCGCGGTGAGCCCAGGGAGTCCAGCGCGTCGTCGAAACGCTCGCGGGCCATCCGGACGAAGGCCTCGCGCACGGCCGCGACGCGCACCAGCCCGTCGAGGTCGGCGAGGATCCGCTCACGCTCCTGCGGCCGCTCCGCCAGTTCCCGGTACATCGCGTCCCTGGCCCTGCGGTGCACCGCCGCGGGCAGGTCCGCCGGGGCGTGCTCGGGGAAGCGCACGGACCCCTCGGCGAACTGCTCCGCCAACCGCGCCTCCGCGGCCTCGTCGTACTCGTGGCCGCTGTCGTCGGGGTCCCTCCGGTGCCGCTCGGCCGCGTCCGAGAGCTTGGCCTCGTAGTCGTCCTGAAGGTCCCGCTGGGTCTGCCGCCACCGCGCCTCGCGCTCGCCGTCCGCCTCGACGCGGATGTGCTCGGGCGCGTCGGCGTAGTGGTACGCGTGGCCGGACGCGGTCCGGTCCGACGACGGCGTGGACCCGTGCGGCGGCGGGACCTGCTCGGACCGGGGGTCCTCGCCGAACCGCCCGGAGTCGGGCATCGGCTTGTCGACCTCGCCGCGGAGGTAGTTGTCCGGCAGCTTCGAGGGCTTCGTGGTCACGAGCAGCAGGGGATCCTTGACGGGCCCCTCGGCCGGCTCCTCCGTGGGCGTCGTCCCCTCGATGGGCGGCTTCCGCTCGGCGTTCCCGTTGGTGTACTCGTGCCAGTTGCCGCCACCCTCGACGACCGGGCGGCCTTGCCCGTCGAAACCGACCTTCCGGGCGACGATCAGGTTTCCGCTGCCGACGCCCGGCGCCGTCATCGTCCTCGGGCCGCTGAACCCGGGCACCACCCAGACCGGCCCGTCGGCGGCCCTCGCCCCAAGTCCGGTGAGTCCCTTGACCTGCCAGACGTGCTCCATCACCTCGGCGACGAAGTTGACGTGCTCCGCGCCGTTCAAGCCGCAGGCGATGAAGTCGAGGACCTTCCGGTCCTTGAGCTGCCCGTGCTCGCCCAGGGCGATGACGGCGTCCGCCACGTCCTTCGGGGACAGCTCGACCCCGTCGCGGGTCGGCAGGCCGTCCGCGTTGGTGTGCATCACCAGGGCGTAGCGCGAGGCGTCGTCCGGCCGCTGTTTGAGTGCCTGCAGGGCCGCTTCGGAGGGCGGGTCGCCGACGACCCAGGCGTTGCGGTCCTCCGCGGACAGGGGCCGGCCGTGCGTCGAGGCCGCGCCGTAGTCGGGCGCCGGCACGTGCTGCGTGGTGGTGCCTTCCGGCGCCGGGTGGGTGACCGGGGTGTCGTTGCCGGTCCTGTCACCCTGGGCGGTGTGGTCGACCTGGGCGGTGTGGTCGACCTGGGCGGTCTGCGGCCGAGGGGTGTCCGGCTCCTCGTGGACGACCGGCCGCTGCTGGTTCTGCCCCTCGTGCTCGCCGGTCGTCGGCACCCGGCCGGGCGTCTCCGTCGCGGAGCTCGTGGCGTGCGCGGGGGGCGTCACGGGCTCGGCGGACTCCTCCGGCGTCCGCTTCGGTCCCGTCTCCTCGCCGCCGACCGTCGAACTCCGCTTCGGCGGCTCCGGCGTGGAGGCGTCGGAGGACTTGGACCCGCCGGAGGAGGTCTTCGCCCCGTCGTCCCCGCCCGTCATCTTCGTCCGGCTGCCCGCCGGGGGCTCCGCGGTCGTCTTGTTCCCGTTGTTCCCGCTGTTCCCGGACGACGTGGACGAGCCGTCCGAGTCCGTCTTCAGGTTCTGCGGCCGGGCGCCGTCGAGGGGGCCGGTCCCGTGCTCGTTGTCGCCGACGAAGATCCCCTTCGGCGGCCCGCCGACGCTGCCCCCTCCCTCCGGTCGGGAGACCCACAGCGAGGTCGGGTGGCCCATCAGGTTGGAGACCACGGCCAGCGGGAAGCGGGCGTAGTTGGGGAGTTCCAGGTCCTGGAGCTTGAGCCGCAGCGGGCCGCCCGCCATGTGGCCGAGGTGGCCGAGCGCCCCCATCGCGACGCCGCCGTAGAAGCTCTCGACGGAGACGGTGAACTTGTGCTCCTCGCCGAAGGTCAGGTTGTAGGCCCCCTCGGTGATGACGTTCTGGACGCCCCCCTTGAGCCAGCCGCCGACGCCCTCGCCGAGCCGGTACAGGAACTGCCCGGCGGTCTGCGGGTGCAGGCCGTCCATCAGGCCCACCGCGCGCTTGGCGAGGTCCTGGGTGGCCGTGACGGTGTCCGTGAGGTGCTTCGCCTCCGCCTTGAGGAAGTCCAGGTGCTTCGTCTCGCTCTCCAGCAGGCTGCCGCCGAGGTGCTTGAGCTCGTTCTGCATCTGCCCGATGTGCTTGGTGAGGCCGTCCAGGGCCTTGAGGTCGACCATCCCCGCGGTCTCGACCAGCGACCTCACCATCTTGTTGAAGGCGCCGAGGTCGATGGCGTGGCGGGCGCCGTCGGCGGCGAGCCGGGAGGCGATCAACCGCCCTGCGGCATTGGCGAGTTCCGCGTCGATGCCGTGCTGGACGAGGTCCTTCTCGAACAGCTCGCCCATCTGCTGGGCGAGCTTCTCCACCTTGCTGAGCTTCTGCGCCACGTTCTCGAGGGCCTCCCGGCCGGCGCCGATGACACCCTTCTCGCCGCTCTCGACGAAGCCCTTCTTGACCTGGTCCGCGATCTCCCCGAGGGCGTTCCGCTCGGCGTTCTTCGCGCTGTTCTTCGCGGCGTCCTTCGCGGAGTTCTTGGCCGCGTTCTTCGCCGCGTCCTTCGCGGCGTTCTTCGCGATGTCCTTCTCGACGATCTTGAGGGCGTCCTTGACGGTGAGCCCCGAGGTGTTCCGCATGAGCTTGAGGACCTGGTTCAATTCGGCCGTGCCGAGCGTCTTCAGCTCGTTCTTGAACTCGGACCCGGCCAGCATCTTGAGTTCGGCCTGGAGGTCCTTGCTGAGGCCGCGCCCGAAGATCCGTCCGAACAGCTTGCCGGCGCCGAAGGTGAGCAGTTCCAGCGGGCCGGTGAGCAGGCCGTTGATCGCGCCCATCTCGATGGCCTGGATGAAGGACTCCTTCTCCCACTTGTCCTTGTGGCCCTTGCCGATCTGGATGCCCTGGATGATCCCGTCCATCAGCATCGCGGTGGTGATGGACAGGAACTCGTGCAACAGGAGCTGCTTGAACAGCCAGATGAAGACCTGCTTGATCACTTCGCCCGCGACCTTGTAGGCGACGAAGATCTCCGCGAGCGAGCCGCCGAAGGTGATCGGCAGCATGGCGATGGCCCAGGCGATCTGGGCAACCAGCTGGATCAGCTGGGCGATGATCATCCACTTGGCGTACTCGACCTGGTTGGCCACCTTGTGCGCGAACTCGCCGAGCTGCTTGGCCATCATGCCCGCGGCCGTGACGTAGTCGGTGCCGCCGTCCTCACCGATGAGCTGGCGCATCTTGCGCATGAACTCGTCGGCCGCCTGGCCCTCGAAGCTGTCGCGGCAGATGTTGACGAGTTCGACCAGGTAGCCGCGGAGCTCGGGGATCTTCTCGTTGATCAGCAGGTAGTCGTCGCCCGCCGTGCGCAGGTTGTCCTCGTTCGCCTCCGGCCACTTCATCCCGGTCACGATGCTGAAGAACTTCGCCAGGCCCGGCGGCAGCATGATCGACACGGCGGTGGACTCCTGGCGGTGGTCGTACGGAAGAAGGGAGGTGCCCGGCCGCACGGCGGGCCGGACGGCGCGTCAGACCGAGTTCCCGGCCTCGTGGTCGGCGTCGTTGAGGATGTTGGCGGTGTTCGTCCCACCGGTCCCGGCGCTCTCGACGGTGCTCCGCACGCTCTTGAGCAGCTTGATGATGGACTCGGTGGGCGCGTCGACGTTCTCGTGGTACTTCTTGCCGATCTCGTCGTTGCCTGCCGATTCCTTGTTGTACAGGTTGATCTGCCCGGTCCAGGTCTCGATGTCCGTGAACAGGTCGGCGAGCTGGGGGTACTTGCCGAACTTGTCCTTCAGGTCCGACAGCGCGGTCAGCCTCTCAGCCACGGAACTCCTCCTGCCGGTCGCGCTTGCGCCGCTCCTCCGCCGCCGCGTCCTCGGCGAAGCCGGGGCGCATCTGCCGCAACGGGGCGAAGAGTCCGTCCAGTTCGGTGCCGCCGGTCATCGAGGCCGCCAGGGTCTCACCGAGGCCCTTGAACTCGCCCATCGTCGCGGCCACCCGGTCGCCGAGGTCGGCCCGCGCGGTGTTCAGCACGTCGGTGAGCACCTTGGCGAGCTGGGCCGGAGCCATCGACCGGTAGGCGGTGGTGTGGAAGGTCAGCGACTCCACCTGTCCCTGGGCGCCCACCACCGCGGTGACCATCCGGTCCTTGGACGTCACCGAGGCGGTCGCCACCTCCAGTTCCTTGGCCGCCGCGGCCATCTTGACCTGCTGCTCCTCCAGAGCGGCCATCGCCTGTTCGATCTGTTCGGCGAACGAGAGTTCCACTCCCGCACCTCCGTCTCTTCCCGAGGGTGCGTCCCGGGCCCGGGGATGTCGGGCCCGGGACCGCACCGGTCCGTGGGGTCGTACGGTCATCTCTACGGCTGCGCCCGGCCGCCGGGTTCGACGTCGGCCGACCGCGTCCCGTGAGACGGGGCCCCCGCGCGTGCTCAGCGGCCGATGACGCCCGTCACCGCACCGGAGTCGGTGCCCCAGACCTCCTCGTCCTCGGCCAGCCAGGTGGTGCGCTGCCGTTCCTTCTCGCTCTGGCCGGCGGCTCCGGCGCCCGCACCGGCACCGGCGCCCATCGGGGGCATCATCGGTCCGCCCATTCCGCCGGTGGTCGGGACGCCGCGGCCCATCAGCTGGGCCTCCTCGGCGGCGGTGGCGGCGGCGGCCCGGCCGGCGGCGGCGCGCCCGGTCAGGGCCGCCTCCTCGGCCAGCGCGGCGCCGCCGTTCGCGGCGCCCAGCGTGGCCATCCGCCCGCCGGTCCCGATCGTCGGCGGACCCGAGGCGCTGATGCCGCCGGTGGTCCGGGGGCCGGAGAGGCCCGAGCCGCCGGTCTTGCCGAAGGACTCCCCGAACAGGTCGGTGCCGCCCTTGAAGGAGCCCGAGCCGCCGGCACCGCCCAGACCGCTCGTACCGAAGGAGAAGTCGCTGCCGAAGGAGGGCGGCAGGCCGGCCCAGCTGCCACCCCCGCCGCTGCCGCCGGAGGTACCGCCGGGCCGCCCGGTGTAGGCGCGCGACTGGTCGTTCAGCAGCTGTTCGAACTGCGAGATCGGCTGCCCGTTGGCGTTGCGGACCGTGCCGTCCTTGTCGATCGTGTCGTCCTTGCCGAGCAGCACCGGATTGCCGTTGGCGTCCTTCAGCGCGGCGCCGCCGGGACCGGTGACCGTACCGTCCTCGTTCTTCTTCGAGCCGGGCGGCACCGTGAACGGCGCGCCGAGGCCGCCGCCGCCGGTCTGGTTCTGGGTCGGGGTCGGCTTGCCGACGGTCGTCCCCAGCGGCACGTGCCGCGGCTTGCCGTCCGCGCCCAGCAGAGGCTTGCCGTCGGGACCGATCAGCTCGCCCTTGGCGTTGACCGTGGTGCCGGGCGGCACGTACAGGGGCTTGCCGTCCTTGTCCAGGAGCGGCTTGCCGTCCTTGCCGAGCAGCGGCGCCTGGCTGCCGCCTCCGCCGCCGTTCCCGTTGTTGCCCCCGATCCCGGTGAACGAGCCCGGCACGTGCGGGGGCGGGGGCGGGGGCGGGGTGGCGCCCTTGGTCCCCGGCGGCTTCTTGTCGCCCGAGCCGCCGAGACCCAGGTCACCGCCCTTGCCGTCACCCCCGGCGCCGGACGATCCCGGCGGGGGCTTCGGGCCGCCGTCCGGGGCGGTCGGCGGCTTGTCGGCGGGCAGCCACTTCTTCGGGGGGTCGACCTTCTGCAGGACGGCGGTGGCGTGGGAGTAGGCCGTCTTGAACGCGGTCATCGCCTCGGTCGCGTGCTTGTCCAGGGTGAGCTCGATCCAGGTCGTCCAGGTTTTCTTGGAGAGCTCCTCCAACCACTGTTTGAAGGCGTCGTTGTCGGTCGGCAGCACCTGCCCGCCGGTGAAGGAGGCGGTGTTGTTGTCCACCATCGTCGGGACCAGGCCCGCCGTCGCCACCGCGAACGCGGCGTGGACGCATGCGTGCGGCCAGGAGAACGAGGCGTCGTCCTCCTTGAGGGTCCACTTCGTCGCGAACAGGTTCTCGCCTCCGTTGACCCGCCAGGCGTTGTAACCGTCGTACATCTTGCGGTGCGCGGCGCGCATCGCCTCCGCGACGTCGTCGAGGGCACTCGCCATGGCGTCCGTCGTACCGAGGTCGAGGTGCAGCTTGATGAACTCGTTCCGCGTACCGATCAGGACTTCCTTGAACCGGCCGGCCGCGCTCCCCTGGAAGTCGCTGCCCGCGCCGTCGACCTCGTCCGCCCAGGTCTGGATCTTCTGCTGCTGGTTCCCCACCCAGAGGTTCGCGGCGCGGATGACCGTCGCCGCGTCGTTGTAGCTCTGGGCGCTCGTCTTGTCGTTCCTGCGGTCGCCCCACAGGAGCGGCGCCAGGATGGTGTCCGCGTTGGCCTCGAAGTGCCCGAGCGGCGTGCTGGTGTCACCCGCGGGCGGCTTGAGCTGCCAGAAGTCCCAGTCGACCGTGACGCCCACGATCGTGCTCCACGGGCTCGTGGTGTTGTACACCCACTCGGCCCACATGTCGTAGCCCGCCCAGCCGCTGCTCCCCGACTTCTGGGACTTCCTCTCGTCGTTGCCGCTCTTCATGCCCGTACGGACCTCGATCCCGGTGATCCACGGCTGGGCCATCGCCGCGTCCCGGTTCGTGATCGAGGTCTGCGTCGAGCTCGCGAAGGCCGCCAGGGCGTCTTCCCATGGGTAGTGCTTCGGATCTGCCATGGCTTCCTCCGGTAGGCAGCGGAACGGGAACGGAAGGGGACGGCGCCGTACCCGCCGTCGGACGGGCGGTCAGGCCCGCCCGACGGAGAGTCGCGTCACTTGACGGATGTCGACGGGCTGCCGCCGCCCAGGACGTCGTGCAGGATCTCCATCATCTGCGCCTCGGTGAGGCTGTCCTCCGCCCCGAGGTTGAACATGGTCCCGGCCATCTGCAGGTCGGACTTGATGTTCTTGACGTCCGTCTGGATGGCGGTCAGCGCGGAGGCCACGCTGGCCATGAACTCGGTCGAGCCCTTCTTCAGGTTCGCGATCTCGGGCAGGATGTCGTTGCCCGGCAGAAGGGGCGGGCAGTCGTGCACCTTGCTCGCCGCGTCGCCGACCTCGATGCGGAAGGTCTCGAGCTTCGTGGCGAAGTCATTGAGACCGCTCACCGAGACCTTGATGGTTTCCTCGCCCATGGGCGATCACCTCCGTCCTCGCCTCAGTGGTGGAACTGCTTCCCGGCGTTGGCGTCAGACTCCGTCATGATCTCGTGCATCGTGTTGAGGGTGTTCGCCGCGGCGGTGATGTCCTCGTCCATGGCGCTCTCGTTGGCCGCCACGACCCGGGAGAGCTCCTCGAAGGCGTTGGCCGCGACACCCTGGAAGTGGCCGCCGTCGATCACGCCCTTGAGCTTGCCCATGAGTGCGTCCAGGTTGCTCCGCATCATGGAGCCGGCCTGGCGCAGTTCGGTGGCCGCCTGCGAGACGGTTTCGTGGTGGAGCTGGATGCTGCCGAAGTCCATCGGTACTGAATCCTCCTTCTGTGACGGGAAGTCAGGCGCCTTGCAGGCCGTTGTAGATGCCGTCCGCGGCGTGGGCGCGCGCGTCGTCCTCGGCCTGGGTGAGGATCTGGTTGGCACCCTGGGTGGACTGCACGAACCGCTCGAAGGACCCGATGATCTGCTGGTAGCGCGTCATCCAGTCCTCCACCTTCTGCTGGAAGATGGTGCTGGCGCCGGAGATGTAGCCCCCGGCCAGCTCCTCCTTGATCCGCTCGACCGTGCGCCCGGCGGTCACCATGTTCTCGATCTGGTGCTCCAGGCTGGCGAGGACCTGGCGGATCGCCTCGTCCTCCTTGGTCAACATGCCCGGTGTGGTCATGGCGTGCTCCCTTCCCTGCGCTCGCCGGGCGGGCGGCCCGGCGGAGATTCCTGATCGACTCAACGGCCCTGCGACGGGCGGTGGTTCAGCCGCACGGCGGCGAGGCCGGCGGCGCGGCCTGGGTGGCCTGCGCGGCCGGGGTGGCCGTGGCGGTCGGCGAGGCGCCGGTACCGTCGCCGAGGGCGGCCGGGTCGAGGCTCGGCCCGGCCGGCAGTAGGCCGAGCACCGGTGCGGGCACCGCGACGGGGGTGGTGCCGCCGTAGCCGAGCTGCTTCGCCACCGCCGCGGCGGGCAGCGGGAAGCGCACCCCGGCCTCGGTGACCAGGTACTCGGTGCTGCCCGCCCCGGCGCCGGACAGCGCCCGCACCAGGGCCCCGCGGCCCGGCCGTACGGCGATCCGGTCGGCGACCGCGCAGGTCCCCGGGGGCCCGCCCACCGGGGCCGTCGGCGGGCGGCCCGCCTCGGCCCGGTCGGCGGGCAGCACCGTGACGGACGTGACCGGGGCGCCGGCGCCGGTGTGCAGGTCGGCGCAGACGCCTTCGCCGCGCAGCGGCAGGACCAGGGCCGGCGGCGTCTCCGGGAGCCCCGGGGCCGGCGGACCGCCGGGCGCGGTGTGCGCGGCCAGGTCCATGGCGCCGATCGGCGCGGGCGTCGGGGCGTCGCCGCCGTACGCCTCCTGCTGGGTGCGCGGGTCACCGAGCAGCAGCGCGTACAGGGTCGGGGTGAGCGGGGCGAGGCCGTCCTTGGTGAGCAGGTAGTGCGCGCCGCCGGGGGCCCCGAAGAGCTGGCCGATCCGGGTCGGTTTGCCGCCCAGCGCCGGGCCCGGCTCGCCGCGCCGGGCGACGGCGGGCGAGGCCAGGTCCGGCCCGGCGGGCAGCGCGTTCAGCAGGCCGGCCGGGACGGGGAAGGGCGTCGCACCGCCGTAGCCGAGCGCCTGCAGCGCCTGGTTGGCGGTGTCCACGCGCAGCCGCTGGCCCTGCCAGAGCAGGTGGACCGAACCGTCCGGCTGGGCGACCAGTACGCCCTGGGCGGCGGTCAGCGCCCGTCCCTCCGCGGCCGGGTCCATCTGCAGGCCGAGCCGGGTCGCGGGGGCGCCGGTCGGGCCGGACTGGACGGTGCCGCAGACCAGCCAGGTGCCGCCCGCCAGGTCGGCGGCCGGGGGCAGCCCGTCGGGGGCGCCGACGATTCCGACCGGTAGGCCGCGCGGCGCGTCCGCGAGCGAGTCCCGGCTCACCTGCCGCACCGTCATCTGGTCGCCGGCCACCAGCCGGGCGCTGGTGTCGTTCAGCACCGGGTGCAGCTGCCCGCCGACGAAGAGGTAGCGGGCGCCGGTCTCCTCGACCACCACCAGGGTGCCGGGTTTGGCCCAGCCGTCGCTGCCGCCGGGTTTGATCACCCCGTACACCGTGACGCCGAGCCCGATCAGCACCGCGACGGCCAGGCCGGTCATGGTGCCCCGGGTGGTCCGCCCGGTGGGGGTGTCCGGCGCGTCGGGCTCCGCGCGCAGCATGCCCGAGGCCAGCCTGCTCATCACGAACAGGTGCGCCTGCACCTGGTCGCGTCGGGACTGCATCCGGTTCCTCCCCGCCTCCTGGGCGCACCCGTTGTCGCCGGGGACGCGCGGTGCGCGCGTCCTCTTCGGTGCTACGGGCGGCGGAGGCGGTCCGGTTCACCGCCCCGGCGGCGGCTCCGGCGGCGGCCCTGTCGGCGGCTCCGCCGGCGGTCGGTGGTCCGGGCCGGCGAGGGCGTTCAGGCGGGCGCTGACGGCGTCGGCGTCACGGTGCTCCAGGTCTTCGAGGATGGCGAGGCCGCGCGTCCAGGAGGCCCGGGCGGCTTCGGGATCGCCGAGGGCGAGGTGGGTGTCGCCGATGTGGGTGTGGATGTCCGCCTGGAGGAAGTAGTCGCCGACCTCCTGCCGCAGCCGCAGGGACTCCTGGTAGGCGGGCAGGGCCTCGTGGTACTCGCCGAGCTGGTGGTGGATGTAGCCGACGCTGTCCCAGATCGACGACTGGGCGGGGAGGTTGCCGGTTTCGCGGGCCAGGTCCAGCGCGCGCCGGCAGTGCGCCAGTCCCGGCCGTGGCTCGCCCTGCTGCGTCAGGTACCAGCCGATGCTGTTGAGGGCGAGGGCCTGCCCGTTGCGGTCGTCGATCGCCCGGAACAGCTCCAGTGCCCGGCGGGACTCTGCCACCGCCTCGGCGTCGGCCTGTTCCTCGCCAAGCGCGAGGGCGAGGTCGAGCAGTGTCCTGCCCTGGCGCGGCCGGTCGCCGAGTGCGTCGAACAGGTCGAGGGCCAGGCGCAGTTCGTGGCGGGCCTGGGGCTGGCGGCCCTGGGAGCGGTGCACCTGGCCGAGCCAGCGGTGCGCGTGGGCCTGTCCGCGGAGGTCCCCGGTCCGCTCGGCGGCGGCGAGCGCGGTCTCGCTCGCCCGCTGCCACTGCTGCCACAGCCCCGACTTGAGCAGGTAGGCCACCTGCGCGGCGACGAGCTGCCAGGCGTGCGTGTCGAGCCCCGCCCGGTGGGCCCCGTCGACGATCCGTTCGAGCACCGGCTGCTCGCCCCGGTACCAGGCGAGCGCCTGCCCGCGGTCGGCGAGGTCCTCGGGCGCGACCCCGGCGGCCGGCTCCGCGAGGGCGAGCGGCTGCCAGGAGGCGTCGTCGGCGTAGGCGAGGCAGCCGGCCCGGTGTGCGGTGTGGAGGTAGTGGTCGAGCATCCGCAGGGTCGCCTCGGCCCGTCCCTGCGGGGACTCGTCGGCGGCCGCCCGCTCGGCGGCGTAGGCGCGCAGCAGGTCGTGCAGGGTGTAGCGGTCCCGGTCCGGCGCCGCGATCAGGTGGGCGCGGTGCAGGTCGTCCAGCAGCCGGCGGGCCTCGGCCGGCTGCAGGCCGGCGAGGCTCGCCGCGGCGGCCGCGCCGGTCTCCGGCCCCGGGTGCAGGCCGAGCAGCCGGAACAGGCGCGCGGCTTTCGGCGCCAGGGCGCGGTAGGACCAGGAGAGCACCACCCGGACGTCCGCGTGCACGTCCCCGGTGGACAGCAGGTCCAGGCGCGCCCGGGAGTCCCGCAGTTCGCGCGCCCAGACGCCGAGCGGGGTGCCGGGGTGGTCGGCCGCGCGGGCGGCGGCGATGTTCAGGGCCAGCGGCAGCCGGGCGCACAGCTCGATCAACTCGTCGGCGTCGTCGGGCTGTTCCTCGACGGCGGCGGGGCCCAGGCGGCGGGCGAGCAGTTCGCGGGCCTCGGCGCGGGAGAGCACGTCGAGGGCGAGCGGGACGGCGCCGTCCAGGGCGACCAGTCCGGGCATCCGGTTCCTGCTGGTGACCAGGACCAGGCAGGTGTCCGAGCCGGGAAGCAGCGGGCGGACCTGCTCCGCCTCGAGGGCGTTGTCGAGGACGATCAGCGTCCGGGTGCCGGCCAGCCGGCTGCGCAGGAGCGCGAGTTGCCCGTCCGGGTCGGCGGGGATGCGCGAGGCCGGTACGCCGAGCGCGTCCAGGAAGCCGCGCGCCACGTCGGCGGCGTCGACCGGACTCCTGGCCGGGTCGAAGCCGCGCAGGTTGGCGAAGAGCTGCCCGTCGGGGAAGCGGTCCGCCACCCGGTGGGCGAAGTGCACGGCGAGCGTGGTCTTGCCCACGCCGGCGGTGCCGGCGATCGCCGAGATCACGACCGCGCCGCAGCCGGGGATCCGGTCGCCGAGGAGTCTGTCGAGCGCCTGGATCTCTCGGGCCCGACCGGTGAAGTGCCGGATGGCCATCGGCAGTTGCTGCGGCACGGCCGGCGCGCCACGCCCCCCACCCGGCCCGGCCGGGGAGCGCGGGAGGGGCGGGGAGGCCGCCGCACCGGCCTCGGGCCGGGGCGCGGCCGCCGGGGTGTCCGGTCCGCCCGGCTCCTCCGCGCCCGCGTCCCGGGCGGCCATCAGCCACCGGGCGCGGGTGTCCGGGTCGAGGCCCAGGGCCCCGGCGAGCCGGACCACCGAGGACATCCGCGGCCGTCGCCCACCTGCCTCCAGGGCGCTGATCGACCGGGTCGACACCCCCGAGCGCTCTGCCAGCTCGTCCTGGCTCCACCCCGCCGACAGGCGTCGCTCCCGTAACAGCTCGGCGAACACAGCAGCCCCCAACACGTCCCCCACTCCCCCGGCCAAGCGTCCCCCGCGCCCCGCCCCGTCCGGCGCGGGCCGCGAACGAGCGTAGCCGGGAGCGGCCCAAGTGTCAGGTCAACGTCAGGTCAACGTCGTGGTCCGCCGGAGCCTCCGGCGGCGACAATGAACGCCCGATCGACCCGTCCGAGGAGGAGCACGTGAACGCCCGCACGGCCGCTTCGCGTCCGACCGGATTGCGCGACACCGACGGTGGCACGTCCACCGGAAGTCGCATCAGGGTCACCGGCTGAATCCGCCGGCCCGGGACGCGAGCCGAGGCAACAGGGGTACCGCGGCCCGCGTCCGGGTCGGCTCAGCTCGGCATCGCCGCGAGTGCCGCGCGGGCGACCGTCACGGCCTGCGCCTCGCAGCCGTCCGCCGGGTGCGCCTTGCCGCCGAGGTCGACCGAGAGGCGCAGGTTGCCGTCGCGGACGTGAAGGGAGCAGTTCGTCCCGTTCCCCACCGAGCCCCAGTAGGCCTCCTCGCCGACGCCGAGGCCGCTCGCGCGGCGCTCGCCGGCGGCCAGGTCACCGAAGTCCTTGCGCTGGACCTGGGTCGCGTTGTCGCTGGTCCCGGCGCTGCGCTGGAGCATCCAGCGGACGATCGCGGACGGGTTCCGGTCCCAGTAGGTGGTGCCGGAGACGGCCGACGAGCCGTACCAGTAGCAGTCGGTCTCGGCCCTGGAGGACTGCTCGACGTAGTGGTCCTCCTCCTGCTTGCGCTCGGCGGCCGGGAGCGGGAGCCGCCCGGTGGCCTCCGCACAGGCCGGTGCCTTGACGTACTTGTCCGGAACGGCCGGGCCGTTCGGGTCGTTCGCGTCGCGCAGCCACAGGTATCCGCCGACGCCCGCCGCGGCGACGAACCCGGCGGTCACCAGGGCGGCGGTCCGGCGCGACCGGCGCGGCGGGGTACCGGCGGCGACGACGGGTACAGGTGCGGGCGCGTCGGTTTCCGGCCCGGTGTCCACGGCCGTGGCCAGGGCGGTCAGCCCGGGCGCCGCCAGGTGGTACGAGGTCGGCTCGGACGTCCGCGCGCGCGGCGGCGCGGCGCCCTGCGGGGCGGCGAGCAGCCCGTCCACCGCCGTCTGCTGCGCGGTGATCAGCGCGTGCACCGTCGGCGGCCACTGCCGGGCGGCCGGGGCGACCGGGCCGAGGAGTTCGAGCAGGCGGGCCGGGGTCGGGCGGGCGGCCGGGTCCTTGGCGAGGCAGGCCGCGAGCAGCGGCCGGGTGGCGGCCGGTACGGCGGCGAGGTCCGGCTCGGTGTGCACGACGTTGTAGAGGGTCTGCAGGGTGGAGGCCCCGGCGAAGGGGCTGCGACCGGTCAGGGCGAGCGCCAGCACCGCGCCGAGCGAGAACACGTCGGCCGCCGGGGTCAGTACCCGGCCCTCGGCCTGCTCGGGCGACATGTACGCGGGCGAGCCGATCACGCCGCCGGTGTGGGTGAGCTCGGCGTCCTCCTCGGCCGCCCGGGCGATCCCGAAGTCGATGACGCGCACGCCGTCGTCGGCGAGCAGCACGTTCTCCGGTGTGAGGTCGCGGTGGATCAGCGCCGCCCGGTGGATCTCCACCAGGGCCGTGGCCAGGCCGACGGCGAGCCGGTGCACGGCGTCCGCGGGCAGCGGCCCGGCGGCCTCGACGGCGGCGCCGAGCGAGGGCCCGACCACGAACACCGAGGCGAGCCAGGGCGTCGGCGCGTCGACGTCGGCGTCCATCACGGCCGCCGTGTACGCCCCGGACACCCGGCGGGAGGCGCCGGCCTCGCGCCGGAACCTGGCCCGGAAGCCGTCGTCGGCGGCGAACCGGTCGTGCACCTGCTTGACCGCCACCAGCCGCCCGTCCGGCGCGGCGCCCAGCAGCACCCGGCCCATCCCGCCGCGCCCCAGCTCCGCGAGGACCCGGTACGGGCCGACCTCGGCCGGGTCCGACTCCCGGCGCGGCCGCATCGAGGCGCCCGTCACCGGAACGCCGGCTGCGTGGGGGACACCTCGGGGGACGTCCCGTTCACGGACACGAACTGCGCCACCTGCACCGCCGTCGCGGCCATCGTCCGGGTCAGCTCCTCACACCGCCCCTTCGGGTAGCTGCTGCCCTTCACCGCGATGAAGACGTTCAGGTTGACGTCGCGCACGTAGAACACGCAGTTCTCCTCGTCCAGATACTTCTTCGGGAGCCAGAACGCCTCCTCCGCGAAGCCCGGGTCCGACACGCGCGTGCGGCCTCCGACGTAGAGGGCCTCGAAGTGCTCCTTCGCCCGCTCGGCGCCGGTCAGGCCACCGGGGAGGCTCGGGTAGACGTCCCAGTCGACGTCGAGCTGGTCGCCGCTGCGGGAGTTCCACTGGCAGCCCTTCTCCGGGTGCTTCCCGTGCGAGTCCGTGGCCTCCCAGGTCCCGGGGTTGCCCCAGGGTGCGGAGAACTCGGGCGGTACCGTCACCCTCCGGGCGTCCGCGCAGGTGGGCGCCACGGCCGTGTACTTGTCCTTGACCTGCGAGAGCGGCACGTTCCCGGGCGTGGGCACCGGCTCGGGGAACACCGAGTCCAGGTTCACCACCCCGGTGGCGACCAGCCCGCCCGCCACCCCGGCGAGCGCCAGGACGATCGCGCCGACGGTCAGGACGATCCGCCTCCCCCGGCGGCGCCGCCGCACGGGCGCGGCCGGCGGCTCGGCCGGTCCGAAGGCACCGCCCACCGCGGGCACGGGCCGGTCGGCGGCCGACGCGGGCACGGGCCGGACGGCGGCCGGCGCGTCGGTGCCCAGCAGCCGGGCGATCTCCGCCCCCTGCGCCGCCAGCAGCCCGTGCACCGCCTCGGGCCACGGCCGCGTCGACGGGGCGAGCCGCCCGACCGCCGCGAGCACCTCCTGCGGGGTCGGCCGCGCGGCCGGGTCCTTGGCCAGGCAGGCCGCGAGCAGCGGCCGCAGTCCGTCCGGCACCCCGCTCAGGTCGGGTTCGGCGTGCAGCACGTTGAAGAGGATCCGCGGCAGCGACTCCCCCGTGAAGGCCGGCCGGCCCGCGCAGGCCACCACCAGGGTCGCGCCGAGCGAGAACACGTCACTGGCGGGCGTCAGTTCACGCCCCTCGACCTGCTCGGGCGACATGTAGCCGGGCGAGCCGATCATCGCCCCGGTGCGGGTGAGCTTGGTGTCCTGGCTCTCCGCCGCCCGCGCGATCCCGAAGTCGATGACGCGCACGCCGTCCTCGGCGAGCAGGACGTTGGAGGGCTTGAGGTCCCGGTGGATCAGACCCGCCCGGTGCACGTCGACCAGCGCCTGCGCCAGCCCGGCGGCCAGCCGCCGGACCGACTCCTCCGGCAGCGCGCCGACCGCCCGCAGCGCCTCGTTCAGGGCCGGACCGGGCACGAACTGCGAGGCCAGCCAAGGGGTTTCGGCCTCCGGGTCGGCCGCGATCACCGCCGCCGTGTACCCGCCGGAGACCCGCCGCGAGGCCTCCACCTCGCGCCGGAACCGGATCCGGAACCCGTCGTCCTCGGCGAACTCGGCGTGCACCTGCTTGACCGCCGCGGGCCGCCCGTCCGGCGCCACCCCCAGCAGCACCCGCCCCATTCCGCCCTGCCCGAGCAGCGCCAACACCCGGAACGGCCCCACCTGCGCAGGCCCGTTCGGTCCCACCGTCTCCACGTCGCCCCTGCCCCCCGCCGCTGTGTGCGAACAGATGATACAGACGGGCCCTCCCTGCGATCCGGGCCGGTCCGATCGGGCACGGAACCTCCCCGCGGCCTGCCCGTCACTCGCATCGGTGCCGCGAACTGGCACCCGAACGACGCCTGGCCGAGGCTGGGGCCGGGTCCCCCTTCTGACGGGTTCGGTGCCGATGTTCGATACCAGCTTTGCGTTCCCGCGTTCCCTGCTGCGGCCGGTGGGCGGCGCCCGGGGCCGGGTCGCCGTGGTCGGATCGGGCATCGCCGGACTGGTGTGCGCACACGAGCTGCAGCGCCGCGGCTTCGACGTCGTCGTGTACGAGCGGGCGAACCGGCCCGGCGGGCGGGTGCGGACCCACCGGTTCTGGGACGGCACGCACGTGGACCTGGGCGCCATGCGCATCCCGGGCAACCACCACTGCGTGCTGCACTACGTCTCCGGGTTCGGGCTGGCGACCCGCCCGTTCGTCAACGCCAACCCGCGCGCCTTCTACCATCTGCGCGGTCGCCGGGTCCGGGTGCAGGACGTGGCCTCGCTGTTCCCCTCGTACGCGCTGCGCCCGGCCGAACGGCAGGCACCGGCACCCCTGCTGGACCACCTGCTCGGCTCGGTGTGGCGCACCTTCACCGTCGAGCAGCAGCGCCGCATCCTGGAGGGCCACTGGGACGACCCGGCGCTGGAACGGGCAGCCTCGGTGTCGCTGTGGCAGTTCGTGCACGAGCACGTGTCGCAGGACGCCTGGGAGCTCTTCGGACACGCCAGCGGCCTCGCACACTACGAGCAGTCCTCGCTGCTGGAGGTGCTGGTCGACTACTTCGGCCTGTTCCACAGCGGGCAGGTCGAGCTGGTCGACGGGCTGGACGCGCTGGTCCACGCCTTCGTCCGGTCCCTGCGCCCCGGCACGCTGCGGCTCTCCACCCGGATCGACGAGATCGCGCTGACCGCGGACGGCGTCCGGATCGGCGGCCGGCGGATCGGCGCCCGGCTGCGCGACCACGCCGACTACGTGGTGTGCTGCGTCCCGGCGCCCGCGCTCGACCAGATCACCGTCACCCCGGGCCTGCCGCCCGCCCAGCGGCACGCCGTCCGCGGCATCAGCTACGCGAGCAGCGTCAAGACCGTCCTGCACCTCACCCGCCGGCGCTGGGAGCTGGAGGACGACATCCACGGCGGCGGCAGCTTCACCGACCTGCCGATCCAGCAGGTCTGGTACCCGTCGGACAACGCGGTTCTCACCGAGGGCGGGGTCAACGGCAGCTCCGGCCCGAGCTGGGGCCCGCGCGACCCCCTGCGCTCCGCGGACCCGGCCGCCCTGCTCGGCGCGTACCTGTGGGGCGCCAACGCCCGGCGCTTCGCCGCGCTGCCGGTCGCGGACCGGGACGCGCTGGTGCTGGACTGCCTGGAGAAGCTCCACCCGGGCATCACCGGGGACGTGGACGACATCGTGCACTGCGACTGGGACGTGCAGACCGGCATGGGCGGCGGCGCCTTCGCCCACCTGGCGCCCGGCGAGCACACCCGCTACCTGAGCGTGCTCGGCTCCCCGCACCCGGTGGAGCAGCCGCGGATCTTCTTCGCCGGCGAGCACCTGTCCGGCGCCCACGCCTGGTGCCAGGGCGCCGCGCAGTCCGCCCTGGACGCGGTGAGCACGCTGCTCGACCGCGCCGGACACCCCCGGATCGCCGCCCGGGTGGGCACGGCGTGACCGGCCCGCACGCCGGCCGGGCGCTGGAACGGGCCGAGCTGCTGGCCCCGTTCCGGCCCGCCCGCGGCGAGCGGGTCGGCCTCGAGGTCGAGTGCGGCCTGCTCGACCCGGCCACCGGGCTGGCCGCCCGCTACTTCGGCCCGCGCGGCGTGCTGGCCGTCCTGGAGGAGGTGCTCGCCCGGTGGGGCGGCGAGCGGCTGGCGGACGCCGGACGGCTGACCGGCGTCCGCCTCCCGGACGGCAGCCTGATCACCCTGGAGCACGGCGGCCAGATCGAGTACTCCTCGGCCCCCGTCCCGAGCGTCGCCGAGGCCGTGGCCGACATGCGCACCGCCCTGGAGCGACTCGCCGAACCGGCCGGCCGGTTCGGCCTCGCCCTGGTGCCCGGCGCCAACCTGCCCTTCGACCGGCTGCGCGACATGCGGTGGGTGCCGATGAGCCGGGGCGCCATCATGCGGGACCACTTCGCCGGGCTGGGCGCGGCGGGCAGCCGGGCCCGGTACGTCATGGCGCTGTCGCTGTCCACCCAGGTCACCCTGGACTACCTCTCCCCCGAGGACTTCACCCAGAAGCTGCGGATGCAGATGGCCGCCGCCTCGGTGGTCTCCGCACTGCTCGTCAACTCGCCGATCCAGGAAGGCCGGTGCGATGGACTGCTGTCGAACCGGTGCTGGGCCTGGCTGCGGATGGACCCGTACCGCAGCGGCGTGCTGCCGCCCGCGCTGCGCCCCGACGTCACCGCCGACGACGTGGTCGACTGGGCGCTCGGCATCCCCCTGATCCACTACCGCACCCCGGACGGCCGCTACCACCCGGCGCCGCCCGGCCGCACCTTCGCCGAACTCCTCCGGGACGGCTACGGGGACGGTTCGCGGCCGACTGCGGACCACTGGGCCGCCCACCTCGACCAGCTGTGGACCAACACCCGGGTCCGCCGCACCCTGGAGCTGCGCGCCGCGGACGGACCGCCGTACCCGTTCGTCGCCGCCGTCCCCGCGCTGTGGGCGGGGCTGACCTACCACCCCGAATCCCGCGCCGCCGCCTGGGAGTTGCTCGGCCGCTACACCCTGCGCGAGCACCGGGCCGCCCTCGCGGAACTCCCCGCCCGGGGCCTGGCCACCCGCCTCGGCGGCGACCCGGTCCGCCCACTGGCCGTCGAACTTCTCCGCCTCGCCAGGGCCGGCCTGGCCGCCCGCGTCGCGGCGGACCTCGAGCCGCCGCACGTCCTCGGCTACCTGGACCCGCTGGACGAGATCGCCGCCACCGGCCGGACCTTCGCCGAGTGGTGCCTGCGGCGCTGGCACGGCGACCTCGGCGGCGACCCCGCCCGCTACGTCGCCGCGTACCGGGTCTGAACGCCCGGGGCCGGGCCGGCGTCCGCCCGCCGTCAGCGGTCCGTCATCGGGTCGTCAGCAGTTCGTCAGCAGTTCGTCAGCGGAGCGTCAGCAGCCCGTCAATCCGGGCCCCGGCCCGGCCGAAGCGGTGGAAGCTGGACGTCCCTGCAGGTCCGCAGGCCGTACCGGAGGTGAGCCGCATGTCCGTCAGCGCAGCGTTCCGTTCCGCCGTCCCCGACGTCCGCCGCCGGAGCCGCACCCTGCGCGCCGCGCTCTCCCGGGGCCTGCAGCGGGTCCTGGAGCGCCTGGCCGCCAGCCCGCTCGACAACTCCGTCCTCGGCGCCATCGGCGCACCCCGACCGCCCCGCCCGCACACCGCGTCCCGTCCCGACGGCTCACCCCGACGGCTCGACCCGACGGCTCGACCCGACGGTTCACACCGCGATGCCGTACCCGGACGGGCCGAGCGGCGCGGGGGCGGCGCCGACGCCGCCGCCGGACGTAAGGCCCGTCCCGGCGTAGGCCTGCCACTCGCGCGGGGAGACCCCGTAGGCGGCCCGGAACGCCCGGCTGAAGTGACTGGCGCTCACGAAGCCCCAGCGGCCCGCCACCGCCGCCACGGTGACCCGGCCCGCCGTCCGGCGGGCGAGGTCACGGCGGCACAGGTCCAGTCGCTGGCGCTGGATCCAGCGGGCCACCGTCACCCCCTCGAAGCGGAACAGCTTGTGCAGGTACCGCACCGACACGTGGTGGGCGGCCGCGATCCGCTCCGGCGACAGGTCCGGGTCCCCGAGGTGGCGCATGATGTGGTCCTTCACCCGGGCCAGGGTGGCCAGGGCCGCCTCCGGTGCCTCCGGCCCGGACCGGCCGCGGCGCTCGTGGGCGAGCACCGCGAGCAGGTCGAGCGCCGTGATGGCGAGCCAGGACGCCAGGTGCGGTTCCATCGAGCCGGCCGAGCGGGAGAGGCACTCCAGGTACGCGGCCACCAGCCGGGCGGTGCCGTCGGCGCTGTCGAAGGCCGTCGCGGTCAGCACCCGCAGGTCGTCCTCCGAGACGCCCACGGCCGAGCGCGGCCAGTGGAACGCCGTGAAGGCGAAGGGCTCCGGCAGCTCCTTGGCGAACGGCCGCCCGGCGTCGGAGACCGCGAAGGTGCCCGGCCGCAGCTCGACCCGGTGGCCGTCCTGGACCAGGCGGGCGGTGCCGCGGTGCTGGAGCGCCAGTGTGAGGTGGTCCTCCCCGCCGCGGGCGATCAGCCCCGCGCTGCGCTCGACCCGCTGCGGCCCGGCCTCCACCAGGGAGACCTGCAGGTCGCCCAGGCGGTGGCTGGTGATCGTCGCGGGCGCGGGCGCGCCGTCGAGCAGCTCCACGTCGAGCGGGATGAAGGTACGGGAGACGGCCTCGCGCCAGTACTCCGCGCGGTCGGCGGACGGTACTCCGGTGGTGTCGAGGACGACGGACATCGGTGCTCCTCAGGCTGCTGTCGGCCGGACCGGCCAGGTCCGGCCGGGTGGTGTCGCGGTGTCGGAACGGGAGAGCGGGAAGGACGCGGCGTCCCGGCCCGGCGGGCTCGGGGCCGGGGTCACCACGACCGGCTGTGCAGGGCCACGTGCACGGTGTCGACGACCTGGATCAGCGCGGCCCGGGCGGTGCCGGTGGGGCAGTGCCCGGCGAGCAGCAGGAAACCGTGCACCGCGCCCTGGTAGCGCATCGCCACCACCGGGACGCCCGCCGCGCGGAGCCGGGCCGCGTAGGCCTCGCCCTCGTCCCGCAGCACGTCGGCCTCGGCGGTGACCACGAGCGCCGGGGGGAGCCCGGCGAGCTGGTCCAGGGACGCGCGCAGCGGCGCGGCGGTCGCCTCGCCCCGCCGGCGCAGCTCCGGCAGGTAGTCGTCCCAGAACCGGCGCATGTGGTCGCGGTGCAGGAAGTAGCCCGTCGCGTACCGGCGGTAGGACGGGGTGTCGAAGTCGGCGTCGGTCACCGGGCACAGCAGCACCTGCTGGACCAGCCGGACGTCCCCGCGCTGCCGGGCCAGCAGGGTCAGCGCCGCCACCAGGTTGGCCCCCGCGGAGTCGCCGACGGCGGCGATGCGGCGCCCCTCCAGCCCGATCTCGTGGCCGTGCGCGTGGATCCACCGGGCCACCTCGTAGCACTGCTCGACGGCCACCGGGTAGCGGGCCGCGGGCGAGCGGGCGTAGTCCACGTACACCACGGCGGCATCGGTGCCCAGGGCGAACTCCCGGACCAGCCGGGCGTAGCAGGCCGCGTCGCCGAGCGACCAGCCGAGGCCGGGCAGGAACAGCACCACGGGGCTCGGGCCCACGGCGTCCGCGGGTCTGGTCACCTGGACGTGCACCCGTCCGGCCGGTCCGCAGGGCAGGGCGAGCCACTCCGTCGAGGTGCCGTGCGGGTCGTCCGGGTCCTCGTCCGGGTCCTCGTGCGGGCCGCCGGTCGGGACACGCTCGGGGGTGAGGAAGGAGAGGTCCGGCAGTTCCGTCGCGGACCGGCCGGCCCGGGCGTCCAGGAACTCCTGGAGTGCCCGGTCGAGCACCGGGTGCCGGTCGGGCAGGGGGGTGGGGTCGGGCAACTCTTCGCTCCTGGCTTCGGTCGGTGGGCGGCGCGGCGGCCGCGTGCGCGGCGGCGGTCCGGCGGCTCGTCAACCGGCATCGCGGTGCGGCGGTTCGCGCCACTCCCGGGGAGAGACACCGTACGCGGCGCGGAAGGTCCGGCTGAAGTGCGCCGGGTTGACGAAGCCCCAGCGCTGGGCGACGGCCGAGACCGTGGGCGTGGTGCGGCCGCGCCGGGCCAGCTCGCGGGCGCACGCCGCCAGGCGGCGCTGCTGGATGAGCCGGCTCACCGTCACGCCCTCGCCCTCGAAGATCCGGTGCAGGTAGCGCACGGAGATGTGGTGGGCCTGCGCGATCCGTTCGGGCACCAGCTCGGGGTCGGCCAGGTGGTGGTCGATGTACTCGCGCACCCGACGGACCAGGTGCGCGTTCGGGGCGTCCGGCTCCTCCGGCCGGGCTCCGACCAGCTGGACCACGAGCGCGCTCAGCAGGTCCGCGACGCTGCCCGCCAGCCGGTCGCCGACCGGGGCCGGGTAGGAGTGCGCGGAGGCGGCGAGGACGGCGAGGAACGGCAGGAGCACCGGTCCGCAGCCCTCCGTGGGGCCGACGGCCGTCGCCGCCGCCTGCCGCAGGTCCCGCTCCGGCACGCCCAGCAGCCGGCGCGGCAGGTGGAACAGGTGGGTGCGGAAGCGCTCCGGGTAGTCGACGGCGTACGGACGCGCCGTGTCGTACACCACAAGCCCGCCCGGCGGCACCTCCGCCCGGCGCCCGTCCTGCTCCAGGACGGCCCGGCCCGTCTCCTGCACGCCGATCGCGACCTGCGGCTCGCCGTACGGGGCCCGCTTGATCAGGGCCGCCGTGCGGGAGAGCCGGGCGGCGTCTGCCTCCAGGGTGGAGATCCGCAGGTAGCCGAGCCGGTGGGACACCAGGAGTCCGTCGAAGGGCCGCCCGGTGCGCGGGTGCACCTCCACCGGGACCATCGCCCGGGACACCGCCCCGGTCCAGTACGCCGTCTTGTCCTCGTCCGCGACCGAAGCGGTCGTCACCCGCACACCCATCTGACCGCCCTTCCGCCGAATTCCCTGCGCGGTCCCAGCCTGGGGCGCAGGCGCGGCGGCCCGTTAGGTCATCTGACTGTCCTTTCGGGCAGCATGTGCCGCGCGGCCGGGCAGCGACCGCCGGGAAGGACGTCAGCGCAGGTCAGTGGCGTTGTCGAGGGCGTGGGCGAGCGCGGCCCGCGAGGTGATGCCGAGCTTCGGGAAGATCTTGTAGAGGTGGGCCGCGACGGTGCGGGGCGACAGCAGGAGCCGGCGGCCGATCTCCTTGTTGGTCAGCCCGGTCGCGGCGAGCCGGGCTATCCGCAGCTCCTGGCCGGTGAGACCGGGCGATTCCGCGGCCGGTGCGCCGGGCGGCGGTGCCACCGGGTCGCCGGCGGCCCGCAGCTCCTCCTCGCAGCGCTGGGCCCAGGGGTCCGCCTGGAGACGGCGGAACACGTGGTGGGCGGCGCGCAGCGGTTCCCGGGCGCCGGGCCGGTGGCGGCGGCGCAGCCACGAGCCGTGGGCGAGCCGCAGCCGGGCGAGGTCGAACGCCCACTGCTCCGCGCCGGGGACGGCGTACGCGGCGCGGTAGCCGGCGTCGGCTTCGTCGTCCCCGGCGGCCACGGCGGTGGCGGCCGCGCACAGGAAGGCGTGGCGGTCGGAGATCTCCGCGGAATGGGCCGCCCGGCCGGCGGCGAGGTGGGCCCGGGCCTCCTCGTGCCGGCCGGTGTGCACGGCGGCCGTGACCAGGTCGAGGACCAGGGCATGGCGCCAGGGCGGGCCGCCGGGCAGCCGCCCGGGCGGGGTGAGCTCGGAGAAGTGGGCGTACGCCTCCTCGTGGCGCCCGTGGGCGAGCGCGGCCAGTCCGCGCAGGTGGGTCAGTCGGTCGAGGACGTACCGCATCCGGGCGCGGGTGGCGGTGGGCCGGATGGCCTGCTCGACCTCCCGGAGCCCGGCCTCGTCGCCACGGCCGGCCAGGAAGTGGGCGTAGTACTGGCGGAACATCAACGCGTTGGTGTGGTAACCGAGTTCGTCGGCGATCTCGGCTTCGCGCAGGCAGACGGCGGCCTGGTCCCAGTGGCCGAGCAGGAAGTCCTGGTGGCATTTGGCCTTGGCGATCGAGCCCTGGGAGGCGTAGCCGTGCAGCCCGGTGAAGCGCTGCCACAGGGAGCCCTCGGGGCAGTCGAGGGCCGAGGCGGTCCACAGCAGCAGCCAGGCGGCGCCGGCCTCC
Organism: Kitasatospora sp. NPDC034035; assembly: GCF_055575755.1. Lineage (NCBI taxonomy): Bacteria > Bacillati > Actinomycetota > Actinomycetes > Kitasatosporales > Streptomycetaceae > Kitasatospora > Kitasatospora sp. NPDC034035. Next base: position 125,421 of record NZ_JBVISA010000007.1, on the reverse strand, counting down.
TGTTCCTCCGTCATCCGCTCGGCGACGGCCCGCAGGGTGGCGGCCGCGTCCGGGCCCGGGTCGGTCCAGGCCCGCAGGCACAGCCGGCCCGCCTCGGAGACCTCGTCCCGGTGCCGTTCCAGGGCCCGCCAGGCCCACGGGTCGTCCGTGTAGGTGGCGGCCAGGAGCAGTTTGAAGTAGGCCTGTTCGGTGATCCCGCCGAAGGTGTCGGCGCCCGGTGCGGTGAGCGCGTCGAGGGCCGCGGGCAGCAGGGCGGCGGAGGACTCGAAGTCGACGTGGTGACTCTGGTCGGCGTAGACCACCGCGTACGCGAACAGCGGGGCGACGTCATCCGGCACGGTGACGGTCTTCAGTTCCTCCACCAGGGACGCGGTGTGGCGCAGTTGCCCGCCGCGCGCCGACATCACCGCGGCCCAGGTGAGCCTGCGGACGCGGTCGCAGGAGCTGGGGCTGAGGACGGCGGCGCGTTCGAGCAGCAGCGCACCCTCGGCGTCGCCGCCCCGGCGGGCGAGCTCCCGGCCGGCCTCCTGAAGGCGGTGGGCGAGGTCCTCGTCGGGCAGCAGCGCGGCGGACGCCTCGTGGACCAGTCGCCTCGGGTCGTCCGGCGCGAGGGCTTCGGACAGGGCCCGGTGGGCCTCGCGGCGCGCGGTGTCGGAGGCCGCGGCGACGACGGCGGTGCGGACCAGGGGGTGCCGGAAGACCAGCTGTCCGGCCGGGTCCAGCCGGGCCAGGCCGTCCGCCTCGATCCGGGCCAGGGCCTCCTGCGCGTTCCCGTCGGCGACGGCGCGCAGCCAGGCGCCGCTGCTGAACTCCGGGCCGGTGGCCAGGGCGCCGAGCAGCAGGAAGCGGCCGACCTCGGGCGTCATCGCGCCCAGCCGGTCGGCGAACATCCGCTCGAGCTTGCGCCCCAGCGGCAGCCGTTCCGGCAGCGGCGCGGTGCCCCGCTGCTGGGCGGCGGCGAGTTGGCGCGGCAGTTCCACCAGCGCCAGGGGGTTCCCGGCGGCCTCCGCCAGGACCCGGTCCCGGGCGGCCGCGGCGAGTTCGGGGTGGCAGGTGCCCAGCAGCAGGGCCGCGTCCGGGCGGGGCAGGGCGCGGACCTCGACGGCCTCGGCCGACCAGGTCTGCGCGGCCGGTCCGTCCGGGCGGCTGGCGCCGACGATCACCATCGGCAGTTCGGCGCAGCGCCGGTGGAGGAAGGCGAAGACGGTCGCGCTCGACGAGTCGATCCAGTGCAGGTCGTCCAGGAGCAGCAGCACGGGGGCGGTCCGCATCGCCTCCTCCAGCAGTGCCAGGGCGGCGGCGCCGACGGCGAAGCCGCTGGGGGTTCCGGAGCGGACGCCGAGCGCGCTCTCCAGGGCCTCCCGCTGGTGGTCGGAGAGGGCGCCGGAGCGCTGGAGCAGTGACCGGAAGGCCTGGTGCAGGGCGCCGAACGCGAGGTCCGTCTCCGCCTCGGCGCCGACGGCCCGCAGGACGGTGAAGCCCCGTTCGCGCGCGGCGCGCTCCACCCAGGACAGCAGGGTGGACTTGCCGACGCCGGGCTCGCCGCGCAGCAGCACCGTGGACCCGCTCGCGCCGTCCTCGGCCTGCACCAGGGCGGCGGTGAGCAGTTCCGTCTCCCGCTGCCGCCCGACCACGGCCGGGACCCGGCTGTCGTGCACCACTCTTCGTTCCCCTCGGGTCGGTCGGACGGACCGCCCGCCCCGGGGACCCAAGGCTAATGCCCGCCAGGACCTGCTGTGACCACACTGGGTGTGGCTCCGACCACACCCGGCGACGCGCCGCGACTCCCGGCACGGAGGGCCGCTGACGGAACGTGTTCAGACAACTCGAGGCGTTCGCCGGACGTACAACGGGCAGCCATGAACGGTCCGCCGGGCGGTACCCCACGGGCGCTGTCCTTGGGGTGCCGTCCTCCACCCTCGCGACACCCAGAGGTCATTCCACCCATGGCAGAGCTGAACCGTCGACGTTTCCTCCAACTCGCGGGCACCACAGCCGCGTTCACCACGCTGTCGCAGAGCATCGCGCGGGCCGCGGCGATCGCCCCGCAAGGCGCCACCGGCACCCTCCGGGACGTCGAGCACATCGTCGTCCTGATGCAGGAGAACCGTTCGTTCGACCACTACTTCGGCGCGATGAAGGGGGTCCGCGGCTTCGGCGACCCCCGCCCGGTGACCCTGCCGAGCGGCAAGTCGGTGTGGCACCAGACGGACAGCGCCAAGAAGGAGGTGCTGCCGTTCCGCCCCCAGGTGAACGACCTGGGCATGCAGTTCGTCCAGGACCTCAACCACGACTGGGCCGGTGGCCACAAGGCCTTCAACAACGGCAGGTACGACCAGTGGGTCCCCGCCAAGACGGCCACCACCATGGCCTACCTGACCCGCCAGGACATCCCGTTCCACTACGCGCTCGCCGACGCGTTCACCCTCTGCGACGCCTACCACTGCTCGTTCATCGGCTCCACCGACCCGAACCGCTACTACATGTGGACCGGCTACACCGGCAACGACGGCACCGGCGGCGGCCCGGTCCTCGGCAACCAGGAGGCCGGGTACGGCTGGACCACCTACCCCGAGCGGCTGGAGAAGGCCGGGGTCTCCTGGAAGGTCTACCAGGACATCGGCGACGGCCTGGACGCGGCAGGCTCCTGGGGCTGGATAGGCGACGCCTACCGCGGCAACTACGGCGACAACTCGCTGCTCTACTTCGACAACTACCGCAACGCCAAGCCCGGCGACCCGCTGTACGACAAGGCCCGCACCGGCACCGACGCCAAGGCGGGCGACGGCCTGTTCGACGTACTGCGCCGCGACGTCCAGGCCGGCACGCTGCCGCAGATCTCCTGGATCGCCGCCCCCGAAGCGTTCACCGAGCACCCCAACTGGCCGGCGAACTACGGCGCCTGGTACGTCTCCCAGGTGCTGGACGCGCTCACCTCCAACCCCGACGTGTGGGCCCGCACGGCGCTGTTCATCACCTACGACGAGAACGACGGCTTCTTCGACCACGTCGTGCCGCCGTTCCCGCCCTCCTCCGCCTCCCAGGGCCTCTCGACGGTGTCGACCACGGCCGACTACTTCGCCGGGAACGCCGCCAACGCGGCCGGTCCGTACGGCCTCGGCCAGCGGGTGCCGATGCTGGTGGTCTCGCCCTGGAGCACCGGCGGCTACGCCTGCTCGGAGACCTTCGACCACACCTCGATCATCCGCTTCATGGAGCGCCGCTTCGGCGTGCTGGAGCCCAACATCTCGCCCTGGCGGCGCGCCATCTGCGGCGACCTGACCTCCGCCTTCGACTTCACCGCGTCGAACCCCGCCCCGGCCGCGCTGCCCTCCACGGCCGGCTACCTCCCGCCGGACCGCAACCGGCACCCCGACTACGTGCCCAGCCCGCCCGCCACCGGCACCATGCCGAAGCAGGAGCCCGGCACCAAGCCCACCCGCCCGCTCAAGTACGCCCCGTACGCGGACGGCGCGGCCGACACCGGCACCGGCAGGTTCCGCCTCACCCTCAGCGGCGGCGCGGCGGCCGGCGCCCAGTTCCTGGTGACCTCGCCCAACCGCACCGACGGGCCGTGGACCTACACCGCGGAGGCGGGCAAGTCGATCACGGACACCTGGAACACCAGCTACTCCAAGGGCGTCACCGACCTGACCGTCCACGGCCCCAACGGCTTCCTGCGCCGCTTCCGCAACCCCGGCAAGACCGCCGGGCCCGAGGTCACCGCGCGGCACAACCCGACCACCGGCAACCTCGACCTCACCCTGACCAACGCGGGCGCCGCCGACGTCGTCCTCACCGTCAGCAACGCCTACGGCGGCACCCCGCAGACCGTCACCGTCCGCCGGGGCGCGACGCTCGCGTACACCGTCGACCTCGGCGGCTGCCGCCACTGGTACGACGTCACCGTCACCTCCGCGGCGACCGCCGACTTCGTCCGCCGCCTGGCCGGCCACGTCGAGACCGGCGCCCCCGGCCTCTCGGACCCGGGCATCGTCACCTACTGATCCGGCTACCCCCCGCCCCGCCGCCACCGCCACCGACGCCGGCGGGGCGGCGGGCGGCGGCCATTCGGCGCAGCGCGCCCCCGCACCGCGCGGGCCCGGCCGGGCGGCGTGCCTATCGTGGGCGAATGACCGATCGTCGGACCGCCCGGCCTGCCGCGGGCCGCTTCGGCTACCTCGTGGCCGCCGCCGCCTTCGCCGTCTGCATGGCGGGCACCACACTGCCCACCCCGCTCTACGGGCTGTACCAGGACGAGATCGGCTTCTCCGAGCTGACGGTGACGGTCGTGTTCGCCGTGTACGCCTTCGGCGTCATCGGCGTCCTGCTGCTGGTCGGCAACGTCTCCGACACCATCGGGCGCCGCGTCGTCCTGCTCTTCGGACTCGGGTTCGCGGCCTGCAGCGCCGTCGTCTTCCTGGCGGCGGACAGCGTGCCGCTGCTGCTCCTGGGCCGGCTGCTGTCCGGCTTCTCGGCGGGCCTGTTCACCGGCACCGGCACCGCGTACGTGCTGGAGCTCGCCCCGCCCGGGCGGACTGCCCGCGCGGGCTTCGCCGCGACCGCCGCCAACATGGGCGGCCTCGGCTGCGGATCGCTGCTGTCCGGCGTGCTCGCCGAGTACGCGCCCGACCCGCTGGTCCTGCCGTTCGTCGTGCACCTGGTGCTGCTCGCCACGTCGTTCGTCCTCACCCTGTTCCTGCCGGAGACGGTCGCCGGGGCCCGCCCGCTGCGCACCGCCCGGCCCAACCGGCCGTCCCTGCCGCCGGAGGTCCGCCGGGTGTTCGTCCCGGCCGGGCTCGCCGCGTTCGCGGGCTTCTCCCTGCTGGGCGTCTTCACCTCGGTCAGCCCGGCCTTCCTCGCCGCCGGCCTGGGCATCCACAACCACGCGGTCGTCGGCCTGATCGTCTTCACGGCCTTCTTCGCCTCCACCCTGGGCCAGCTCCTGGTGCCCCGTCTCGGCACGGCCCGGGCGATCCCGCTGGGCTGCCTGGTGCTCATCGTCGGGCTCGCCCTGCTGGCCGTCTCCCTCGCCTGGACCACCCTCCCGCCGCTGGTGCTCAGCGCCCTGGTCGGCGGCGCGGGCCAGGGCATGGGCCTGCGCGGCGCCGTCGGCGAGGTCGCCGCGGCGAGCCCCGCCGAGCACCGCGGCGGGGCCCTGTCGGCGCTGTTCGTGGTCGCCTACTTCGGCATCTCGATCCCGGTCATCGGCGTGGGCCTGCTCACCGGGCCGGTCGGCCTGGCGCATGCCGGCCTGGTCTTCGCCGCCTGCATGGCCGCCCTGGCCGCCGTGTCCGGAACGTACCTGCTGCGCCAGGCCAGGGCCGGGGCCGGGGCCTGAGCCCGTGTGACGCCGGGGGCCGGCTTTGCGCCGGGAGGCCGTGTTGCGCCGACCGGTGCTTGCCGCCCGGGCCCGGGACCGATAGACACGGTCCCGACACTGTGTGTGACACCAGGAGGTCCCCGGCCATGAGCGTGACGAGTCGGTACCGGGACGCCTGGGAGGGCTTCTGGCGCGGTGCGCCCGAGGAGCCGGGCTCGGTGATCTGGGACGCGGAGCCGGCCCTCACGGCGGAACGCCACCTCGCGCTGTTCGCCCCCTACGTCACCGACCCGGGGCTGCCCGTGGTCGACCTGGGCTGCGGCAACGGCACCCAGACCCGCTTCCTGGCCGGCCACTTCGACCGCGTCCTCGGGGTCGACCTGTCCGCCGCCGCCCTCGACCTGGCCCGGCGCCGGGATCCGGCGACGCGGGCCGAGTTCGCGGCGCTGGACGCCACCGACGCCGAGGCCGTCCGGGCGCTCCACGACCGCCTCGGCGACGCCAACGTCTATCTGCGCGGTGTGATCCACCAGAGCGAACCGGCCGACCGCCGCCTGGTCGCCGACGCCGTCGCCACGCTGGTCGGCGCACGCGGCCGGGCCTTCCTCGTCGAGCTCGCCGAGGCGGCCAAGCAGGTCCTGGCCGACCTCGCCCACCACCCGGCCGGGCCGCCACCGAAGCTGCGCCCGGTCTTCGCCCACGGCCTCGCCCCTGCCGAGGTCGCCGACACGGCCCTCCCCGAGCTCCTCGACACGGCCGGCCTCGCCGTGCTCGCCGCCGGCGACCTGCCGCTGATCACCACGGAGTCCGCCCCCGACGGCCACCGGATCGACCTCCCGGCCCGGTGGTTCGTCGTGGGCGCCCGGCCGGCCCGCCCCTGAGCCGGGCGGGCCGGCCGTCGGGCCGTCAGGCCGGGTGGGCCGCCGTCGGTTCCTTCTCCCGGCGGAGGAGGTCGTCGAATCAGACAACAGCCTTACCGCGAGCCTGGGCGTCATGCACATGCAAGGCCAACGCGATCGAAATCGCAACTTCCTTTTGTTTTCACTTACTTGGGGTATACCTGCACCGCCACGCGAGGAGCGGCTCCCGATTGGCGCCGCTGCCAGAACGGGCTGTCCGGCCACCGCTGTTCGAGGGCGTAGTAGGCCGCGTGGTGGCGCCGGTAGGCGGCGGTGACGGCCGTGACGACATCGGTGTAGCCATCCAGCGCGTGCGGGTCGCCGTCGAGGTGGCCGTGCACGGCGGCTCCGGCGGCCTGACCGGTGTACAGGGCCGTCAGGATGCCCTGGGAGGACAGCGGGTCGAAGGCGGCCGCGGCGTCGCCGACGGCGGTCCAGCCGTCGCCGTGGACGCGGTCCAGGCGGACGGTGTGGGCGGGCGCCCTGGCGGGTGCGGGGAGCGTGCGGTGGGCGGCGGTACGGGCCGCGGTGGGGCCGGTGGCGGCCAGGCGCAGCCCGAAGGACCGGCTGTCCGGGCGGGCGGCGGGCAGGTCGGCGTCGGTGAAGAAGGCGACCAGCAGCCGGCCGCCGGGCAGCAGCGCGCTGTACCACCAGCCGTCGGGCGCGGCCTCGACGAGCGTGGTGGCGTCCGCGGTGTCGCGGGCGTCGAGGGTGAGGTACAGCGCCACGAGCCGGTCGCCGCGGACGCGTCGGGCGCCGTGGGTGGTGGCGATGGCGGCGCGCCGGCCGGTGGCGTCGACGAGGTGCCGGCAGCGGACCGTCCGGCCGGCCAGGGTGAGGGCCCACGAGCCGTCCTGGTGACGGGCGTCGGGGCGCACCACCGCCTCGCGGACGTCCACTCCCACCGCGCGGGCCGCCGCGCGCAGCCGCCGGTCGAAGAGTGCGCGGTCCAGGTGCCAGCCGGGGCCGTACGGGTCGTTGATGCTGTCGACGGTCCCGATGTCCTGGGCCCCCCAGGCGGACCGGTTGCCGTAGCAGGGCAGGTGCCCGGTGCCGGGGACGGTGTCGGCCACGCCGAGGTCGCGCAGCAGCATCCGGGCGACCGCCGGCAGCGCCTCGCCGACCGGTGGCGGGCCGCCGGGGGCGTGGGCGAGCAGCACCCTGCGCCCCCGGGCGGCCAGGGCGAGGGCGGCGGCCGCACCGGCCGGTCCGCCGCCCACCACCGCGACGTCGTGGTCCGACGTCACGCGCCGCCCTCCTCGCCGAAGGGGTCGAGCTTGTCGAAGTACCCGATGGTGACCTCCTCGGCCGAGAGCCCGGTGAGCGCGAGGACCTCGCCCGCCGCCTGCATGCTCAGGCCGTCGTGGGCGGCGGTCGCGGCGGGGACGTGGATGGCGCTCAGGTTGCGGGTGTCGGAGACGCCTTCGAGCGGGAAGCCGGGTACGGATTCGACCTGCATCCGCTCCGGGAAACGGCCGTCGCCGACGGTGTACGGGCGGACCTCGACGATGCCGAAGTGGTACCACTCGGCGACGGCCTGCTTGAGCTGCTGCTTGTAGTCGCCCTGGAGTCCGCGCAGCCAGGACGCGCGCTTGGCGAACGCCGCCTCGCGGCCGTCCTCCTCGACCCGGGTGATCTCCTTGTTGACGATCCGGTAGTCGCTCTCCTTGAGGACGTGGTTGGGCACCCGGGCCGGCCAGAAGGTGGGCAGGTAGGGGTCGTAGCGGGGGCCGAGCTGCTTGGCGGCTTCGTACCCCGAGCGGCAGCTGGCGGTGTCGGTCTGCCAGGGGACGGCCATCCAGCGGGTCAGGTCGCCGGGGCCCTGCTCGTGCAGGGGACCGTCCGGACCGAGCGCCCGGGCCTGGCTGAGCTTGTCGCCGTAGTCCGGTTCGGCGGTGCCCTCGGCGCGGTGGCGGATGCGCAGCGGTTCGCCGTACATGGTGGGGTGCCGGATCGGCCAGGTGACCTCGCAGCCGGGGTGGAAGGCGTCGGCGAGGCAGAAGTCGAGGGCGGCGCGGTCCAGCAGGGCGGGCTGGTCGGCGACGGGTGCGTCCTCCAGGCGCCGGGGGAAGCCCGGCCACGGCGTGGTGGTGAACTCGCCCTTCATCCAGGCGAGGAGGATCGCGTCCTGGGTCGGGGAGACGGTCATGTACTGCAGGACGGAGGTGGGGATGCTCTTCATGCCGTCGCCGTAGATCCACGGCCAGGGCATCGGGGAGATGCCGTCCCGCTTGGGGTCGCGCAGCGCGGTGTAGACCTGGCGGCGCAGTTCCTCGTGCGTGGGCGAGGGGTCGGCGAGCCTGGCGAGGTGGTCGGGGGCGAGGAAGTCCTGGGGGCCGCCGAAGCCGAAGTGGGCGGCGAACCCCTTGTTCACCCACTGGAGTTCGCAGAACCGCTGCAGGATCGGTTTGACGTCCCGCTCGAAGTTGACGGTCTTGGGCGGCGCCAGCGTCCCCTCGGTGACGAAGAGGTCGTACAGCAGGTCGTGGAGGGTGCGCACGGTCTTGACGTCGGGTGCGTAGTTCGGCGGGGCGACGACGACCCAGGCCGGGTCGACGCGCAGCGCGGTGCCGTCGATGGTCACGGTCGCGGTGACCGGGCCGTCGGAGGTGTCGTCGCACCAGCCGTCGTTGTTGCCGTACGAGACGAGCTCGCCGCCTTCGGGGTTGCGGGACGTGCCGACGCCGCCGAGCACGACCAGCCGGCCGTCCGGATCGCAGTGCATCCGGCCGAGCGGGACGGGCGCCCCGAGGAAGGAGCCGCCGGTGAACTCCACCTCCTGCTTGCTGCCCGCGACCAGGGTCTTGCGGCCGGGGTCGATGACCAGGCTCGCCCGGTCCTTGACGGCCGCGTTGCGCCGGGGCTCGGGCTGGTCCTTCATGTCGGGGATGTCGAGCGGGAGGCTGAACTCGTACCAGGCGGCCTTCTTGTTGGCGACGTGCACCGCCCACTCGATGCGCACCCGCGGGTCGTCGACCGTCAGCTCGCGGACGACCCTGCCGTCCGCGCCGTAGCCGTAGATCCGGAAGCGGGCGGCCTGCCGCTTGATCGCGCCCTGGTCGTCCTTGGAGAAGCCGGGCTGCTCGGCCGGCGGGTCCGGCACCTCCGGGCCGAGGAACCAGCCGTCGTCCCGAGTGCTGTTGCCGACCCGGGCGATGCCGATCGCGGGATGGATCCTGGCATAGGCGATGTCGTCGCTCAACGCGCTCTCCTCTGCTCGCACGGACGGGGCACGGCCGTCCGATGCCGCCCCCACCCCAGGGTCTTCGGTAGACGAACCACCGGAGTTGAGCACGCGCCCGGGTGAAGCGGTCGGACCGGAACGCGGAGCGAGCGCCGGACCGACGGGGAGGGCAGCGGGCCCACCACCGTCCGGCCCGGCGGGTCACTGCGCGGTCCAGCCGCCGTCCACGCCCAGTGCCTGGCCGGTGATGTAGGACGCCTCGTCCGAGGCGAGCCAGAGGACGGCGGCGGCGACCTCCTCGGGGCGGCACAGCCTGCCCAGGGGGATGTTGCCCAGGTAGAACTCGTCGGCGCTCGGGCCGCGGTCGCGGCGGGCCTGTTCCAGCATCGGGGTCAGCACCGGCCCGGGGCAGACCGCGTTGACCCGGATGCCCCGGGGGCCGTAGTCGATGGCGCTGTTGCGGGTGAGGCCCACCACACCGTGCTTCGCCGCGGTGTACGGGGCCGCGTTGAGGTAGCCGACCAGGCCGGCGATCGAGGCGACGTTCACCACCGCGCCGCCGCCGTCCTGCCGGAGCATGGCCTGGATCTCGTACTTCATGGACAGCCAGACGCCCTGCAGGTTGGTGTCGGTGATCCGACGCCAGTCCTCCAGGTCGAACTCGTGCAACTGCCGCCCCGATCCGGGGACGCCCGCACTGTTGCAGGCGATGTCCAACCGGCCGTCGCGGGCGACCACCTCCTCGACCAGTGCGGCGACGTCGGACTCCCGGGTGACGTCGGCCGGCACGGCGAACGCCCGTCCGCCGGCCGCCTCGATCACGGAGACCGTCTCGGCCAGTGCCCCGGGCCTCCGCCCGGCGACCGTCACCCGGGCTCCGGCCGCCGCGAAGGCGACGGCGACGGCCCGGCCGATCCCGGTACCGCCGCCCGTCACCAGGACGGACCTGTCCTGAAAGCGCATCCCCGCGCCCCTCTTTCCGCTCGTGTTTCCTGGGTCGGCTCGTGGGTTTCGTCGGCTCAGCCTGTCCGCTTGACGAGGTCCTCCACCGCGCGCACGATCGCCGCGGAGTCCGGCAGGACACTCGGCTCCAGCGCCGGGCTAGCCGGGTAGGGCACGCCGAGCGACCCCAACCGCACCACGGGGGCGCGCAGTTCCTCGAAGGCGTGCTCGGTCACCGCCGCGGCGATCTCCGCCGAAGGCCCGTACCGGACCCAGGCCTCGGCCGCGACCACCACCCGTCCGGTCCGGCGCGCGGAGGCGGCCAGCGTGGCCACGTCCAGCGGTCGCAGCGAGCGAACGTCCACCACCTCGCAGTCCAGGCCCTGTTCGGCCAGCCGGCCCGCCGCCACGAGGGCCTCGGGCACCATCCGGGACAGCGCGAGCACCGTGACGTCGCTTCCGGGGCGCACCACCTCGGCGGTACCCAGCGGCACCAGGTGCGACCCGGTCGGGACCTCGCCCTCGGTCGCGTAGAGCAGCTTGTGCTCGACCATGATCACCGGCTCGTCCGAGCGCAGCGCCGCGGTGAGCAGGCCCTTGGCGTCGGCCGGGCTCGCGGGCAGCACGGTGTGGAGCCCGGGCAGGTGGGCGGTCCACGCCTCCAGCGACTTCGAGTGCTGCGGGCCGGCGTTGATCCCGGCGCCGCCCTGGGTGCGCACCACGACCGGCATGCGCACCTGGTCGTTGTAGGCGAACGGGAGGGCGGCCACGCCGTTGGCGATGCTGTCCAGCGCCAGGCACAGGAAGTCGGTGTACATGATCTCGACCACCGGCCGCAGTCCGCTCATCGCCATGCCCATCGCGGCGCCGACGATGCCGTTCTCGGAGATCGGGGTGTCCAGGACCCGGTCGGCGCCGAACTCCTCCAGCAGTCCCCGGGTCACGGAGAAGATGCCCCCGTAGTGGGCGACGTCCTCGCCCAGCACGACCACCCGGTCGTCGGCGGCCATCTCCCGGCGCAGCGCGTCGTTCAACGCCCCCGCGTACGTCATCCTGGTCGTGGCCGGCGACGTGGTCGTGGCCGGCGAACCGGCCGTGGTCGCGCTCGTGGTCGTACCGGTCACCGCAGTGCTCCTTGGTCCCACCTGGACGCGTACGCGAAGAGCTGGTCGGGGTCGGGCCACGGGCTCGCCCTGGCGAACGCCACCGCCTCGGCGATCTCCGCCACCGCCGCCCGGTCCACCTCGGCCAGTCGCTCGGACGGGACGCCGCGCTCCCGCAGCCGGCCGGCCGCCAGCTCCAGGGGGTCGGTGGCCCCGGTCCCCTCGTCCGGGTCGCGGTAGCCGCCGCGGTCGGAGCTGGAGAAGCCGGACCTGCGGAAGGTGACGGCCTCCACCAGCGCCGGCCCCCGTCCCTGCCGGGCCGCCTCGACGGCGTCCGCGACCACCCGGCGCACCGCCTCCACGTCGTTGCCGTCCACCGCGTACCCGGGGATGCCGTAGCCGGCCGCCCGCCGGTACAGCTCGGTCTGGCGCGAGTGCCGGTCGAGGCGGACGCTCAGGCCGTAGCCGTTGTTCTCGACCAGCACGACGACCGGTAGCCGCCACAGCGCCGCCATGTTCAACGCCTCGTTGAACGCACCGGAGTTGACCGCGCCGTCGCCGGTCACGCAGAGCGTGACGGCGCCCCGGCCGGCCCGCTTCTGGGCCAGGCCGTGGCCGACCGCCAGGAGCAGCGAGTGCCCGACGATGCCGGAGGGGCCGAGCAGTCCGTGCTCGGCGTCGGCGATCAGCATGTGCCCGGCCCGGCCGCCGCACTGGCCGTCGGCCCGGCCCATCATCTCCGCGAAGGTGCGGCCCAGCGGCAGGCCGAGACCGACGTACTGGGCGTGCGGGCGGTGCGTGGCGGTGGTCAGGTCGCCCGGCCGCAGCGCGGCGGTGGCGCCGATGCCGGCCGCCTCCTGGCCGATGCCCAGGTGCATCGGCCCGGTGACGAGCCGCTCGGCCACCAGCTCGGCGAGCACTTCGTCCATCCGGCGGAGCACCCGCATCCGCCGGTAGAGCTCCAGCAGGTCGTCGTCGGGCGGGGGGTGCGGGAGCGTTCCGCACGCCTGCCGAGGTTGCGTCACAGTGCGTTCTCCAGAACGTGGATGGGGGCGGCGGGCGCGGTCCGACGGCGGAACGGCCCGACCAGGGCGAGTCCGCCGGCCGCGCCGGCCAGCGCGAGCAGCGCGCAGGACCACCACAGCGCCCACGGCGCGACCGAACCGTAGAGATAGGCGCCGGCCGGCGGGCCGAGCAGCTGGGCGGCCGCGTAGGACCAGCCGAAGGCCGCCTGGTAGCGGCCCTGGGCGTGCGTGGGGGCCAGGTCCGCGATGATCGAGCCGACGAAGCCGGCCGCCCCGATCTCGCCGATGGTCCAGACCACGACGGTGGCCAGGTACCCGGCCGCGGTGTGCACCAGACCGGTGGCCGCGATGCCCAGTCCGAAGACGGCCCAGGACACCGCGAGCACCGCGATCCGGTCGAACCGTTCCAACCAGCCGGCCAGCGGCGGTTGGAGCACGCCGATCAGGACGCCGCTGACCAGGAAGACCGCGCCGTAGACGGCGGAGGACTCGCCGCTGTCCTTGATCGCGAGCGGCAGCCCGACGGTGACCTGCGCGTTGATCAGGCCGCTGACGACGTTGAGCGCGATCAGTGCGAGCAGCAGCCGGTCCCGGAACAGCCCGACGGGGTGCTTCCGGGCGACGGCACGCGGCAGGGCCGCCGCCGGCCCCTTCGGCAGCAACAGGGCCACCAGCACCGCGAAAGCGGCGGAGGAGGCGGCCTGGGCGAGGAACAACAGCCCGTAGCCGTACCGGGCCAGCAGGCCCGCCAGCAGCCCGGCGAGACCCACCCCCAGGTTGACCGCCCAGTAGATCAGTCCGTAGGCACGCGGCTGGGACTGCGCGGGCACCAGGACCGCCACCAGCGCGGCCGCGGCCGGACGGTAGACGTCGGCCACCACCCCGACCAGGACGGCGGCCGCGAGAAGCGCCGGCAGGCCGTGCGCGAGGCCGAGGCCGACGATGCTCGCCGAACTGGCCGCGAGCCCGCAGACCACGGCCACCCGGGGGCCGAACCGGTCGGCCAGCACGCCGCCGAGCGGCTGCGAGACCAGGCCGCCCAGCCCGACGGCCGCCAGCACCGTCCCGGCGTCCGACGCGGACAGGCCCTGATCGCCCAGATAGAGCACCAGGAACGGGACCGCCATACTGCCGATCCGGTTCACGAGCTGGCCGGCGAACACCACCCAGAATCCCCGTGGCAGCCCACGGAAGTGACGTAAAACGAAAGTCCTTGCCTGGGTGATGATTTCGATACCCCCGATCCCCCGACCGGACACCGCAACGGATGGCCCGGAAACTCGGCGAGAATGCCGTATTGCCCCGCGAGAGCATCGGCAGGGCTGTTCCGGACGTGCGGTCCCTTCGTCCTCACCGTACAAGCCGACCACGTGCTTTTGAAGGGACATCTCAACACCCGAGATGGCCATCCGCCCTCGTTGACCGAATGTTGACAGGTCGTCACTCCTGTGCTTGCATCCCCAAGGCGAATCGCCAGCTGCCAGAGAGGCTCGGTCAATTGACTACCCGGCGTGTGATTCTCGTCGACACCTACGCCCTGTCCCGCCGTCTCGCGACCGCCTTCCTCGAGCGCGGAATAGAACCGGTCAGGGTACAGAGCACTGTCGAAGTCCCCCGGCTCTACGCCGGGAAGCCGGATTCGAATCCGTATCTCGCCGACTTCGTGCACACCGGGGACGTCGAGGCGACCGCGGCACGGCTGGCGCCCTTCGAACCGCTGGCCGTGCTGCCCGGCGGCGAGCTGGGGGTGGAACTCGCCGACGCGCTGAGCGAGCGGCTCGCCCGCGACCGCCCGATCCCGACGAACGGGACGGCGCTCAGCCCGGCCCGCCGCGACAAGTACGCCATGGTCGAGCGGATCAAGGCCTGCGGGCTGCGCGGAGCGGAGCAGATCCTGGTCCGCTCCGAGGAGCAACTGCGCTCCTGGCACGAGCGGTCGGGCGGGCGGGCGATCCTCAAGCCGCTGCGCAGCGCCGCCAACGACGGCGTGTTCTGGTGCGACACCCCCGAGGAGTCGGTGCGGGCCTACCGCACCCTCGCCGGCCGCGAGAACATCTTCTCCGAGCCCGGCGACGGCGTGGTCGCCCAGGAGTACCTGGTCGGCGCCGAGTACCTGCTGAACACGGTCAGCCGGGACGGCCACCACCATGTCTGCGACATCTGGAAGACGCACCGGATCAGCGCCAACGGCAAGCGCGACCTGGCGGTCGCCTGCCAGCTGCTGCCCCGCCGGGGCGAGGTGCAGGAGCCGGTGGTCGACTACGGCCTGCGGGTCCTGGACGCCCTGGGCATCGCGAACGGCCCGGCCCACGTGGAGATCAAGCTGACCCCGCAGGGCCCGTGCGTGATCGAGGTCGGCGCCCGGATCGCGGGACTCGACCTGCCCGGCCGCACCCACCTCGCCACCGGCGAGTCCCAGATCAGCTGGACGGTCGACGCGTTCGCCGAACCCGACCGCTTCCTGGCGCGCCACCAGGAGGACTACCGGCTGAGCCGGTCCGTCGCCTGGGCCGGCCTGGTGTCACCGGTGCGGGGCGTCCTGCGCGGCTACCGGGGGCTGGACGACATCAGGGCCCTGGAGAGCTTCCGCGAACTGCACCTGGCGGTCCACCCCGGCGACCCGATCAGCCCCACCGTGGACGACTCCACCTACCCGCTGGCGGTCTCACTCGCCCACGAGGTGGACGAGGTGCTCCTGCGCGACCTCGGCACGCTGCGCTGGCTGGACGGACCGGGCCTCTACGACGTGGCCGAGGGCCAGGCGCATTCCTGACCCTGCGGGATTCCTGCCTCTTCGGGATTCCCGCCTGTCAAAACTCTGCGAACTCCGCGAACTCCGCGCACTCTTCGAACTCCGTGACACACCGCTAGCAGATGGTTGGAATCACCCATGGATCTGGGAATTTCGGGGCGCACCGCGCTCGTGTGCTCGTCCACCGGCGGCCTGGGGGAGGCGATCGCCCGGGCGCTGGCCGCGGAGGGCGCCCGGACGGTGGTCTGCGGACGGCGCGGGGAGCGCGCCCGGCAGATCGCCGCCGAGTTGCCCGACGCCGTCGGAGTCGAGGCGGACCTCCTGGCCGAGGACGGCCCGGCCCGGCTGATGGCGGCGACGATCGCGGCTTTCGGCCCGCCCGACCTGCTCGTCCTCAACGGGCCCGGGCCCAAACCCGGTCCGGCGAGCGGCCTCGACCCGGCCGAGGTGGACGCCGCGCTGGACGTCACGCTGCGCCCGCAGTTGGCCCTGGTCACGCTGGCGCTGCCGGCCATGCGGGAACGCGGCTGGGGCCGCATCCTGGCGGTCGGATCCAGCGGGATCGCCGCTCCGATCCCCAACCTGGCGCTCTCCAACCTGGGTCGCGCGGCGCTGGCCGGCTACCTCAAGACCCTGGCCGCCGAGGTCGCCGCGGACGGGGTGACGGTGAACCTCCTGCTGCCCGGCCGGATCGAGACCGAGCGCACCGCGGCGATCGACGCCGCCAACGCCGAGCGCGCCGGCCGCAGCCTGGCGGACGTGCGGCGGTCCTCGGTCGAGGCCATTCCGGCAGGTCGCTACGGGCGGCCCGAGGAGTTCGGCGCGACCGCCGCCTTCCTGTGCAGCGCGCAGGCCTCCTACGTCACCGGCACCGCGATGCGTTGTGACGGCGGCTACGTGCGCGGCCTGTGACGGGAAACACGGATTACCCGGGCTTCCCGCCCATCACGCAGCGTCAAATTCCATCACGCGGGAAACCGCATTCCTGATAAGATCGATCATGCTCACGACGAGTAAAGCTCTCCGTAAATCATCGCGCAAACCTGCGAGTAAACCGGAGATCGCCGCCTGGCGGCCTTCCGTAGGCGGCATCCGAGAAGTCTTCCACGCGCGCATAACGAACCACGTCTACCCCATGCACACGCACGACGCATGGACACTCCTCATCGTCGACGACGGAATCGTCCGTTTCGACGTGGACCGTCATGAATACGGCGCCCTGGATCACCTCGTCACGATCCTCCCGCCGCAGGTCGCGCACAACGGCGATTCGGTCTCCCCGGACGGATTCCGGAAACGGGTGCTCTATCTGGACCCGACCCTGCTGAGCCATGAACTCATCGGGGCGGCCGCGGACCAGCCCGTCATCTCGGACCCGGTGCTGCGGCAACGGATCCACCTGCTGCACACCGCCCTGAACGGGACCGACGACCCGCTGGAGGCCGAGAGCCGACTGGGCTTCATCGTCGAACGCCTGCACGGACACCTCGCGGGAACGCTGCGTGATGCCCGTCCGCCGGCCGCCCCGGGCGTCGCCGGGCGGCTGCGCGACCTGCTCGACGCCCGGCTGGTCGAAGGCCTCACCCTGGCGGAGGCCTCCGACCTGCTGCAGTCCCACCCCACCCAGCTGGTCCGCGCCTTCACCAAGGAGTTCGGCGTGGCCCCGCATCAGTACCTGACGGGCCGAAGGGTGGACACGGCACGCGGCCTGCTGCTGGAGGGCATGACGCCGGGACTCGTCGCGGCGACCACCGGCTTCTACGACCAGTCGCACTTCACCCGCCACTTCAAGAACACCATCGGTACCAGCCCCGGCCGCTACGCCCGGTCCGCCACCGCCGGCTCGGCCAAGGCCTCGGTCGCCGGCTCGGTCGCACGCTCCGACTCGGTCGCACGCACGGTTTCGGCCGCACGCTCGGTCTCGGTCGCACGCTCGGTCTCGGCCGCCGGCTCGGCAGCGGGCATCTCCCGCAAGCGGGTGAGCGGGGACAGCAGGACCCCGCCGACCACGAAGACCGCCGATCCGAGCGTCGAGACCCACAGGGTCTGATGCACGCCGATCCGGTCGGCGAGCAGTCCCGAGAGCAGGCCGCCGAGCGCACCGAGCCCGAACATCACGGCCCGTACCGCCGCGTTCATCCGCCCGAGCAGCTCGGGCGGCGTGACGTTCTGCCGCACGCTGATGATCAGGATGTTGACGGTCGTCAGCCCCAGCGGCCCGAGGAACCAGGCGATCGTGAACAGTCCGCCCACCAGGAAGTCCGGGCCGGCGGCGGCCGGCACGAGCAGCATCGGCACGAACGCCACCGTCAGCGCGCAGGCGTAGAGACGCCCGAGGGACAGCCGCTGGGTCAGCCGGCGGCACATGATGCCGCCGACGATCCCACCGCAGGCACCGACCGAGAAGATCAGTCCCAGCACCGAGGCCGACAGCCCCCGGTCGCGGGCCGCGTACAGGAGGAACATCGGCTGCGTCGCCGAGAGGAAGAAGTTCGCCAGGCCGCCGACCAGCGCGATCCACCGCACCAGGCGGTTGCCCGCGACGAACCTCAGTCCCTGGGCCAGTTCCGTGCGGATCCGCCGCCCGGGCACGACCTGGGGCGGGGTCTCCTTGGCGCGGATCAGGAGCAGCGAGACCACCGAGCCGAGGAAGGTCACGGCGTTCGCGGCCATCGCGACCGGAGCCGTCAGCAGGCTCACCAGCGATCCCGCCAGTCCGGGCCCGGCCGCCTCGGCGGTCGCGGACGTGGTCGCCAGCTTGGAGTTGGCGTCGACCAGGTACTTCGGGTCGCGGATCAGCGTGGGGACGAACGACATCCAGCTGATGTCGAAGAGCACCGCGCCGATCCCCACACCGAAGGTGATCGCCAGCAGCAGCGGCATGTCCAACCGGTCGAGCCAGGCCAGCACCGGCACCATGCCGATCAGCACCAGCCGGAGCAGGTTCGCCCCGATCATCGTCGTGCGCCGGCGGTGGCGGTCCACCCAGACCCCGAACAGCGGCCCGAACACCAGGTACGGGACCATCTGCAGGAAGCGCAGCAGACCGAGTTCGTCGGGCTGCGCGTCCAGGGTGATCACCGCGGTCAACGGCAGTGCCAGCACGGTGATCTGCGTGCCGAACAGGGAGAGGGTCTCCCCCGACCAGAAGGTGAGGAAGTCCCGGTTGCGCCACAGGCTCGGGCGGCCCTGCACCCCGGCCCCGTCGGCGACGGTGCTGTCCTTGTCCGCGACGGCGGTTTCCCCTTCACGGACAGTGGTGTCCTGCGTGGTCATGCCGGTACTCCTTCCGGTCGCGCGGCGGACACCTCGTGCAGGGTTTCCCACACCGCTTCGCCCAGCGCCTTCAGTCCGGCTCCCTGCCACAGCGAGAAGTGGTCGCCGGGCACGGTGACGGTGCGCACGTCCTGCGCCGCGTCGCTCCACCGCAGCGGACCGCGCGGCGAGTCCTCGGCCTCGACGACCAGCACCGGTCCGGGGTAGCCGGGCTCGGGGCGGTAGCCGTGGAGGGCCTCGACGTTGCGCCGGAACACCTCGAACCGGTGGTCCAGGGTCTCGGCGTCCAGCTCCTCGGCGATCAGGCCCGCCCGGTGCAGCAGACGCCAGGCGTCCCCGGTCGGCGCGTCCGACGGCCACTCCCCCAGCACGTCGGCGACCTGCTGCTCGGCCCGTCCGTTCCCGGCCTCGGTCAGCAGGTTGACGGCGAACCCGGACAGGACCGCCTGCCGCGGCGGGACCGGTTCGGCGTGGTGCATCAGGGCGTCGACCAGCACCACGAGCGGCACCCGCCGCCCCCGCGCCAGCAGCCGGTGGGCCATGGCGAACGCGACCGAGCCGCCCATCGACCAGCCGAGCAGGCACAACTCCGGCCCCACGCAGTCCTCTTCGACCGTGCGGGCGTAGTCCTCGGCGAGCTCGCGCAGGTCGGTGGGCGGCAGGCCGTCGCCGTCGTACCCGGGCGCCTCGATGCCGACCACCGGCCGGCCTCCGAGGAGGCCGGCCAGCGGCAGGTAGGTGTAGGCGGAGCCGGAGGCGGAGTGCACGCAGTACAGCGGCGCCAGCCCGGTGTCGTCCCCGCCGAACGGCAGGAGCAGGTCAGCCGACACGGCCGGGCTCCGCGGTGACGCCCGCCGGGGCGGCCTTGAGGGCCGCCGGCTTCGCCGCCACCAGCCGGTCGACCTCCGCGGCGATCGAGCGCGTGGTGGCGTCGGCGAACATCGTCCGCAGCCGGATCTTGACGCCGAACTCCTTGCCGAGGCGGCTGACGACCCGCATCGCCTGCAGGGAGTTGCCGCCGGCCGCGAAGAACGCGACCGCCGCGCTGACCCGCTCGACCTCCAGTACCTCGGCGTAGATCCGCGCGACCGCCTGCTCCGTCGGCCCCTGCGGGGCGACGTAGTCCTCCTCGGGGTCGGCCTCGACCGGGTCCGGCAGGGCCTTGCGGTCGACCTTCCGGGCCGTGGTCAGCGGCAGCCGGTCCAGGACCACCCAGGCGGTCGGGACCATGTACTCGGGCAGCCGCTCGGCCAGGTGGGCCCGCAGGTCGGCCGGGTCGGGAAGGCGGTCGGCGGCCGGCGAGGCGTAGCCGACCAGGCGGTTCTCACCGCGCCGGTCCGGCCGCAGCACCACCGCGCCGACCCCCACGTCCGGGTGCGACATCAGCGCGGACTCGATCTCCTCCAGCTCGATGCGCAGGCCGCGCAGCTTCACCTGGCCGTCGCCGCGGCCGAGGAACTCCAGCTGGTAGTCCCGGTTCCAGCGGACGAGGTCGCCGCTTCGGTAGACCCGGCCGCCGGGGTGGAACGGATCCTCGGTGAACGCCGCCGCCGTCAGGTCCGGGCGGTTGAGGTAGCCGCGGGCGAGGCCTTCCGGACCGCCGATCAGCAGCTCACCGGCGACACCGCGCGGGACGAGCTGGCCGGCCTTGTCGACCACGTACATCCGGCGGTCGGTGAAGGGGGCGCCGATCGGCGGGGCGCTGCGGGCCGGCTCGTGCGGGCACTCGTAGGAGGTGCAGCCGACGGCGGCCTCGGTGGGGCCGTAGCAGTTGATCATCCGGCGCCCCGGCAGGTTCCACTTGGCGACCATCTCGGCCGGAACGGCCTCGCCGCCCGCCATGATCTTCCGAAGGTGCGGGTAGGACCCGCCCTCGACGAGCGCGAGCATCGCCGGCGACATGCAGATGTAGGTGACCTCCTGCGCCCGCATGAGCGCCGCGAGCGCGTCGGGCGAGGTGCCGGCCTCCTTGTCGACCAGGACCAGGGCCGCTCCGGCGGTGAGGCCGGCGAAGATCTCGCCCTGCGACATGTCGAAGGCCAGGGCGGCCAGCTGGAGCATCCGGTCCTCCGACTGGAGGTCGAACACCCGGCGGTAGGAGGCGATGAACGACTGGAGCGCCCGGTGTTCGAGGAGCACGCCCTTGGGCCGGCCGGTCGAGCCGGAGGTGTAGATGACGTAGGCGAGCGAGTCGCGGCCGGCCTCCTCGGCCCAGCCGTCGGACTCGGCTCCCGCCTTGGCGATCGCCTCCCGCTCGCGGTCGACCTCGATGACCGACCAGTCCGCCGACGCGGGTATCCGCTCGCTCACCCGGCTCTGGGTCAGCACGATCGGCGCCGCGGTGTCCTGGAGGATGTACTCCAGCCGACCGGCCGGGTGCGAGGGGTCCAGGACCGCGTACGCCGCCCCGGACTTCAGCACGCCGAGCAGCGCGACGAGTGCGTCGAGGTCGCGCTCCATCGCCACCGCGACCACCTGCCCGTGCCGTACCCCCCGGTCGCGCAGGAAGGCGGCGAGTTCGAACGCCCGGCTCTCCAGCTGACGGTAGGTCAGACTGTCGCCCTCGTGGATCGCGGCGACGCGGTCCGGCTGCTCCAGCGCGCGCCGGGCGATCGCGGCGTGCACCGGCTCGTCCGCGTGCGAGAGCAGCTCGCCGACCCCGGCCGCGAGGAGCTCCTGGACCTCCGTGCCGTCGAGCAGCGCCAGCTGCGACACCGGCCGGGCGGGCTCCGCGCAGGCCGCCCGCAGCACCTGGGCCAGGTGCCGGACGAGCGCCTCGACCCGCCAGCCGTCGAAGAGGTCGGCGGCGTACTCGACGAGGACGTGGAGCCGGTCGGCCGACTCGACGAAGGTCAGGGCCAGGTCGAAGCGGGCGCCGAGCGACGGGATCGCGACGGCCTCCGCGGTCAGCCCCGGCAGCTCGAACCCCATGCCCGAGGTCTGCTCGGTCAGGAACTGGGCGCAGACACCGAACAGCGGGTTGCGGCCCGCGTCGCGGTGCGGCCGGAGCCGGTCGACGACCCGTTCGAAGGGCACGTCCTGGTTGTCGTAGGCGTCCAGCAGGGTGTCGGAGAGCCGGTCCAGCAGGGTGGCGAACGCGGGATCGTCCTCGAGGCCGGCCCGCAGCACCACCATGTTGGTGAAGTACCCGACCACCTCCTCGAGGTCCGGATCGGTCCGGCCGAGCGCCGCGGTGCCGAGCGAGACGTCCTGGTTGCCGGTGTACCGGCCCAGGACCACGGTCAGCGCGGCGGTCAGGACCATGAACAGCGACGCGCCCTCGGCCTCGGCGAGCGCGCGGGCCGCCGCGAGCAGGTCCGGCGGCAGCTCGGCCCGCGTGGTGCCGGCGGTGTAGCTGGGTTCGGCCGGACGCGGGCGGTCGGCGGGCAGCTCCAGCGGGGTGACGCCGTCCAACTGCGTCTGCCAGTACTGGAGTTGCTCCTCCAGGCCGCCGTTCTCGAGGGCGGCGCGCTGCTCGGCGGCGAAGTCCGCGAAGCGGACGGGCGCCGGGCCGTCGGCCGGTCTGCCGGCCGGTACGTCGCCACGGAGCGCCGCGGCGTAGGCATCCGGGAGCTGCCGGAGCAGCAGGCTGGTCGACCAGCCGTCGGTGACGAGGTGGTGGAAGACGAGCGACAGCACGTGCTCGTCCGCCGAGAACCGGAACAGCTTGAAGCGGTACAGCGGGCCTTGCACCAGGTCGAAGGACCGGGAGGCGTGCTCGTGCAGCTCCTGCGCGAGCCGGGCCTCGCGGGCTTCGGGGCTCCCCTCGGCCAGGTCGCCGACCGGCAGGTCCACGTCCGACGGCGGGGTGAACACCATCCCCGGCGCCCCGTCCACCGCGGACACCGTTCCACGCAGCGACTCGTGCCGGCGCACGAGCTCGGTCAGGGCGGCGGCGAGCGCCGCGCCGTCCAGCGGTCCGCGGAGCCGATGGGCGACCGCGACGTTGTACGTCGCGAGCCCGGGAGTCAGCTGCTCCAGGAACCAGAGCTGCTCCTGCCCGACCGACAGCGACACGTGCCCCGACGCCATCGAACCCTGATCAACGACCACTGTGCTCGCTCCAAACCGATGAGAACCCGACAGCCCTGTCAGCCTGCCGGAACCCACCGTGCCGCTTCCCGGCCGCCACGTCTTGTACGTTCTTGACGTGCGCGGAAACCCGCTCCGAAGTTCCCCGACGGTTTGTCAAACGGCCTAGCATCCCTGCTTAAACTTGCGAACACCCCGGAACGGAGCGAACATTGACGACCAACGTCTTGACCATCGGCACGCCCGTCGACGATCTGCACGAGCGGCGGCTGAACGCGGTCGCCGCGGCCGGCGCCAGGCTCGGCGCACTGACCGGAGCCCCGGCGCCGGAGCCCTCCACCCCCGCCGTCGACCTGCTGCGCGCGCTGGCGGCCGCCGGCCGGATCGCGGTGAGCGCCGAGGACGAGGCGGCCGGACCGTGGACGTTGTCCTACGTGCCCTCGGCGGCCGCGCTGACCGCGGTGGCCACCGGCCGTGCGCCCTCCTGGGGGGCGCGGGTGGACACCAAGCAGCAGAAGGCGCTGCGCCGCAGCCGGGGCGCGGTGATCCGGCTGCCCTTCGCCGACCTCACGGGCGGCGAGGCGAGCGGCGACGCGGCCAACGAGGCGAACGGCGAGGCGAACGGCTCGGCGGGCGGCTCGGCGGGCGGTGATTCGCTGAGCACCTTCACCACCGACTGGTCGCCCTTCACCGCCGCCTGCGCGGTCGTGGTGCACCCTGACCACGAGGCACTGGCCGGCACCGAGGTGCGGCAACGCCCGTACTTCAGCGGCCGGTTCGTGCGCCACCCGCTTCACGGCGACGTGCTGCCCGTCTGGGTCGCCGACTGGGCCAAGCCCGAGTTCGGCACCGGCGCGGTGATCGTCAACCCGGCGCACTCGGTCGCCGACCTGGAGTTCGCGCGCGCCATCGGGCTGCCGGTCCGCTTCGGCCTCGGCGAGCAGGAGCCCGGCGCGGACCCGAAGACCTGGCTGACGCCGCCGGTCATCAAGACCGGTGTCGCGGTGCGGGCCGGCCGGCGGCACGACGGCCTGCCCCACGAGGAGGCCATGCAGGCGTACCTCGAGGACCTGCTGGCCTCCGGGCACGCCGAGACGGCCGAGTCCGTCTCGCTCGGCCGGACGCCGCTCGCGGTGCTGAGCGCCGACCCGGCCGGCGAGCTGCGCTGGGCGCCCGCGCTGCGGGCCCGCAGCCTCACCGAGGGGACGGACGGGGCCGCGGCCGTGTCCGTGTCGATCGACCCCGCGCCGCTGCTCGCCTCGGCGGCCGCGTACCCGGCGGGGCGGGCGACCCTGGTGGCCTCCTCGGAGGCGGTCACGGCGGACCTGCTGTGGCTGCGCCTGCTGACGCTGGACGTCGAGGTCGCGCACCCGCCGGTCGCGGTGCTGCCGGTGGCCCGGGTCGGCTCGGCCCAGAACGTCGATCCGGAGTGGCTGGACGCCTCGCTGCTGGTGGCGGGCCGCACGGACGAGACGGTGTCGGTCAAGGCCCAGCTCGGCGAGCAGATCGGACGCATCACCGGTGATCACGCGGCGGCGGCCGCCGCCGCCGGCGGGCCGGAGCCCGCGGCGTCCAAGACCGCCGCGAAGCTCTGCGAGGCGCTCTCCGCCGCCGACTTCCCGGCCGCCTTCGGCACGGCCGCCACCATCGCGAAGACGGTACGGCGCGGGGGCGAGGTCGGGGAGTCGGAGCGCACCGCGTTCCTCGCCGCCCTGCACGTGCTCTTCGGTCTGCCGCTGCCCGAGGGCTTCTCCGCAGGTGCGCTGGACGGCGCGCTGCGCGCGTGAGCCGGGCTGATCCGGACGTGATCCGGACCTGATTCGGACGTGAGGACGGGCGGGGCGCCGCAAGGCCACCCCGCCCGTCCACCGTCGCCACCGGCTGGTGCCATCGGCCTCGTTACCGGCCGGCGACCCGGTCCAGCACCTCGTCGCCCGCCGGGTTGCGCTTCACGCTGATCCGCTTCTGGTGCGGGTCGGTGAGCATGACCTGCGGGAGGACCCCCTTCTGCGCGGGCGCGTCCCCGAACGGCGACCAGAGCGGGCCGTCGTGCAGCGCCTGCAGGTCGGTCACGCTCAGTCCGCTGATCCGCTCGAGGCGGGCGGCGAGCGCGCGGTCCACGGAGCCGGCCAGCACCTCGCGGATCCGGTCCTCGGCCTCCAGCAGGTCGGGGTGCTCTCCGGCGAGGAACTCGTGCAGGTTGGCGGCCCGTCCCGCGAAGGGCGAGTACACCATGCAGACCAGCTGCGTGGTGTCGAGCCCGAAGGCGTCCTCGCCGTACCGGGTCGCGGACTCACGCATCGCCTCGACGCCGGCCTCGGTGGCGTAGCGCCGTTCCATCTCCTCGACGAGGTGGTCGGGGAAGTGCTTGCGGCGCATCAGTTCCAGGGCGAAGTCGGCGTACTGGTCGATGCCTTCGCGGTAGGAGCGCTGGTACACCCGCTCGGTCCGCAGTCCGCGCAGGTGGGCCATGAGCGCGGGGTTCACGCAGTCGGACTCGGTGAAGTTGAATGCGATGTCGTCGAAGACGAAGCCGAGGAAGTCCGTCAGGAGGCTCCAGTGCGCCCCTGAGGCGTAGCTCGTGTAGTCGTAGATGGAGTAGAACTGCAGCGCGGTGGGGATGGCCGACGTCACCCCGCGCGCCTCGACCCGCTCCGCGTTCTCCAGGCCGTGGATCTCCTGGAAGTAGGCCGTGGCCAGGCCGTTGAGCGTCTCCAGGGTGCCCTGGAAACCCTTCTTGCCGTCGGCGGGCTTCAGGCCGACGCTGCGCGCCAACTGCCGGATCCACAGGGCGTAGTCGCGCTGCTCGCGGGGGGAGTCGCCGGTGATGATCAGGTCCACGCCCTCGCCGTGGCCGGCGGCCACACCGAAGGAGTCCGCCACGTTCAGGTTGCACGCGTTGCAGAAGGTGGCCCGGCCGTCCCCGTAGGTGCGGTGCCCGGACATCAGCATGTCGACCCGGTTGAACTCGATCAGCCGGTGGGGCATGCTCCGGTCGCGGTGGAAGGGGCGGACCTGGCTGCCCTCGATGAGCAGCAGTTCGACGTCCGGATCGCCGTACAGGCCCAGCGCCTGGTACGTCCGGTCGATGTTCTGCATCACCTGGTAGGGCATTCCGCCGTGCCGCATGGTCGCCACCCGCAGCCGGAAGGTCTCCCCGTGCCGTTCGGCGACCGCCAGGTGGACGGCGCGCACGAAGGCCAGCGCGTAGGAGCTGTCCTTGCCGCCGCCGTAGGCGACCATCACGGTGTTGCGCCCGAGTTCGCCCGGTCGCGGCAGCGCTTCGAGCAGTGTCGTCGCGCACTCCTCGACCGCCGGCACGTCCCGCTCCGGGAGAGCCTTCCGCAAGTTGTCAAGAATAGCCGTGCTCATGACATCCCTCCCGGCTGCTTGGTCCTCGAGGACGCAGCCGACTCCAGTCGTCGAGGCCCCGATCGTCGGGGCCCGGTGTCGTGAACGAATGCGCCGGCCGACCGTCGATCACCCGGTGGCCGCGCAGGAAGAGGAGCCCGCTCCGGCGAACCGGGCGCGGGTGTATCTCAGATAATGGACAGAGTGGCTCGTTCGAACCCCTGGGGTCCCGAGCGGCGGAATCCAGCCTCGACCGGATGCGGGAGCAAGCGCTGAGCGACTCGTCCGGAGTCGGCGCGAGCTCTCGCCCGAAAAGCCAAACACACGTGTTCGCCCTGTGTCCAGCGAAGTCGATCAGTTCGCCCGCCTGCCCTTCGACGCCGGCCGGCCGATGGCTTCCAGCACCGATCGACCGCCGATCGACCGCCGCGGACCGCTCCGGACCGGGCCTGCCCGATCACCGACGTCTCGACATCCGAGACCGTTTCGGCTGTTCTGCCGGTTGGCTGATTCTTTCCCCTGCCGCCCCTGGGCGCGGCGGTCCCGACACCCGTCCGCAGCCGGTCCCGCTCCGCTGACCTGCAACAACCTGCCACCGGCCGGTCACTCCGAGGCCCGAAGAGACGCGACCATGCCGCCAGAACCGGACGGGCCGACTCCGACCTGACGATGCATGTCACATTCCCGACGCCCAACAAGCCGTTGATCTCCCTAAGGATGTGAGGCATAGTCAACAACCGGCGAGGACGCCGGCAATCCAGAGGGGGACTGGAGGTGGGAATCCCGTACGCGGACTTGTGTCGCGTCCGGCGAAGAAGTACTCACCACGAGGCCGGAACGCTCGCGCCCACGGCACGGTAGTGCCGGCGGCAGCGCGGCAGAGGTCGTTTCTCCATCCCGACCCTGATCGGGATTTCCACGGTCGAACTCCCTACGGTGACGTTCCATCGTTCTTGCTCCGCCGATGCGCGACCGCGCCCACCGGGAATCCGCCATGCGGTCCCGGAGGAGGTCCGGCATCGGCTCTTTCCCGCGAACCACCCATACTCATCCGCCAATCACTGAGCTCCGGAGGACGGTTATGTCTACAGCACCCGGCCCGCTGTTCGAGCCGCAGTCGAGCGAGATTCTTGACGCCACCC
Organism: Kitasatospora sp. NPDC034035; assembly: GCF_055575755.1. NCBI lineage: Bacteria > Bacillati > Actinomycetota > Actinomycetes > Kitasatosporales > Streptomycetaceae > Kitasatospora > Kitasatospora sp. NPDC034035. The sequence goes on along the minus strand of NZ_JBVISA010000007.1, from coordinate 98,392 downwards.
TGCGCGATGGCTCGTACGCCGTCGACTTCCAGCTCGAAGAGAAATTCGTCATCGAACTCCTCGGCCGACTGAACGAGACGCCGATCGGGAAGGTGGAAATCGGCCACGGCCTCGGCTACGAGGCCGAGCGTTCCGGCATCAGGGCCTGCAACATCGACCTGTCCCGGTGGTGCGAGATCGCCCGCTCGGAACTGTCGGAAACCTCCTGGGGCATGTTCGCGCAGCCCGGCTTCAGCCGGCTCGAGACGCTTCAGGAGCTCTGCGACCAGGGCATGTCGTTCGTCCGCATCGGCATGGAGGCCGACCGGGTCTCCGAGCACCTCGAGTACATCGAGCGCGCCACCGAGATCTGCGGGCAGGTCTACCTCAACCTCATGAAGACCAGCGCCACGCCCGCCGAGCAGCTGCCCAAGCTGCTGAGCGGAGTCACTCCGGCCGTGGCCGGACTGTACGTCGTGGACTCCTACGGCTCGATGCTCCCCAGCGACGTGCAGCACTACGTCGAGGTCGCCAGGGAGCACTTCCCGGTCGTCGGGTTCCACGGCCACGACAACCTCGGCATGGCGAACGCCAACAGCATCGCCGCGCTCCAGGCCGGCGCCGCCATCGTCGACGGAACGCTCGACGGCATCGGCCGCGGCGCCGGCAACGCGGAGACCGAGTCGCTGGCCGGCATCCTCAGCATGGTCGGCAGCGACAGGTACGACTACAAGCAGCTGGCCCGGCTCGCGGAGTTCTGCCGCACCAGCCTGGAACTCCTGCCGGAGAACCGGAACATGCAGGTCCTCGGCGGAGTCATCGGGATCCACTCCGGATACTTCCCGCTCATCGAGGAACTCTGCGCCGAGCTCACCGTCGACCCGGCCCCCCTGATGGAGATCGCCGTCGACCTGGCGTCGCAGAGCGTCGGCAAGAACCACCTTCACGCCGCGGCCCAGCGGATCTCCCAGGGCCTCGCGGCGGTCTAGCGAACCCCTTTCGACCAGCGCCCTACAGGGAGGAACACATGAGGATCGCACGATTCGACGCCGGCGACGGCTACCGGATCCACGCCGGACAGGACGGCGGCTGGGTGCCGCTGTCGGCCATCGAGGGCTACCAGGCTCCCGCGCGGATCGCGGACCTGCTGGACGAGGCCCGGAGGAGCGAGCTCGCCGCGCTGCTCGCCTCCCGGTCGGTCGAGCCGCTGACCGACGTCCGGCTCGACGAGGCCGCGACCATCGCCGACGGCGGCGACATCTGGGGTGCCGGCCTGAACTACCGGGGCCACTCCGAGGACCTGAACACCCAGCAGCCCGCCTCCGGCCCGGGATCGTACCTGCGGCCGAGCAGCTGCCTGATCGGCAACGGGCAGCAGATCGAACTGCCGTCCCAGAGCAAGCGGGTGACCGCGGAGGCCGAACTCGGTCTCGTCATCGGCGTGGCCTGCAAGAACGTGTCGCGTGCGAACTGGCGCTCGGTCGTCGCGGGTGTCACGACCGTGCTCGACATGACCGCCGAGGACGTGATCCGCGAGAATCCGCGGTACATCCCGTGGTCCAAGGGATTCGACACGTTCTGCAGTGTGGGACCGCAGCTGGTGACGCTGGACGAGTTCGACGACGAGGCGCTCCGGAACATCCGGGTGTCGACCATCCGCAATGACGAGGTCGTCTCCTCCGCCCTGGTGTCCGCCATGAAGTACGACCTGGGCTATCTGGTCGAGTACTTCACGGCCGGTCGGACCCTCGCGCCCGGAACCGTCATCTGCACGGGAACTCCGGGAGCCGCGGTGATCAGCCCCGGAGACTCGATCAAGGCCGTCGTCGAGGGTGTGGGAACGCTCGTCCACACCGTGCGGTAGTTCGTCTGACCATCGCTGAAAAAGGTTGATCACTTGTCTGTCCAGCAGATATCAGTAGTCGACGCGATCGAGCGCGTCGTTCAGGACCATCCCGACTGCGGCGCCATCGAGACCACCGACGGCTCGATCACCTATCGGGAATTCGGCGAGCACGTCCGCGATTTCACCGCGCGGCTCGAATCGCTCACCGAACCGGGTGAGTTCATCGGAATCGAGGCCGTCCGCACCTCGGGGTCGATCGTCGCCATGGTCGGCGCGCTGACCGCAGGACGACCGTTCGTGTTCATCGACCCGCGCGACAGCGAGTCGTCGAACAAGCGGAAGGTCTCCTCGCTCGGCATCAACCTGGTCGCCGGCACCCCTGCCGGGTCGCACGCGCCGCGACTCGCCGCGACGCCGGCCGAGTGGCGGGACGGCCCGGAAGGCCAACACCTGTCACCTCATGTCGATCTGACGGAGTATCAGGACCCTCTCGGCTACGCGATCCACACCTCGGGTTCGACCGGAGAGCCCAAGTGCGTCCTGGTGCGCGCCGAGCCGTTGGTGCCCATGGTCCGGGACCACGTACGGCGCCTGGAGCTGGACACCCGGTGCCGCACCCTGCAGTTCGCCCGACTGACCTTCGACGGGTGCATCACCGAGATCCTGTGGACCCTGACCTCGGGCGCCTGCCTGGTGATCCTCGGCGAGGAGCACCTCAGCCCGGGACCGGTGCTCCAGCGGACGCTGGAGCGGTACCGCATCACCCATCTGAAGACGACACCCTTCGCGCTGACGGCCACCGAGCCGAGCGAGGGGATGACTCTCAAGCACGTGATCAACGGCGGCGGCGCCTGCCGGCAGGCCGTGCTCCGGAAGTGGTCCGCGGCGGCGGCGTTCCACAACGCCTACGGGCTCACCGAGACCACCGTCTGCAACTTCCTCAGCGCCCCGCTGGACCCGGACGACTGCAAGGAGTCCGTCCCGCTCGGCGACCTGGTCGGCGACTGCGGGTTCGACCTCGCCCCGCTGCCGACGGCGGCCGACGAGGCCGCCGGTTCGCCGGTGACCCGCGGCGAACTCGTCATCACCGGCAACAGCGTCGCGGTGGGCTACCTGACCGCCCAGGGCGTACGGCCCTTCCTCGACGACGACGCGGACCGGGTCTACCACACCGGCGACATCGTCGAACGCCGCGACGGACAGGTCTACTTCGTCGAGCGGCTGGACCGGCAGGTCAAGGTCCGCGGCTACCGCCTGGACCCGGGCGAGGTCGAGAGCGCGGCCTGCCGCCTCGACGGCGTCGTGGAGGCGGTCGTCACCGCCGAGTCGCACGAGAGCGGCGACGACGACGCCGCCGACGCCCTGGTCTGCTACCACCTCGGCACCGCCACCTCCCGGGAGGTGCGCACCCACCTGGAGACGGTCCTCGACTCCTACAAGGTCCCCTCGGTGATCCGGCAGATCGAGGCGGTCCCCTACACCCGCAACGGCAAGGTCGACCGCGAGGCGCTCCGGGCGAGCCGCCGCGCCGCCCCCGAGGCGGAACGGGCCGCCGCGCCGGAGGACCAGATCCTCGAACTGGTACGCCGGCTCACCGGGGTGGCCGACGCCGGCCTCGACGACAACTTCTTCGACATCGGCGGCGATTCGGCCTCCACGGTGATCCTGGTCAACAAGCTGAAGGAACTCGGCTGGATGGCTGTCGGCGTCCGGGACGTCCTCCGGGCCGAGAACCTGAAGGTCCTCGTCGACGAACTACGTGATCGGAGCGCTTGACCGCGATGTGTGGCGTATGCGGGACCTATTCCCCCAACGGTCGGGTGAATCGCAGCATCGCGGCTGCCATGCACAACCGGCTGGTCCACCGCGGACCGGACGAGACCTACTCACTCAACACCGGGACGCTGTCCGCGAAACTCGGCCGCCTCGGCTTCACCGGCCTGGTCGACGGCTGGCAGCCCGCCGAGGACCGCAGCGGCCGGTACGTGGCCATGACGAACGGCGAGGTGTACAACGCCGAGGCCCTCCGCGCGAAGGTGGGTGCCGACCGGCACCGGAACGCCGTCGACGTGTCCGTCATCCCCGAACTCGTGGCCCGGTACGGGATCCAGGGGCTCGGCCTGGTCGACGGGCAGTTCGCGACCGTCGTCTTCGACCGCGCCGAGGACACCCTGGTCCTGGCCCGGGACCGGTTCGGCGTCTGCCCGCTGTACTACACCGCGACCGGCGACGACGTCCACTTCTGCTCGGAGCTCAAGCCTCTGGTCCAGAGCGTCGACCGCTCCTGGAAGGTGGACATCGGCGCCGTCGACCAGTACTTCTCGCTGGGCAACGTCGTCGCGCCGCGGACCCTGGTGAAGGGCGTGAACGCCGTCCCCCCCGGCTGCGCCGTCCGGTTCGGTCCGGACGGCCAGGAGACCGAACGCTACTGGCGCTACGGCGAGTTCGCCCCCAGCGCGGAGGCGGTCCCGGACGAGGCGCTCCGGGCGGGGCTGCGGGGCTCGATCCGGGACCGGCTGCACGCCGACGTCGAGATCGGCGCCTACCTGAGCGGGGGGTTCGACTCCACCGCGATCCTGATGGAATCGGCCGCCCTGCTCGACCGGCCGGTCCGCACCTTCTCCATCGTGTTCGACGATCCCTCGCTGGACGAGGGGCGCTTCCAGCGGGAGGTGGCGCAGCAGGCCGGTAGCAAGCACGAGCAGATCCTGTGCCGGCCGACCGACATCGCGGCACGGTTCGAGGAGATGGTCCGGCACTGCTGCTACCCGCAGCGCGAGACCTACAACGTGGCCGCCATGATGCTCGCGGACACGGTACGGTCCGCCGGCGTCAAGGGGGTGGTCTCCGGCGAGGGCGCGGACGAGCTGTTCTTCGGCTACGACTCCTACGCCTTCGACAGCGCCACCAGGTCCACCCGGAGCTCCTGCGCCGAGAACGAACAGGCCTGGGGCCGCGCGGACTTCAGCTGGGAGGTGGACTGGCGCAAGGTGCACCGCCGGCGGGAGTACCTCGCACCGGCGGCCGCCGAGGCGCTGGTGGGCGAGGAGTTCTGGCGCACCAGGCTGATCCCGTTCTCCGAGGACGAGGCGAAGCGGCTCTCGCCCATGCAGCTTCGCTCCGTCTCCGACGTCTACGTCCAGCTGGCGGGCCACCTCCTCGGCGACCACGGCGACTCCATGGTCATGAAGAACTCGATCGAGGGCCGCTACCCGTTCCTCGGGAACGAGGTGGTCTCCCTCGCGCTGCGGACCGCCGACAGCGCCAAGGTGGTCGACTTCGAGGGCAAGGCCTGCCTCAAGTCGGCCTACCGGGGAATCGTCCCGGATTCCGTCCTGCAGCGCGGCAAGCACGGGTTCACCGCGTACGACCTGCGGTCGGTCGTCGACGCCCGGACCTGGGACGACTGGCAGGGCCTGGTCGAGGCCAGCGGGCTCTTCGTCCCGGGCAGCCTCGACACCGTGCCGGCCCAGGGCGGTGCGGACAAGTGGGACTTCAGGCTCAGCCTGATCAGCATCGCCATGGTGATGGACGAACTGGCCCTCGGGCTCTGACCCGTGAGCCCCGCCGCCACATGTCACTGAAAGAACAGGAGAGGGACCGGTGGATCCCGAAAGTCCGAGTGTCGTCGTCTTTCCGGGTGCCGGGTCCTTCGGCACCGAACTCCGCGGACTGCTGAGCGCGTCGGGGCCGTCGGCCTGGCTCGCCCGGTACCCGGGAAGGCTCGGCCGGGACTTCGGCCGGGCAGCGGGCGCCTTCGAGGAGGTCGTGCGGTCCTGCGTCGCCCAGGTGGAGCGGCGCCGGCCCGTACGGCCGGTCCTCGTCGGGCACAGCTTCGGCGCGTACGTGGCCCATGCCACGGCGCGGGAACTGGCGGAGCTGGGCACGGAGGTCGCCGCCCTGGTGGTGGTCGGCGCGAACGCACCGGCCCTGCTGACGGTGCCGGAGCCGCCCACGCTCCACCGGTCCGACACCGTCGCCTACCTGGAGGGCATCGACCCCGGCCTCCTGCCGGACGAGGGCGACGAGTGGCGGGAGATCGTCATCGACACCGCGATGCAGGACCTGCGGCTGCTGCGGGAGTCCACCGGCTCGACGGTCCGTGAGGTGAGCTGCCCGATCCTCGCCGTCCGCGGTGCGGAGGATCCGCTGACCTCCACCGACGGCATCGGCGCGTGGGCCGACGCCACGTCCGGCAGCTTCGTGTCCCGGACGTTCCCGGGCGGGCACTCGGACCTGCTGGACACGCCCGCCTTCGCCACGTGGCTGCGCGGGGCCTCCCGGCACTCGCCCGTCGCCACCCGAACCGCGGGCTGACCCATGGACAAGCACGCCATCATCGTCGGCGGCGGAGCCAGCGGGGTGACCCTGTTCACCCAGCTGGCCACCACGCCCGGCATCGGCACCATCACGGTGGTCGACCCCAACCCGATCGGGCTGGGAACGGCCTTCGGCACCACCGATCCGCTGCTGCTCTGCAACACCTCCGTCGACGTCACCTCGATCGACCCCACCGGCGAGTCCGATCTGCTGAGGTACCTCGCCGCACGCGGCTGGCCGGTCCACCGCGACCACTTCGTCCCCCGCTACCTCGTCGGCCAGTACTGCCGCGAGCGGTACCTGACGTACCGCCGGGCCGCCGAACAGGCCGGCATCCGGGTCCGCCACCACCGCGCACGAGCCACCTCCGTCGGCCCCGACGACGGCGGCGGCCACACCGTCACGCTCGACGACGGGGCCCGGCTCACCGGCACCGACGTCTTCCTCTGCCTCGGCCTCGACCAGCCGGTCGTCCCCGAACTGGTCCGCGCGCACGTCGGCCATCCGGACCTCACCGCCGCGCCGTACCCCGTCGGGCAGTTGCGCCGGCTGCCCGCCCGCGCACGGATCCTGGTGCTCGGCAGCAAGCTCGCGGCGATCGACGCGGCGATCGTGCTGGGACAGCGGGGGCGGCACGTGGTGCTCTCCTCGCCCTCCGGACAACTGCCCGCCGTCCGGAGCCGGCTCACCCGGCCCGCCAGCTCGGTCCTCGACCCGGCCTCCTGGCGTCAACTCACCCCGGACTCACCGGACTTCGACCGCGAAGCAGCCCGCCTGGTGGTCTCCGCGGTGGCCCGGGCCGGATCGGGCGCCGCTCTGCGCGCCCAGACCAGCGGCGCGACCGCACCCGCCGACCGGCTGGCCGAGGAACTGCGCCTCGCCGAGTCCGGACAGGTCCCGTGGCAGGACGCGATCGCCGAGATCATCGACGCGATCAACGACAGCACCGCGCCCTGGCCCGCGGACACCCGCAGGACGGTGCTCGGACGGTACCGGCACGTCATCTCCCGCTACATCTCCTCCATTCCGGTCCGCAACGCCCGACTGCTGCTCGAACGCCTCACCGAGGGCACGCTGACGGTCGCCCCGCGACTGCCGGAAGCCGTCACCCCGGCCGAGTCCGGCCCCGGGTGGCTCGTCCGGTGGGCGGACGACCGCACCGAACACATCGACCACATCGTCTGCGCGGCCGGCTACCACAAGCCGACCCTGCGCCGACTCCCGGACCGCACCCTGCTGCTCCACTCCGACCCGGCCCTCGCCGTGACGGGCACCGAGCCGGAGATCTCCCCCGGCCTCCGGGTGTGCGATCCGCGGACCGGCGAACCCGAGCGGGTCTGGGTGCTCGGCGCCGCCTCGCACCCCCGGGCCGCCATCGTCAACTACCTGAACACCGCGGCCCGTCAGGCGACCGGCATCGCCACCGACCTGCTCTGGGCCGCGCACGACGCACCCACCCCTGCCATCAGGGTCACCGGCTCCGTCAAGGTCAACGACACCGTCAAGGTCAACAACACCGTCAAGGTCAACAACACCGTCAAGGCCACCGTCACCGCCACCGGAAGGCTCGTATGATGTTCGTCCTCGTCAACCCCGTCTCCACCGGAAAGGCGCTGGCCGAGGCCTTCCGGGAGGAGGGCGCGGACTGCCTGCACCTGTACGACGCGTCACTCCGGGCCGCGTACGACGCGGACGGCTCCCCGCGCACCATGGTGCACGAGGACCTCGCCAAGACCCTCGAGGTGCTGGGCGGCCTGCGCCCGACCGCCGTCATCGCCGCGAGCGAGTACGGCGTCCTGCTCGCCGACGAGCTCGCCACCAGGCTCGGACTGCCGCACCACCGGCCCGAGCAGGCCGCGGCCCGCCGCGACAAGGAGCTGATGGTCCGGGCCCTGGAGCAGGCCGGCGTGCCCGCCGCGCGCACCGGATCGGTCCGCGACGAAGCCGAGCTGACCGACCTGCTCGCCCGCTGGGACAGCTACCCCGTGATGGTCAAGCCGCGCGACAGCGCCGGCAGCGACGGCTGCACCATCTCGCCCGACCCGGAGACGGCCCTGACGGCCTTCCGCGCGATCGTCGACCGGCAGAACCTGATGGGCGAGGTCAACGACGACGTCCTCGTCCAGGAGTTCCTGACCGGCACCCAGTACATCGTGAACACCGTGAGCATCGACGGCCGCCACCTGGTGAGCGAGGTGTACGCGGAGCGCATCGACCACATCGACGGCGCCCCGGTGCTGCGCCACATCATCTCCCGGCCGCAGCTCGACGCGGCGGAGGCGGAGCTGGTCGGCTACGTGCTGGACTGCCTCGACGCCCTGGGCATCCGGGAGGGGGCCGCCCACACCGAGGTCATGCTGACCCCGGCCGGACCGCGCCTGGTCGAGGTCAACTCCCGCGTCATGGGCCCCTCGCTGGCTCCGGACCCGTACCACGCGGCCTTCGGATACAGCCACCAGCACCTCGTCGTGGAGCGCTTCCTGCGCCCCGAGGAGTTCGCGCTGCGCCTCGAACTCCCCTACACGGCGGCCCGGTCGGTCGCCAAGGTCTTCCTCCGCTCCGACCGCCCGGGGAAGCTGCTGGCCGTGGACGGCGCCCGCATCCTGCGCCGCCTGCCCGGCTTCCACAGCATCGACCGGCTGCCCGAGATCGGGCAGCCCATCCTCGACCGGTACCTCACCACCGGCGCCAGCGGCATCGCCTACCTGGTCCACGAGGACGAGCACCTGCTGCTGAACTCGCTCGGCGTCATCCACGACCTGGAGGACAGCGGAGCCCTCTACCGCCTCGCCGAACAGGACTGACCGCCGGTGCCGATCGCGCTCATCGCCCTCTCCGTCCTGCTCCAGGCCGGGACGGAGGGCTTCCTCTCCGGCCGGCTCGACCCGGCCGGCAGCCTGCTCTTCTCCTGCCTGGCGTTCCTCGCCACCGCGGTGGTGTTCACCCTGACCACCGTGCTGCGCGGCAAGCACCGGGGAGCGCTCGCCGACCGCGAGGTCAGACGGCTGCTGGTCCAGATGAACCTGGCGAGCGCACTGACCTTCCTGGGCTACTTCGTGGCGCTGGCCTGGGTGCCCGCCGCACTGGCCGCAAGCCTCATGGCCGGCGTCGGCCCGCTCGCCGTCGCCGTCCTCGGCGCGGCCCGGGGCGCCGGCGGCCCGGGCCGCGCGGGCTGGCTCCGGGCGGGCGCGCTGCTCGCGGTGTCGCTGGCGGTGGCCGCCTGCACCCGGTCCGGCGAGACGGCGGCGATCGGACCGGAGGTCCTCGGCGGCGGCCTGCTGGCGGTGCTCTCCGGCTTCGGCGCGGCCCATCTGGCGACCGTTTCACGGAAGTTGGGCGACCTCAAGGTGGACCCGGTGGTGGTGACGGCCCACCGCTTCCACCTCACCTACCTGCTGGCCGGCGTGCTCCTCGCGGCCCAGGGCGGCCCGACGGGCCACGGGCTGTCGCTCGGCGCGGCCTCGCTGGCGGCGGTGGCGGGGGTGGTCGTCCCGCTGTACCTGCTCCAGATCGGCGCGCAGCGCTGCCCCCCGGTGATCACCATGGTGCTGCTCACCACCCTGCCCGGACTGACGTACCTGGCGCAGGTGCTGTTCGGCGACCGGTTCAGACCGCTCAGCGCGGTGCTGATCACGGCGCTGGTGGCGCTCGCCGTGCTGTTCACCCGGCTCGAGGCCCGGCCCCGGCGTTCCCCCGCCGCGACCACCGCTCCGGCCGCCACCTCGACCGATCCCGCAACCTCGACCGGCCCCAGTGCCTCGACCGACCCCGCAACCACGACAGAAGGAGACCGCGATGCCGACCGTGCTGGTACTCGGGGGCGCGGCACCCAGGGAGTCCGGCTTCGTCCGTGACATCTGCGACCGCGCGATGGACCAGTTCCGCAAGCGCGGCGTCCGCGTCGTCCTCACCGACACCCGGGAGAACCTCGCGGCCGCACCGGAGCTCACCGCCCTGGCCGACGAGGTCCACGAACTGGACTTCGCCGACGCGTCGGCCTGCCAGGACTGGGCCGCCGCCTACGCCCGGCACTCCCCCGTGCACGCGGTCGTCGGCTACCGCGAGTACGCCGCCGTCAGCGTGGCCTCGGTCGCCGCGCTCCTCGGCGTCCCGGGCAACCCGCCCGAGGCGGTGCGACTCGTCCGGACGAAGGACGAGTGCCGCGAGCACCTGCGCCGCCACGGCTTCCGGCAGCCGGAGTTGACGGTCTGCGCGTCCGCGGAGGAGGCCACGGACTTCCTGCGGGAGCACGGACCCGACGTGGTGGTCAAACCCCGCCGGGGCTCCAGCAGCGAGGGAGTGAGCCGGGTCTCGGACCCGGCCGCGATGGCCGCCGCCTTCCGGGACGCCCGGGACGCCGACGGCCTGGCCCTGGTCGAGGAGTTCGTGCACGGCCGCGAGTTCAGCGTGGAGGGCCTGTTCACGCAGGGCACTCCCCACGTCCTCGCCGTCACCGAGAAAGCGCTCGCCCCCGGCGGGTTCGTGGAGATGGGCCACACGATGCCCACCGCGCTCGGCGACGACGACGAGGCCGAGGTCGTCTCCACCGTGACGGCGGCGCTCCGGGCGATCGGCCTGCGGCGCGGCCACTTCCACGTCGAGTGCTGGGTCACCGGGTCGGGTGTCGTGCTCGGCGAGGTCCACGCCCGCCAGGGCGGGGACTGGATCCACGCGATGCTGGAGTGGTGCCACCCGGAGCTCGAGCTCTACGGGCACTGGCTGGACGACCTCCTCGGCACGCCCCCCGCCGGTGTACCGGCGCGCGCCACGCGGGGCGCCGCCGTACGCTTCCTGGCCCCTCCCGCCGGCGTCGTCACCTCGGTCGGCGGCTGGTCCGAGGTGGCCGACGACCCCTCGGTGCTGGCCGCCACCTGCACCCTGGCGGTCGGCACCCGCATCCACCCCGTCACCTCCAACCTCGACCGGCACGGGGCGATCGTCGTGGGTGCGGCGGACGCCGCTCAGGCCCGGACCAAGGCCGAGTTGCTGCAGGGCTCGCTGACCGTCGAGGTGCGCCGGCCGTGACCACCGTGACCGCCGCCGTGGTGCAGGCGGCCGCCCGGCTGTTCGACACGCCGGGCGCGCTGGCCCGCGCCGAGGAGCTGATCCGCGAAGCCGTCCTGGGCCACCGGGCCGAGGTCGTCGTGCTGCCCGAGGCGTTCCTCGGCGGCTACCCCAAGGGCCTGGACTTCGGCGTCAGCGTCGGCGACCGCACCCCGGCCGGCCGCGAGCTGTTCCGCCGCTACCACGCCTCCGCCGTCACCGTCCCCGGTCCGGAGGTCGACGCGCTGGCCGCCCTCACCCGGGAACTGGGCTGCCACGCGGTGGTCGGCGCGGTGGAGCGGCGCGGCGCCACCCTGTACTGCGTCGCCCTGTTCTTCGGCCCCGACGGCTACCTGGGGCTGCACCGCAAGCTGATGCCGACCGCGGCGGAACGCTACCTGTGGGGTCAGGGCGACGGCTCCACCCTCACGGTCGTCGACACCGGCAGGGCCCGCCTGGGGGCGGCGATCTGCTGGGAGAACTACATGCCGCTGTTCCGCACGGCGATGTACGCCAAGGGCGTCGACCTGTGGTGCGCACCGACCGTGGACGCCCGCGACGCCTGGCAGGTGACCATGCGGCACGTCGCGCTGGAGGGGCGCTGCTTCGTCCTCAGCGCCTGCCAGTACCTGCGCCGCGACGCCCTCCCGCCCGACCTCCACCCGGTCCAGGGCGACGCCCCCGACACCGTCCTGATCGGCGGCGGCTCGGTCATCGTCTCCCCGCTCGGCGAGGTCCTGGCCGGCCCGCTGCGGGACGGCGAGGGCATCCTGTCCGCCGAACTCGACCTCGACGATCTGGCGCGCGCCCGCTTCGACTTCGACCCCGTCGGCCACTACGCCCGCCCGGACGTCTTCACCCTCCACGTCGACGAGTCGACCCGCAGGTAGGCCCGCGGATAGGCCCGCGAGTCGACCCGCGAGTCGACCCGCGCGAGAACGGCCGTTCTCGGAAATGAGAACGGCTGTTCCGCTGAAGGGCGTCTCAGCCCCGGCCGAGGACGCGGTCCACGGTGATCTCGATGACCACCCGGTCCGGGTTGACCCGCGGCTGGCGGTAGCGCTCGGCATAGCGCCGCTCGGCCTCGGCCACCTGTTCGGGCTCGTCCCGGACGACCGCGACGCCCTCCAGGGTCGCCCACCGCGCCCGGTCCACCTGGCAGACCGCGACCCGCAGGCCCTGAGGCCCCGCCTGCGCGACATTGAGCGCCTTGCGACTGGTGCGGCTGGTGATCACCCGGGCGGTCGCCGTCTCCGGCTCGAACGTCACACCGACCGGCACCACGTGCGGCGTGCCGTCCGGGCGGATGGTGGTCAGGGTGGAGATGTGCCGCTCACGCCAGAAGGCGAGCATGGCGTCGTCGAGGTCGCGCGGGTCATGGGCCATGATCGCGATCGTACGGCCCCCGGGGAACGATCAAGCCCCGGGGGCCGTACGCCGTACGGGCCGACGAGTCGACGGCCGGCGTGCGCTTCAGGGCCCGCAGCGCGTCAGGGCCCGCGGCGCGTCAGTGTCCGCGGGCGATCCACTCCGGCAGGGCCGGGGCCTCGACGCCGATGGTGGTCGGGTCGCCGTGGCCGGTCCGCACCACCGTGTCCGCCGGGAGCGTCAGCAGGCGCTCGCGGATCGAGTCGATGATGGTCGGGAAGTGCGAGAACGACCGGCCGGTCGCGCCCGGGCCGCCCTGGAAGAGGGTGTCGCCGGTGAAGACCGTGCCCAGGTCGGGCGCGTACAGGCAGACCGCGCCCGGGGCGTGCCCCGGGGTGTGCAGCACGGTCAGCTCCGTGCCGGCCACCTCGATCCGCTGCCCGTCGGCCAGTTCGCCGTCCGGGAGGCGGTCTGGGTGGGTGAGCTTCCACAGCGGCAGGTCGTCCGGGTGCAGCAGGATCGGCGCACCGGTGCGGGCCGCGAGGGCCGGGGCCGCGTCGATGTGGTCGTTGTGCGCGTGCGTGGAGACGATCGCCCGCAGCCGGCGGCCGCCGAGCGCCGCCTCGATGGCCGCCGCGTCGTGCGCGGCGTCGATCACCACCGCCTCCTCGTCGTCGCCGACGATCCAGACGTTGTTCTCCACCTCCCAGCTGCCGCCGTCGAGCTCGAAGGTCCCGGCGGTCACCAGCCGGTCGACACGGGCCTCAGAGGTCACAGGGTCACCACCGAGCGGAGGACGTCGCCCTGGTGCATGCGCTCGAAGGCCTGCTCCACCGCGTCGAGTTCGATGGTCTCGGTGACGAAGGCGCGCAGGTCCAGGCGGCCCTGGAGGTAGAGGTCGATGAGCATCGGGAAGTCCCGCGAGGGCAGGCAGTCGCCGTACCAGGAGGACTTCAGGGCGCCGCCGCGGCCGAAGACGTCGAGCAGCGGGAGCTCCAGCGTCATCTCCGGGGTCGGCACGCCCACCAGGACGACGGTGCCGGCCAGGTCGCGGGCGTAGAACGCCTGCCGGTAGGTCTCGGGCCGGCCGACCGCCTCGACGACGACGTCCGCGCCGTTGCCGCCGGTCAGCTCGCGGATGGCCTCGACGGGGTCGGTGGTGCGGGAGTTGACGGTGTGGGTGGCGCCGAGCGTGCGGGCGGTCTCCAGCTTGCGGTCGTCGATGTCGACGGCGATGATCTTCGCCGCGCCCGCCAGCCGGGAGCCCATCACGGCCGCGCCGCCGACACCGCCACAGCCGATGACGGCGACCGAGTCGCCGCGGCCGACGTTGCCGGTGTTGATCGCGGCGCCGAGGCCCGCCATCACGCCGCAGCCCAGCAGGCCGGCGACGGCCGGCTCGGCCGCCGGGTCGACCTTGGTGCACTGGCCGGCCGCGACCAGGGTCTTCTCGGCGAACGCGCCGATGCCCAGGGCCGGGGACAGCTCGGTGCCGTCCAGCAGCGTCATCTTCTGCTTGGCGTTGTGGGTGTCGAAGCAGTACTGCGGGCGCCCGCGCCGACAGGCACGGCACTGGCCGCACACCGCACGCCAGTTGAGGACCACGAAGTCGCCGGGCGCGACCTCGGTGACGCCCTCGCCGACCGACTCCACGATGCCCGCGGCCTCGTGGCCGAGCAGGAACGGGAACTCGTCGTTGATGCCGCCCTCGCGGTAGTGGAGGTCGGTGTGGCAGACGCCGCAAGCCTGGATCCGGACCACCGCCTCGCCCGGACCGGGGTCCGGCACCACGATCGTGGTCACCTCCACGGGCGCGCCCTTGGCACGCGCGATGACTGCCTTGACCTGCTGGGCCATCCGATTCCACCTCCGTCGGCCGATGCCGCTCCGCACCGGCGTGACCTGCGACGACACGACTGCAGAAGGACTGCAGAAGCACTGCCCACGAAGCGTAGCGCCCGCTCCGCCGGCCGCCGGCGGAGCGGGGGGCGATCCGGCGTGATCCGCCTCACCGCGCGTGCCGACGGCGTGTCAGCCGACGCCGCGGTACGTCACGGAACCTCACGGCACCTCACGGCACCTCAGGTGGCACATGCCGGCGGCCTACCCGCCGACCTATCCGGCGGCCGCCCGGCCCCCGCCCGGCACGGCCGCTCAGGCGGGGGCGCACGGACGGCGCTGAGCGCTCGTCAGCGCGCCTCGAACTGCCCGGAAAGCATCGGTGTTGGCTGGAAGTGCCGCAGACGGGCGCCCTACGGCCCACGTACGGTCGTAGCAGAGACGGTCCACGCGACCACGCTCAGCACACCCGCCCCACCCGGCGGCGCGCCACCGCGCGCCCGTGCCGGGCGCGTACCGACCGTACGCCCCCGCACATGTCGCGCCTCCCCGCAGCCTCCCCAGCAGATGCCCTACCCAGTCCCGGCCCGTGTCGAGCCGCCAGCCGGCCGCACCACCCGTCCCCCGCACCATCCTCGGACCACCCCCCGTCGGACCGCCCCCGCGGCCCCGCCCTGGAGTCTGGAGTACGGATGTCCACCGAGAACAGTGCGACCGGTGCCGGAACCGGCACCGCCCCGCTTCCCCCGCTGCACTGCCTGCGCCACCTGGAGCCCGGCCCGCCCCGGCTCGCCGCGCTGCCCACCGGCACGCCGGTCTGGCTGGTCAGCCGGCACGCCGACGTGCGGCAGGTGCTGACGGACCCGCGCCTGGGCCGCGCCCCGCTCTACGCGCCGGACGCGCCGCCGGTCACGGTCACGCCCAACATCCTGGACGACCCGCAGAGCATGCTGAACATCGACGGCACCGAGCACCAGCGGCTGCGCCGCACCGTGCAGCGGGCCTTCACCCCGCGCGCGATAGCCCGCTGGAAGCCGTGGGTGGCATCCGTCGTCGAGTCGCTCATCGACGAGCTGATCGACCACGGCTCCCCCGCCGACATCGTCGCCGCCTACACCCGGCCGCTGCCGGTCGCGGTGATCAGCCGACTGATGGGCCTGGACAACCTGGACACCAAGCGGCTCGCCCACTGGAGCGACCACGCGCTCTCCACCACGGCCTACACCGCCGAGGCGATCGGCACCGCGATGACCGAGTTCTCCGCCTTCGGCGCCGAGGTGATCGCCGAGCGGCGGGCCGAGCCTGGTGACGACCTGGTCAGCGGCCTGCTCGCGGCCGCCGCCGAGGACGGCTCGATCACCGAGGCGCAGCTGGTCGCGCTGGTCATCGGCCTGGTCGTGGCCGGCCACGAGACCACCATGACCAGCCTCGGCAACGCCCTGGTCTACCTGCTCGCCGACGGCCGCGAGGCCTGGCAGCAGCTCGCCTCCGACGAGACCAGCGCCGCCGCCGCGACCGAGCAGCTGCTGCGCGCCGTCCCGCTCGGCGACGCCCACGAGCACATGCCCGGACTGATGCGGCGCACCGTCGAGGAGGTGGAGATCGGCGGGGTGGTCATCCCGGCCGGCAACGTGGTCGCCGCCGACACGGCCGCCGCCAACCACGACCCGGACGTCTTCACCGGGGACCTGCGCACCGAGCTGTTCTCCCCGCTGGCCGCGCCGATGCTGACCTTCGGGGCCGGGCCGCACCACTGCCTGGGCGCCTGGCTGGCCCGGATGGAGCTGGAGCTCGCCCTGCACCGACTGGCCCGCCGGCTGCCCGCCCTGCGGATGGCGGACGCGGCCGAACGGATCGACTGGCGGCGCGGCCTGCTCACGCGCAGCCCGAACTCCCTGCGGGTGAGCTGGTGACGGGCCGGGCCGACACCGAACCGGTGATCGTCCGGGTCGACCGGGACCGCTGTATCGGCTCCGGAATGTGCGCTCGCAGCGCACCCGACTCGCTGGCCCTCGGCGCGGACGGGCTCGCCGCGCCGCTGGCCGAATACGCGGACGGCGGCGCCGAGTTGACGGATGAGCTGACCGAGGCGGTGGACTTCTGCCCGGTCGAGGCGCTCACCCTCCACTCGGCCCGCGGGGGCTACCGGATCGATCCGGCGGAGTGACGCCCGTCCTGGTGTCGTCTGCCGCACGGGCGCTGCCCGCCACCACCGCGGCGGGCGGATCCCCCGCGGCCGGCGACACCGGGCGACGCTGGAGCGCCGCCTCGCCGTACGGAACGGCCAGGCGGGCGCCAACGCGTGACCGTCGGCGAGAAGCTGTTCCACCGCTACCTGGCCGACTTCGAGGAGCCGCGGGCGAGGGCGGGCAGGTCCTGCCGCAGCCCTCGCCCTGACGGCCCCGGCCCCCGGCCTCACCGCATCGCCATCACGGCATCGCCACCGCCGTACCCGAGACCCGCACGCGGGCGTCCTCCGCCCGCAGTTCGACCCGCAGCACGCCCGGGCGGCCCAGGTCCTCGCCCTGGTGCAGCGTCAGGACCGTCGGGGCCGCCACCGCGCCCAGCTCCCGCAGGTACGCGCCGAACGCGGCCGCGGCGGCGCCGGTGGCCGGGTCCTCGACCACGCCGCCGACCGGGAAGGGGTCGCGGACGTGGTAGACCTCGGGCGTCTCGCGCCGGACGAGTTGGAGGGTGGTCAGGTCGCGGGCCCGCATGTAGTCCGCCAGGCCGTCGAAGTCGTAGTCGAGGCGGGCCAGCCGCTCGCGGGTGCCGGCGGCGAGGACGAGGTGCCGGGCACCGGCGTAGGCGATGCGCGGCGGCAGGGCCGGGTCCAGGTCGGCGGCGGCCCAGCCGAGCAGGGCGAGCGCCTCCTCGACATCGGCCGCGGTGACCTCCTCGACCTTCGGTTCGACGCTGGTGAGGGTGGCCCGCAGCAGTCCGTCGGTGCCGCGCTCGACCTCGACCGGGACGTCCCCGGCGGCCGTCGCGAAGGCGTACCGCCCGGGGCCGATGTGCTCGGCAAGGGCGACGGCGGCGGCGACCGTCGCGTGCCCGCAGAACGGCACCTCCGCGAGCGGGCTGAAGTACCGTACCCGGTACGCCCCTTCGGCCGGGCCGGCGGTGAGGAAGGCGGTCTCCGAGTAGCCGATCTCGGCGGCGATGGCGAGCATCCGCGGATCGGTCAGCCCGGTGGCGTCGAGCACCACGCCCGCCGGGTTGCCGCCCTCGGGGCGGGTGGCGAAGGCGGCGTAGCGGAGGATCTCGGGCGAGGAGCCGGAGGAGCCGGAGGAGGCGGCAGCGTCGTCGGTCATGCCCGGACGAACGCGTTCCCCCTGCCCGCTGTTCCCGCACGGCCGCTGCCGTCGTGCCGCCGTTCCCGTGCCGCGCGCCGGGTCACCGGAGCACCGCCTCCAGGAAGTCCGAACCGAGCCGGGCGCTGCCCGCCAGGTCGAGCTGGTAGAGCATGTACCGCCCGCGCCGCTGTGTGGTGAGCAGCCCGGCCTTCCGCAGCACGGCCAGGTGGCGGGAGACCTCGGGCGCGGTGAGATGCCAGGCGGAGGCCAGTTCGACGGTGGTGTGCGGGCCACGGGCCATGGTGCGGGCGAGGCGCAGCCGGACGGGGTGGGCGAGCGCCTCCAGGCGCTGCTGGACGAGGGCGAGTGAGACCGGCTCGGGCAGGCCGGGTTCGGCGGTCGGGTACTGCAGGACGGGCCGCCAGCCGGGGGCGTAGACGACCAGGAGGTGGGGGCGGCCGAAGGCGGTGGGGATGAAGGTGACGCCTCCGCTGTCGGCGGCGCCGGCGGTGGAGTCCTGCAGCTTGTCGATGACGATCCGCCGCCGCCCGTCGCCCTGGTCGAGGGTGACGGACGGTGAGAGGGCGGCGAGTGTTTCGCCGAGGCCCCGGCGGGCCAGCAGGTCGGCTTTGCGCCGGGCGTCGGCGGCGAGGTCGGGCAGGACGCGCTGCCAGGCGTCGGCGAAGAAGGCCGGCACGCAGTCCTCCAGCATTCGCCGTACCAGTGCCCGGACGGCGGGCGGGTCGGCGAGCAGCCGGTCGGCGAAGGCGGCCTGCCGGGGGCCGCGGGCGAGGGCGAGGTCGCGGGCGAGCTCGTTGGCGGCGGGGTCGGTGAGCGGGGAGGCGGTCCGGCGGTTGAGCCGGGAGGAGCCGCAGGTGGTGATGAGGGCGCCGGTGACGTACAGCTCGTCGTCGATCCGGTCGACGGCGTCGAGTTCCTCGGCGAGGGTGGCGCCGGGCAGGCCGGGGACGAGGAAGTCGGCGCGCGAGGAGCGCCACAGGAAGTCGGCTTCCAGGAGCCGCTCGGCCAGCTCCGGCGGGATCGCGGCGGTGGTGCTGCTCGCCCAGCCGTGCAGCGCGGGGTGGTGCGCGGGCTCGGCGAGGACGTGCAGCATGGCGTTCAGCTCGGCGAGCGGGGAGGGCGTGAAGAGCAGGCGTTCGTCGGACAAGCCGGTGATGTCGATGGTCACACTCATATGCCTGCCTCGCTTCGCTCACTCACGCGGCAGATCCTGTCACCCCGTGCCGCCACGTCCGCCCCCGATTGACGGGAACCGTCAATCGGCGTGCCAGGCGGCCCGGCCGGGGCGGACGGTACCGGCCATGAGCCTGATTCAGGAGAAGTCCGTCCATGACCACGCCGCCGTCCGCGGCGGGGAGCCGCCCGCCCCGCCGATCGGTGCGGGCCGCCGGGGCCCGTCCGCGCTGCTGAGCCTGCTGACCGCCGCCGGCGGGCCCCGGTACGCCGTCGCGCTGGCGGTGGACGCGGTGGGCGGCGGCATGCTGCGACCGTTCCTGCTGCTGTACGGGGTCGGCGTGCTGCACCTGGGCGCGGGGGCGGTCGGGCTGGCGCTGTCGGCCGGGATGGTCGCGGGCCTGCTGGTGGTGCCGCTGACCGGCCGCTGGATCGACCGTGGCGCCCGGACCCTGCCCGCGGCCGTCACCCTGCTGCTGCGGGCGGCGGGCGCGCTGACGCTGCTGCTCGCGGACGGCCTGCCGGGGTTCACGGCGGCGGCGGTGCTGTTCGGGGTGGGCAGCCAGTCCTGGCCGACGACGCACGCCGCGGTGGTGAGCACGCTGACCGACGGACGGCTGCGGGACGCGGCGCTCGCCGCCGGGCGGTCGGTGCGCAACGCGGGGCTGGGCCTGGGCGCGCTGCTGGCCACCGTGGCGGTGAGCGGCGGGGCGAGCGCGATCCGGCTGCTGGCCGGGGTGACGGGCGCGGCCTGCCTGGTCGCCGCCGCACTGGTGGCCTCGCTGCGGGTGCGGGCCCGCCAGGAGGGTGCGCCGAAGGCGGCGCACGACGGTCCCCGGGAGCGGCGCGCGCCACTGCGCCGGATCAGTCTGCTGAGCCTCGCCAATCTGCCGTACGCGTTCTGCTTCGACGTGCTGGAGGTGGCGCTGCCCGCGCTGCTGGTGCTGCACCTGCACGCCTCCCCGGCGTGGTCCTCGGGCCTGTTCGTGGGCAACACGGTGCTGGTGATCGCCCTGCAGCTGGCGCTGGTGCTGCGCTTGGCGGACCGTTCGCGGCGCGCTGTGCTGGCGGCCTCGGGGGCACTGCTGGCGGTCTCGTACCTGGGCTTCTGGGGGGCCGGGGCGCTGGGCGGCACCCCGGGGACGGCGGGCATCGCGGTGGTCTCGGTGCTGTACACGCTGGGCGAGATCCTCTACACCGGTTCGGGTACCGCGCTGGTCGCGGCGGTCGCCCCGCCGCACCTGCTGGGGCGGGCGCTGGCCCGCTGGGAGCTGTCGATGGGCGTGGGCCGGGCGGCCGCGCCGGCGGTGGTGACGGCCCTGCTGGCCGCCGGTCCGGGCGCGCTGTGGCTGCCGCTCGCCGCCGCCACCGCGCTGGGGGCGCTGGCGGTGCTGCGGCTGGGCCCGGCACAGTAGGGTCGGCCGGCGGGTGGGATGATCAGTGGCATGGCCCTGACCCCGTACCAGCAGCACCTCCGGGACCGGATCCTGGCCGCCGAGGTGACCGCCCCGCCGGAGCCGTGGCGCCCGGTCGGCCGGGGGCTGATCCCGGTCGGCGGGCTGCTCGGCATCGGCTTCGCCGTCCACCCGGAGAGCGGGCACGACCTGGTGCTGACCGTCTCGTCCGGCGGGCACGGCCTGTTCGACGCCGTGACGGGCCTCAAGGTGGCGCGCGACTACGACCCGGAGGACGACCCGGACGGCCCGGACCTCTGCTGCCCCGGCCTCGGCCAGGTCTCGGACGTACGGATCCCGGTAGCCGGGACGTGGGGCGGCGGCCTGCACACCGGCGCCGAGGGCGGCTGGCACGTCGAGGTCACCGCCCCGGAGTGGCCGCACCACCGGGTGCTGCTCGCGACCGGCCGGGGCCCGTGGCAGGGCGAGCACGGCGAGTGCTGGTGGCACGTCTTCAACTCCGGCTGGTCCACCCTGCGCGCCACCGGCTTCTCCCCCACCGGCCGGACCCTCGCGGTGGCCACCAGCAGCGACCTCACGCTCTGGACCCGCGCCTAGGCCGGACCCCGTGCCTGGCGCCGACACCTTCCGGATGCGGGAGCCGTGCCGAGCGCCGATGCTGGCCGCGAGGCGTGCCCGGCCCGAGGAAGGAAGTCCAACGTGAGCGCACTCGACTTCGAGATCATCGACAGCCCCGACAGCTCGCTCAACAAGACCTCCGTCCTGGTCACCGGCCCGCAGCACGCCATGCTGGTGGACGCCGGGTTCACCCGGTCCGACGGCCGCCGTCTGGTCGAGCGGATCAGGGCCGGCGGCAAGCGGCTGACCACCGTGTTCGTCAGCCACGGCGACCCGGACTTCTACTTCGGCGCCCAGGAGGTCCAGGACGCCTTCCCGCAGGCCCGGTTCCTGGCCACCCCCTCGACGGTCGAGCACATCCAGGAGACGTTCGACGCCAAGCTGCGCGCCTGGTCCCACCTGGGCCCCGAGCTGCCCACCCGGCTGGTGCGGCCCGAGGTGCTGGCCGGGGACGAAATCGTCTTCGAGGGCCACCGGTTCGAGGTGCGCGGCGCCGACTTCCACCTGCCGGACCGGCACTACCTCTGGCAGCACCACCACCGCGCCGTGCTCGGCGGGGTCCTGCTCTTCGAGGGCCTGCACGTGTGGACGGCCGACACCCCCAGCTCCGCCCAACGGGCCGCCTGGATCGACCTGCTGGACGGTATCGAGGCGCTCCATCCGACCTGGGTGGCGGCCGGCCACCGGGTCGCCGGCGCGCCGACCGACCTGAACGCCGTCGACCACACCCGCGCCTACCTGCGGGCTTTCGAGACCGAGATCGGCCGGGCCGCGGACGCGGCCGCCGCCAAGGAGGGCCTGGAGCGGCGCTTCCCGGAGCTGGGGCTGCGGATCGCGGTGGACATCGGCACCAAGGTCGTCATGGGCGAGATGGCGTGGGGGTGAGCACGCGATGATCGAGATCCCCAGGGACGTCGCCACCTTCGCCGAGTCCGCCGCCCCCGCCGACGTGGTCCGCCGCCAGTACCTGGCCTCCGCCCGGGGCGACCTGGCCGCGCTGCGCGCCACGCTCGCGGAGGACGTCGAGTGGACCGAGATGGCCGGCTTCCCGCTGGCCGGCACCCACCGCACCCCGAAGGGCGTCACCGCCAACGTGATGGAGCGGCTGGCCGCCGAGTGGGACAACTGGACCGCGCACGACGACACCTACGTGGTGGACGGCGAGGACGTCGTGGTCCTGGCCCGCTACACGGCCGTCCACAAGACCACCGGAAAACCGCTCGCGGTCCGGGTCGCCCACCACTTCACCGTGCGCGGCGGCCGGATCGTCCGCTTCGAGCAGTTCACCGACACCGCACTGGTCAGGGACGCGATGACGCCATAGGGCCGGTCGTCCACCCCGACCCCGCGTTCACCCGTACGGGCGGGCGAGGCGCGGCGCGCCCGGCGCGGCCTCGACACACCACCCGGACGGCGGCAGGCTGACCCCGGATCCACGGCCGGAGAACGAGGAGTCGAGCATGGCGGGCACGGACAGCGGCACCACCGGAACCGGCGGCAGCACCGGGGCGGGCGGCGGGCAGGACCGCCCGATCGTCATCGTCGGCGCGTCCCTGGGCGGCGCGAAGGCCGCCGAGGCGCTGCGCGAGGCCGGGTACGAGGGCCGCATCGTCCTGATCGGCGAGGAGCACGAGCGCCCGTACGAGCGGCCGCCGTTGTCCAAGGGCTACCTGCTGGGCAAGACGCCCCGGGAGAAGATCTACGTCCACCCGCCGCAGTGGTACGCCGAGCACGACGTCACGCTGCGCCTGGGCACGGCGGTGTCCTCGATCGACCCGGCCGGGCACACCGTGACGCTCGCCGACGACGGCCGGGTGGAGTACGCGAAGCTGCTGCTGACCACCGGCTCGGTGCCGCGCCGCCTGCCGGTGCCGGGCGCCGACCAGGACGGCGTGCTCTACCTGCGCCGGGTCGACGACAGCGACCGGATCAAGGCGGTGCTGCGGCCGGGCGCCCGGATCGTGGTGATCGGCGCGGGCTGGATCGGCCTGGAGGTGGCGGCCGCGGCCCGCCAGGCGGGCGCCGAGGTGACGGTGCTGGAGGCGCTCGAACTGCCGCTGCTGCGGGTGCTCGGCCGGGAGGTCGCCCAGGTCTTCGCCGACCTGCACCGGGACCACGGCGTGGACCTGCGCTTCGGCGTCAAGGTGGCCGAACTGACCGGCGACGGCGGCACGGTGAACGGGGTGAAGCTCGCCGACGGGACGACGGTGGCGGCCGACGCGGTGGTGGTCGGCATCGGCATCGCCCCCGCCGCCGGGCTCGCCGAGGCGGCCGGACTGGAAGTCGACAACGGCATCAAGACCGACCGGCACCTGCGCACCTCGGACCCGGACGTGTACGCGGCCGGCGATGTCGCCAACGCCTACCACCCGCTGTTCGGCCGGCACATCCGGGTCGAGCACTGGGCCAACGCCCTCAACCAGCCGCAGACCGCCGCCCGCGCACTGCTCGGACAGCCGGACGCGGTGTACGACCGGGTCCCCTACTTCTTCACGGACCAGTACGACCTCGGCATGGAGTACGTCGGCTACGTCGAGCCGGACGGCTACGACCAGGTGGTCTTCCGCGGCGACCCGGCCACCCGCGAGTTCATCGCGTTCTGGCTGTCCGGCGGCCGGGTGCGCGCGGGGATGAACGTCAACGTCTGGGACGTCACCGACCCGATCCGCGAACTGGTCCGCTCGGGGCGGGTGGTGGACTCCAAGGCGCTGGCCGACCCGAACGTTCCGCTCGGCGAGCTGTAGCAGCTTCCTCCCGACCCCCGACCCCCGACCCCTCCGCCTCCCGCCCCTCCGACCCAGAGGTACAGCGGCTACCCCACCGGGACGCCGGGGTTCACCAGGCCCCGGCCCCCGGTGACGGTGTTGCCCGCGCCGATCGTCACCGTGCACGTCGCGGCGTCGTAGTCGGTCACGTCGATCGCGTACCGGTCCGCTCCGGTGGCGCCGGTGAGGTCGGAGTGGTTGCCCCGGAAGACCGTGCCGCAGCCCCAGCCCGGCCGGACGCTGTGGGTCTGGAAACCGTCATCGGTGGTGCGCCTGCCGGTGTTGTTCTCGATGACGTAGCCGTTGCCCTTCACGTCGACCCAGGAGTCGTCGTAGTTGCGGCCGGTGAGGCCGTCGCCGTCGAAGGAGTTGCCGGAGACCAGGCCGCCGGTGGTGCCCTCCTTGAGGTCGACGTTCTCGGCGCCGATGTTCGGGCCGAAGGTGTTGCCGACGATCTGCACGTGGTCGCTGCGGTCGGAGAGGGTGTTGGCGGTGCCGACGTAGACGCCCTCGCCCAGGCCGTCCCGGGCCAGGCCGGTGTCGTGGACGCGCGAGTCGCGCAGCGTGCCGTGGGCGCTGGAGTTGCGGAAGTGCACGCCCTCCATGGTGGTGTGGTGGACCGTGACGTCGTCCAGCACCACGTAGTTCGCGGCGTCCGCCACGATGCCCTTCTGGGCGCCGGTGACGGTCAGGCCGTGCACGGTCCAGTAGCTCGCGCCGTCGAGGTGGAGGCCGTAGCCGCCGCCGGTCGGGGTGGTGAGCACGGCCTTGGCCGAGCCGGTCAGGGTGATCCGGGCGGCGGCGGTGCCGGGCGCGGTGGCCTTGAAGCTGCCGGAGTAGGTGCCGTCGGCGAGCTGGATGGTCTGGCCGGGCGCGGCGGCCGCGAGGGCGGCCTGGAGCTGCTTGGCGGTGCCGACCTTGACGACGGTCGCGGCCGGGGCGGCCGGAGCCGCCGGTTCGGCCGTCGCGGCGGGGGCGGCGGCGCCGAGGGCGAGAGCGGTGAGGACGACGCCGAGGGCGCGGGGGGACTGCGGCTTCACGGACGGTGCTCCTTTCGGTGGTCGAGGCCGCTTGCTTCCTTCGTCAGCGACAGGGACATGCCACTACACAGTGGACTGGACCATTCCGGAGCGTCAAGAGTGCCGCCGGTGGGCGATACTGGGCTTCGGGGAACCCTCGGGCAGCTCCCGGGGGCCTCGGGCAGCCAGGGCAGCTCGGGGAATCGTCGGGCAGGGAGGCGCGGTGGGCGGGACGGCCGGGTTCGCCGTAGTGGTGTTCGGCGCGTTGGGCGGCGTGGTCGCCTACCTCGCCGGGATGGTCGGGCTGCGCGAGCTGCGACGCTTGCGCCGGGTCGGCGTCCCGGCGTCGGCACTGGTGCGCGCCCGCGCCTCGGGCCCGGAGGACCGCGCGCTGCCGCCGCGTCCGCTGCTGGAGTTCGAGACGGCCGACGGCCGGGTGGTCGAGGTCTTCTCCCCCGTGCCCTCCACCGCCCGCCACCCGCTGCCGGACGGCCGCTACGTGCGGGTCCGCTACGACCCGGCCGATCCCCGGCAGGTGCTGGTGGACGGGCGGGAGCGGGTGGGGCTGGAGTACGGGTTCCTCGCACTCGGGGTGTTGGCGGTGCTCGGCTCGATCGCCCTCGCCGCCACGGCGCTCTAGCAGTCCCGGTGCGCTCCGCGGGGCCCGGGCCCCGCGGAGCGCTTCGCCAACGGCGGCTACACCACGGGCTGACCCTCCGGCCGACCACCGGGCCCGCCCAGGGCCGCGCCCGGGCCCACGCCCAGGGCCTCGACCAGCCGCCGGGCCCGGGTGTCCTCGTCGAGCAGCATCCGCACCAGCGGGCCGGGCGCCGCGCCGGCCAGGTACGCCTCGACGGAACGCGGATCGGCCGGGAGGGCGACCGTCCCGGCGGTGACGGCCGCGCGGGCCCGGGCGTAGTCGAGGCCCGCCCGGGCGAGCAGCTCGCCGCCGGCGTCGTCCACGTCCGGCTGCGGTTGACGGCCCAGGACTTCGTGGACGGCCAGGAGGGCGAGCAGGACGTGCTCGGTACCGGGCGTCCGACGGCCGAGGCGCTGCGCCTGTTCGTCCGTCTCCAGCCGGATCCAGTCCGACGACGGTGCCGCCGGACCTGCCGCACGAGCCGTGCCGGGCTTCAACAACCTCTTCCAGAGCGGGCGTCGGTTCGACCGACGGCCGAGCAGCGCGTCCCGGGTGGGGAGCAGCAACGGGTCCAGCGCGGTCGGTGCGCCCGGCGCGGTCGGTGCGCCCGGCGCGGTCGGTGCGCCCGGCGCGGTCGGTGCGCCCGGCGCGGTCGGCACGCCCTCCGGCTGGGAAGGCGCCCCGTCCAGACGCTCCCGGACGGTCTGCGGTGCGACGCCCGCCGCGCGCAGCAGTTCGGCGGCGCGGGTGCGGTCGTCGGCGAGCAGGGCACGCAGGACGTGCTCGGCGGTGAGCTTCCGCTCGCCGCCGTGCCGGGCCGACGTCACCGCGGCGGACAGCGCGCGGGCGGCGGCGCCCGTCAGGACGAGGTCCGGGGCCCCGGCCGAACCGAGGACCTCCCGGGCGGGCACGCCCGCGCCGGCCTCGTCGTCCGCGCTCCGGTCGCCGCCGTCGCGGTCACGGTCGCGGTCTCGGTCTCGGTCGCGCAACAGCGCCCGCAGCGCGCTCTCCGTGACCCCGGCGGCCGCGAGGGCCGCACCGGCCGGGCCACCCGACCCCACCACCGCGGCCAGCAGGTGCTCCGTCCCGAGCCGGCCGCCGCGCGTAGTGCCGAGCGCGTGCCAGTCCGCTTCCAGCGTGGTCTCCATCGGACCCTCCCCACCCAGGTGGCTTTGCCCATACCATACGCCCGCTTTGCTTCTGCTTTATAGTCGCCCGCACGTCAAGTCGGCATCAGGAGCCGGTGGCGGAAGCATCGGCGGCGCACCGTTGTTGGAAGCGGGAGAGCCCGCGCCGGCGAAAGGGGTGAGCACCGTGGCCGACATCCTCCCCGGGCCCGAGCACGCCCCCAAGGACACACCTTCCGAGGACACACCCGCCGAGGGCGCACCCACTGCGGACGTACCCACTGCGGACGCGACCATCGAGGACGCAGCGGCGACGGACGACACAGCCGCCGAGGCGCTGGACGCCTACTCGCGGATCGTCACGACCGTGGCCGCCGCGGTGACGCCGCGCGTCGCCGCGCTCCAGGTCCCCCGGCGCGGCCGGGGCGGCTGGTTCAGCACCGCGCTCGGCTCGGCGGTGGTCTTCACCGACGACGGTTTCCTGCTCACGAACGCCCACGTCGTCGGCCACGCCGACGCCGGGACGCTGGCCTTCGCCGACGGCACCACCTCCCCCTTCCACACCATCGGCGCCGACCCGCTCTCCGACCTGGCCGTGCTGCGCGCCGACGGCCCGACCCCCACGCCGGTGCGGCTCGGCGAGGCCACCGCCCTGTGGGTCGGGCAGCTGGTCGTCGCCGTCGGCAACCCGCTCGGGCTGGCCGGGACGGTCACGGCGGGCGTGGTCAGCGCCCTCGGCCGCTCGCTCCCGGCCCGCTCCGGCAGCGCCGTGCGCGTCATCGACAACGTCATCCAGACCGACGCCGCCCTCAACCCCGGCAACTCCGGCGGCGCGCTGACCACCGCGAACGGCGAGGTCGTCGGGATCACCACGGCGGTGGCCGGCAACGGGCTGGGCCTGGCCGTCCCCATCGACGCCACCAGTCGGCAGATCATCGCCGCCCTGCTCGCCGAGGGCCGGATCCGCCGCGCCTACCTGGGCCTCGCCGGAGTGCCCGCCCCGCTGCCGCCCGCCCTGCGCCACCGCACCGGGCAGCACACCGGCCTGCGGATCGTCGAGGTGATCGCCGACGCCCCCGCCAGCCAGGCCGGACTGCACGAGGGCGACCTGCTGCTCACCGCCTCCGGAGAGCCGATGAGCAGCGCCCAGTCCCTGCAGCGCCTGATGCTGGCCGACGCGATCGGCCGCCCGCTGGCGCTCACGGTGCTGCGCAACGGGGCCCTGGTCGATGTCATCGCCGTCCCGAAGGAACTGCCGTCGGACGACTAGGAGTTGTCCGGGCGGGGTGGCGACGGCTCCGGGAGCGCACAGGTGCTCGGCCGGCACTATGACGGCAGTGCGCTCTCACACCACCGACTGCCACGTCGCGCCCCCAGCTCGCGCCCGAACGCCGTGCCGTTCCGTCGGCAGTGCCGGCGACGGCCCCCGCGCCCATCACCCGATCGGGCGAAGGCCGTACCCGGTGGCCGTATCCGATGACCGGCTGGGCCGGTTGGTACGGCATCGATTGGTAGGCCGGTGCGCGACTGCTGTGGACACCACCCGGCGACGACAGGCAGAAGAAGGCGGAATGCTCCAAATCTCAGTCGAGGACTCCGAGATCGACCCGGGCGAGGCCCATCGGTGGCACCTGGTCTCCCTGACCGGTGACGGGGAGCCAGCTCCGCGCCGGACGACCGGTTACAACCAGGCGAAACATTTCACCGTGGCGCAGCACGCCCAGAGCATCGACGAACCGATCCGGTCCTACGTCGCGGCCAGCTTCGAGCTCCCCGGACGGGTAGATCTGGACGCGCTGGAAGGAGCGTTTCTCCACCTGGTGCGCAGGCACGAGGTGCTCCGGGCGGTCTACCAGCCGCTCGGCGGGGACCTGGGCTGCGAGGTCCTGACGCCCGACGAGGTGGCCCTCAAGCACGACTACGTCGGCCCGCTGGAGACTCCCGCCGAGGTCACCGGGCACCTCCACGAGGCGTTCCGGGAGGTGGACACGCTCGCCTGGCCGCTGATCACGATGGGCGCGGTCGTGCGGCCGGAGTCGACCACGGTCTGGTTCTCGTGCGACCACCTCGTCACCGACGGCCTCTCCAGCGCGATCGCCGTCAACGACATCGCCACCGCCTACCGGGGCCTCGCTCAGGAGCAGGAGCCCGGCAGCTACCTGGAGTTCAGCCGCACCCAGCGCCGCGCCAACCGGGCGATGAACGCCGACGACGCGCGGCTGGACTACTGGCGGGCCTTCCGCGACCGCAACGACGGCCTGTTCCCGCGCTTCCCGCTCGACCTCGGGGTACGGCCCGGTCGGCTGTACGCGCCGCTGGCCAGTACCGAACGGCTGCTGACCGCCCGCCAGACCGAGGAGTTCGGCGCCGCCTGCCGGGCCCGTGGCGGGCGGCTGTCCATGGGACTGCTCGCGGGCGTCGCGCTCGCCCTGCGGCAGCTGGGCGGACCGGCGGAGTACCGGGGGCTGGTGCCGGTCAACGAGCGCGACCGGGGCGTCTACGCCGAGTCCATGGGGTGGTTCATCAACACCCTGCCGATCGAGTTCCCGGTCGGGGAGCGGGCCGGCTTCGCCGACGTGCTGACCGCTGCCCAGGACGCCTACGGGCGGGCGCAGGCCCACGCCGGAGTGCACTTCGTGAAGGCGTGGCGGCTGCTCGCCCCGGCCGAGTACGCGCGACTGCACTACTGGCCGCACGCGGTGAACTTCTTCTCCTACATCGACTTCCGCCGCCTGCCCGGTGCCGACCTGCACGCCGCCCAGCGGGCCCGGATGCACGTCTGGGTCTCCGGCTGCAACGGGCTCCTGCACTGGCTGCACCGCACCGACGACGGCCTGTTCGTCAACACCATCCACGTCGACACCCCACTGGCCCGGGACACCAACCGGGCCCTGCTGGACGGATTGGCCGGCGTGCTCACCGACATCGCTCAGCCGTTCTGACGGACGACCAGCCGTTCCGGCTCGGCGGTCGGGGCGGCGCGCCGCGTGCCGCCCGGGTGGGTCGAGGACATCCGTGCCGCCGACTACCGCTTCGCCGGGAGGAGTTCGGGCGCCGGGCCGACCGGCAGGTGCCGGCGGGACCGGCGGTGGATCGCCTCCAGCTCGCGCAGTTCGGCGAGCAGTTCGGGCACCGGTACGGTCAGCACCGGGCAGCCCGCCGCCCGCACGAAGTACGCGGACACCGGGCGCCGCAGCCCGCGGCGCCGCAGGCCTCCGCTCTGCCCGAGGACCAGCAGGTCACCGGGCCGGTCGGCGAGGTGGACCAGCGCGGGGCCGGTCTCGCCGCGGATCACCACCGGGCGCAGCGGCACCCCGGGGTCGGCGCCGCCGAAGGCCGCGTCGAGGGCCTCGTGCAGGCGCTGTTCGGCGGCTTCCCGGAGGGCCGCGAGCAGCGGCGGGCAGGGCGAGCGCCGGTAGCCGTGCTCACCGCCGGGGGGCTCCCAGGCCAGCACCGGCAGCAGTTCCGCACCCCGTGCCCGCGCCTCGGCCACCCCGCGGTGGAGGGCCGCCAGGCTCCCCAGCGACCCGCTGACTCCGACCAGCACCCTGGGTGCCCCGCCGTCCTGGTGTCGCCCGTTGCCGTGCATGATCCGTCCTCGTGTCGTGGTGGCCTTACAGCTCCACCCAACCGTCGGCCCGGGCGTCCGCCGGCCCTTCTTGATGCCTCCCTGACGCCCGACGCGACGATCCCAACGCCGCCCATACGCCGTCCGTTCGGCGCGGGTGTGCGGGCCGGCCGAGGCCGGGCGGAGGCAGCCCGGACCGCCCGGATCACCATGGATCCCCGGGTCGGCAGAAAACGCCCATGGTGCTAGTGTCATTAGCACCATGTTGCTGAAGCTGGACATCGGAGACGCCCGGCCCCTGCACGAGCAGGTGGCGGGCGCGATCCGCCGAGCCGTCGCCGAGGGCGAGTGCGCCCCCGGGGACAAGCTGCCACCCGCCCGGGAGCTGTCCCGGGCGCTCGGCGTGAACACCAACACCGTGCTGCGCGGACTGCGCACCCTGCGGGACGAAGGGGTACTGGAGTTCCGCCGGGGCCGTGGCATCACGATCGCCACCGGCGCCGACACCCGCGCCGAAATCGCTGATCGCGTACGGCAGTTGGTCGACGACGCGGCCCGGGCCGGCTACAGCACGAACGATCTCGTGGACATGATCAGGGGGATGTCGTGAGGGACGAGGGGCCCATAGCGAAGGGGCACCGGGAGAAGGGGCACCGAGAGGGGCACCAACCGGGGGGCCGGGGCGCGCTCTGGGGCGCGGCGGCCTGGTCGGTCGGCGTACTGGCGCTGCTGGTCGCGCTGCCGCTGGCGGCGCGCCACCGGCTGCCGGACCCGCTGGCCACCCATTGGGGCGGACGGGACCCGGACGGTTCGATGTCACTGACGGGGGCCGCGCTGTTCCCGGCGGGACTCTGGCTGGTCCTGGTGCTGGTCTCCGCGCTGCTGCAGCGGTACTGCGCCGAGCGGTCGCCCGGCTGCGGGGCGGCGACACTGGCGGCCGGCGGGGTGCTCCTGACGGGGGCGCAGACCGCCGTCGTGCACGCCAACCTGGACCGCGCCCGCTGGCAGGACGCCGCGCCGATGGGCATCGAGGTGGTCCTGGTCCTGGTGGCCACGGCCGCCGCCGGGGCGCTGGCCTGGCTGGCGGGCCGCCGGTTCGGGGGCCGGGCCGAGGAGCGTCCGGCGGCCGGGGCGCCGGCGCTGGACGTGCCGGCGGGCGAGCGGTTCGTCTGGCTCTCGCGGGCCGCGA
The DNA here is from genome assembly GCF_055575755.1 of Kitasatospora sp. NPDC034035. NCBI lineage: Bacteria > Bacillati > Actinomycetota > Actinomycetes > Kitasatosporales > Streptomycetaceae > Kitasatospora > Kitasatospora sp. NPDC034035. Next base: position 67,166 of record NZ_JBVISA010000007.1, on the reverse strand, counting down.
ACCCGTGGCTGCAGCTGCTGGCCGCCGTGCTCGGGCTGGTCGCGGTGGCGGGTGTGCTGGCGGCCGCGAGCGGGCTGACCGCGCTGGACTGGGCGATCGTCCTGCCGTTCGCGTTCCCCGCCGTCGCCGTCCTCGCCTGCTCCTCGGTGCAGGCGCGGGTGACCGCCCGGGGCCTGACGGTCGGCTTCGGCCCGTTCGGCCGGCCCGCCCGGCACTGGTCCCCCGCCGAGCTCGAGTCGGCGCGGGTCGAGGTGCGCACACCCGCCCAGGCCGGCGGCTGGGGCTACCGGATCAGCCGCCTGGGCACCACCGTTATGCTGCGCCGGGGCACCTGCCTGGTGGTCCACACCCGCAAGGGCACGGACTTCGCGGTCAGCGTCGACGACGCCGACCGCGGCGCGGCCCTGCTCAACTCCCTGATCGCCAAGGCCGGACCGCCGGCCGTGAACCACGGAGGCGATCGCCGATGATCGATTCCCTCACCGCCTTCACCGTCGCCATCGACTACGGGCGGGCCCACACCACCTTCCTGGTGCACGCCGACGGCTCGCCCGGGCCGGTGGCCCGGATGCACAAGGACGCGGCCTACGACCACAGCGCGCCGTACCAGGTCTTCGCCGGGCCCGGACTCGGGCAACTCATCGGCCACGTCAACAACTTCTCCGCCATAGGGGCCGACCGGACGCTGATCGGCCGGGTCGGCCACCGCTCGCGGTCCTGGCGGCACGACGTGTGGACCTTCGACCAGAACGGCCTCACCGTCCTGGAGGGCGAACCCGTCGGCCTCGCCAACAAGGCGCGGGGCAGCCTTCCCCTGCTCGGCAGCGGCGTGGTCGATGCCGCCCTCCCCTTCGAGCTGCGCTACCGGTCGGCCGAGTCGGCGGGCTTCGAACTGACCCGTCACGCCGGGGTGCGGGCGACCTACGCCGTCCGGATCCACGATCCGCGGATCTCCCGGCTCCTGGTCCTGGCCTGCGTCGCCCACTTCAACACGTACGGCACCGCCGACCTCCGCAAGTCCATGGTGGACGTGACCGCCAACCCCCTCAAGGCCTGAGAACGGTCCGACGGCCGACAGCCCCGGCGTGGTCCGCCCACGCCGGGGCTGTCGGCTGTCCGGCCGTCGACTGTCGGGACGTCGGCCTGTCGAGCTGTCGAGCTGTCGAGCTGTCGAGCTGTCGGAAAACCTTCCGGCCCGCGAGGTGCCCCCACCTGCCGGAACGGGTACACCAGGTGACAGCCGCTCTCGAAAGGCAAGGAGGCGTCCGTGACTCATGACTCACGCGCGCAGCAGGCTTCGGACACCCGGCGGGGTGTCCAGGACGAACGGACCGTCACGTTTCTCCGTCTCGGCGTCGGGCTGATCGGCATTCTGCTGCCGCCGGCCCTGCCGTTCGGCAACTGGCTGGCCGCCGAGGTGACGGGGCGCAGTACGGACGGCTTCTGGCCGGGCTCGATGAGCGCCTCGTACTACACCGACACGCGGAACGTCTTCGTCGGCTCCCTGTGCGCGCTCGGAGTGTTCCTGATCTGCTACCGCTTCGACCGCCGGGACGACCGCTGGAGCACGGCGGCCGGGCTCTTCGCGATCGGGGTCGCGCTGTGCCCGACGTCGCCGGACGGCGCGTCGGACGTCCGGCGGACCATCGGGGTGTTCCACCTGGTCTTCGCGAGCCTGCTGTTCGTGATGCTGGCGATGTTCTGCCTCTACTCCTTCCGCAATCCCCGGTCCACCCAACCGGCCCGGGTGAGCGCGGCCTACCTGGTGGCCGGGGTGCTGATCCTGGTCGCCCTGGTGCTCTCCGTCGCGGCCGGGGCGACGGGGATCGGTGCCGACTGGTCGGTGCGGCCGCTGTTCCTGTGCGAGTGGCTGGCGACGTGGTCCTTCGGTGCGGCCTGGATCGGGGCCGCGCTCGAACTCGCCGCGCACCGCCGGGGCGGTTCCGACCCGGCGGCCGTCCCCCGGCAGCCGGGCGGCGCGCTGGTGGAGCCGAGCCTGCCGGAGGCCCCGGCCTGAGAGCCAAGCCGGAGAACCAGGCTGAGGGCCAGACCTGAGGGCCAGAGCCGAGGGTTCGTCATCTCGTCATACCGATCGACCGTTACCATGCGCACCAAGGGCAGCCACCACGGCGGCCGGTGACGGGTTCCCAGCAACGGGAGGGCGAGCATGGCGAACGAGGTCCGGGCGGAACGCGGTCCGCAGGAGCACTACCCGTCGATGGACCTGCGGATGGACGTCCCGCACTCCGCCCGGGTCTACGACTACCTCATCGGCGGCAAGACCAACTTCGAGGCGGACCGGGTCGCCGCGCACGCCTCGGTCCGGGCCTGGCCGTCGCTGCCGATCTCGATGCGGACCACCCGCGACTTCATGCAGCGCTCGGTGCGCCACCTCGCCGAGCAGTACGGCGTACGGCAGTTCCTGGACATCGGCACCGGCATCCCCACCTCGCCGAACGTGCACGAGGTCGCGCAGGCGGTCGCGCCCGAGGCCCGGGTCGCGTACGTGGACAACGACCCGATCGTGCTGAACCACGCGCGGGCGCTGATGTCCAGCACGCCCGAGGGCCGCACCTGTTACGTGGACGCCGACTTCCGCGACCCGGAGTCGATCATCAACAACCGCCGGCTGCGCGAGGTGCTCGACCTCTCCCAGCCGGTGGCGCTGTCGCTGATCGCGATCGTCCACCTGGTGCTGGACGAGGACGACCCGCAGGGCATCGTTCGCCGCTTCATGGCCACCCTGGCGCCCGGCAGCGTCCTCGCCCTGACGGTGTTCACCGGCGACACCGACCCGGTCGGCGTGGGCGGCGTCGGCCGGGAGTACAACGCGCGCGGCATCCCGCTGCAGATCCGCGACAAGGCCGAGACGGAGGCCTTCTTCGACGGCTTCGAGCTGCTCGACCCGGGCGTCACGCTGGTCCACCACTGGCGCCCGGACGCCGACGCCGCACCCGTGCGCGACCAGGACATCGCGATGTACGCGGGCGTGGCGATCAAGCGCTGAGCGGCCGTCAGCGGCGGGCCCGGTCACCCGGGGACGGAGACCAGGCCCGCCTCGTAGGCCAGGATGACCAGTTGCACCCGGTCGCGGGCGTCGAGCTTGGCGAGCAGCCGGGTCATGTAGGTCTTGACGGTGGCGATGCTGAGCACCAGTTCGGCGGCGATCTCGGTGTTGGACAGGCCGCGGCCGACCAGGGTGAGGATCTCCCGCTCCCGGTCGGTGATCGCCTCCAGCCGGCGGAGGGCTGCGCCCCGCTCGGCGGGGCCGGGCACCCGCTCGGGCGGCCGGGCGCCGGCGAACGCGCCGATCAGCCGCCGGGTGACGCTCGGCGCGATCAGGGCGTCCCCGGCGGCGACCACCCGCACCGCTCCCAGGATGTCCTCCAGCGCCATGTCCTTGACCAGGAACCCGGACGCCCCGGCGTGCAGCGCCGCGTAGACGTGCTCGTCCTCGTCGAAGGTGGTGAGCACGACCACCCTGGTCGGGCCGCCGGCGGCGGTCACCAGCCGGGTGGCCTCGATGCCGTCCATACCGGGCATCCGGATGTCCATCACGACGACGTCCGGGCGCAGTTCGGCGGCGAGCCGGACGGCCTCGGTCCCGGTGCCCGCCTCGCCGACCACCTCGACGTCGGTGGTCTCCGTGATGACCATCTCGAGCGCGGCCCGCACCAGTGGCTGGTCGTCGGCCAGCACGACCCTGATCATGCGCCCGCCTCCCCCGCGAGCGCGGCGGCGAGAACCGGCACCGGCCCGGGCACCGGCACCGGCACCGGCAGCGTGGCCGCAACCCGGAAGCCGCCGTCGGCGCGCGGCCCGGCGGCGAACTCGCCGTGCAGCAGGGCGACCCGCTCGCGCAGCCCGGCCAGCCCGAAGCCACTGCCCGTGCCCGTGCCGTGCCCCCGGCCCCGCCCCCGGCCCCGCCCCCGGTCGGTGACCTCGACGGACAGCTCCCCCGCCGTCCGGTGGTCGACGGAGACCTCGCAGGCGTCGGCGTCCGCGTGCCGGACCACGTTGGTGACCGACTCCTGGATGATCCGGAACGCTGCGAGGTCGATCTCCGGCGGCAGCGGCCTCTGTTCGCCGTGCCGCCGGACCTCCACCCGGACGCCCGCCTCGGTGGTCGCCCCGGCCAGCCGGTCGAGGTCGGCCAGGCCCTGCGGGGCGGTGGCCGAGGCCTCGCCGTCGGCCCGGCGCAGGACGACGAGCATCCGGCGCAGCGCGGCCAGGGTGTCCCGCCCGGCGGTCTCGATCTCGCCCAGCGCCGCCTTGGCGCGCTCGGGCCGGCTGTCGATGACCCGGCGGGCGGCGCCGGCCTGCAGCGCGACGATGCCGAGGCTGTGCGCGACGGTGTCGTGCATCTCCCGGGCGATCCGCAGCCGTTCGGCGGTGACCGCCTCCGCGGCCGCCCGGCTGCTCAACGCCTCGGCGTGCTCCCGGTTCTGCCGCACCGTACGCCCGACCAGCCAGGCGACCAGCGCGAGCAGTGCGGCGCCGTCGGCGGAGCCGATGTGGGTGCCGGTGAAGATCCCGACGGTGTTGCCGTGGACCAGGCCGATGTGCAGCACCAGGAAACCCATGACCAGGGCGAACGCGGCCCGCGAGGTGCGGCGCGACCGGGTGGCGGTGATCAGGCAGAGCGCGGTGTCCACGGCGACCAGCGCGCCGGGCGGCACCTGGGTGCCCCCGGCCCAGCCGTCGGTCTCCGTCCAGGTGGCGATCAGCAGCAGGGCGACCGACAGCACCGGCAGCCGGCGCACCAGCGCGGCGCCGGTGAAGGCCACCGCCGTGTCGGCCAGGGTGAACGCCCATCCGCCGTGCGCGGCGGCGCCGTGGTGCTGCGCGGCGTCACCGCCGAGCCGGACGGCGGGGTAGGCGGCGGCCACGCACCAGGCGAGCCCGACCCAGATCTCGGGCGGGACGCGCCGGAACAGCGGCGGCTTGGGGGTCGAGGACATGGTTCAAGATCGTAACCACGGGCCGGTGAGCCGTCATCCACCCGTGGTTGTACGGCCGGGGGGTGACCGCACTGTCGACGCCGGTCCGATGCGGCGCCACCCGCTTTCCCGGCACCGTGGAGCCCATGATCGAAGTCACCGAGCTGACGAAGCTCTACGGCCGCGGCAACGCCCGCCGGACCGCCGTCGACCGTCTCACCTTCACCGTCCGCCCCGGCCATGTCACCGGCTTCCTCGGCCCCAACGGCGCGGGCAAGTCCACCACCCTGCGGCTGGTCCTCGGCCTGAACGACCCCACCACCGGCACCGTCACCGTCGACGGCCACACCTTCCGCGGCCGCCCGCGCGGCCTGCGCCACGTCGGCGCGCTGCTCGACGCGGGCGACGTCCACGGCGGGCGCACCGGCCGGGCCCATCTGCGGGCGCTGGCCCGGAGCAACGCGGTCCCGGCCGCGCGGGTCGAGGAGGTCCTGGCGGAGGTCGGGCTCACCGAGGCCGCCGGGCGGCGGATCGGCGGCTACTCGCTGGGCATGAAGCAGCGGCTCGGCATCGCGGGCGCGCTGCTCGGCGACCCGCCGGTGCTGCTCTTCGACGAGCCGCTGAACGGGCTGGACCCGGAGGGCGTGCTGTGGGTGCGCGGACTGTTCCGCCGCCTTGCCGCCGAGGGGCGGACGGTGTTCGTCTCCAGCCACATGATGGCGGAGATGGAGCACACCGCCGACCGCCTGGTGGTGATCGGACGCGGACGGCTGATCGCCGACGAGAGCCTCACCGAGTTCGCCGCCCGCGCGGGCCGGGCCGCCGTCACCGTCCGGGCCGCCGAACCCGACCGGCTGGCCGCCGTGTTGGCGGCCGCGGGCGCCACCGTACGCCCCGGCCCGGACGGCGCCCTCGCGGTGACCGGCCTGGACGCCACCCGGATCGGCGAACTCGCCCTGGAACAGCGCCTGTTGCTGCACGCCCTGACCGACCGCGGCGCCTCCCTGGAGGAGGCGTTCATGGAACTGACCGCCGACAGCGTCGAGTACCTCGCCGGAGAGCCCCGATGACCAGCACGACCGCGAACAGCACAAGCACGAACAGCACCGCGACCGCCCACGCCATGACCGCCCGCGCCGAACCGCGCGCCCGGTTCGGCGACCTGCTCGCCGCCGAGTGGATCAAGTTCTGGTCGCTGCGCTCGATCCCGTGGGTGCTCGGCCTGAGCACCCTGGCCGTCGTCGCCGCCAACCTCAGGTCCGCCCAGTACACCCACGACCACTCCACGCCGGGCGAGGGTGACCCCGTCATGATGGCGCAGGTCGCGCTGAACGCCGCCTTCGGCATGGCCTCCGCCGACATCCTGATGCTCGTCGGGGGCGCGATCGGCGCGATCGTCATCGCGGGCGAGTACGCGACGGGGATGATCCGCACGACCCTGGCGGCCGTGCCGGACCGCCGGGCGGTGCTGGTGGCCAAGGCGTGCGTGCTGACGGCCGTGATGCTCGGCTTCGGCGTGCTCAGCGTCGGTGTCTCCTTCGGCGCCACCCAGGCGATCCTGTCCGATGTCGGCATCGGACAGTCCCTCACCGACCCCGCCGCCTTCCGGTACGTCGCGGCGGCCGTCCTGTTCGGTCCGGTGTGCGCGCTGGTCGGGCTCGGCCTCGGCACGCTGATCCGGCACAGCGCGGGCGCGGTGGTGGGCACGGTCGTGGTGCTGTTCTTCGTCCCGTCCCTCGTCACCGAGCGCTACCGCTGGACGGCCGACCTGCTGCACGCCCTGCCGCTGCCCGCCTGGCAGCGTCTCGCCCGGACCACCCTGGCGGGCCAGCGCCCGAGCGAGTACCCACCCACCGTCGCGGGCTCCTGGATCACCTTCGCGGCCTGGTCGCTCGCCTCGGTGGTGATCGCGGCGGTCGTGATCCGGCGCCGGGACCACTGAGGGCCGAGGGCCCGGGGACGGCTCAGAACGCCGCGATGCTCCCCGGCGCCCGCTCGGCCCGGCTGAGCGCCCGCAGCACGTCCACCCACCCGTGCCGGCGGACGGCCAGCCGGGCCAGCAGGCCGGCCACGGCGTCGGCCGTCTCCGGCGGGAGTCCGGGGGTCGGAACGCCGACACTGACCGCCAAGTCGTCGGCGTGGACGGCCAGTTCCATCGTCCGGGTCGCCAGCAGGTCGTCGAGGGTGAGCGACCAGGGCCCCCAGAACGGCAGCCGGGCCGACCGGGCGCCGTCCGCCGCGGCGAGGGCGGCCGTCAGGTCCGCGACCGCTCCGGCGACCCGGCGGTGCAGTGCCGCCGGCCCGTCGGCGGCGAACGCCTCGCTGCCCTGCCGGATCCGCACGTTGATGTCCGCGTCGAGCGCCGCGCCGACCCACGCCACCCGGGCGTAGTGGTCCAGCAGGCCGACCGTCTCCTCGGCCGGCGCCGCGGCGGCCAAGGCCTCGGGCACGCACAGCACCTGATAGGCCAGGTGCCCGGCCAGCCCGCCGACGCTCCACTGCGCCAGCGCGCTCGGCCGGCGCCACGCCTCGGCCACCTCCGGGCGGCGCAGCAACTGCTCGGCCGCGCGGGCCGCGGCCAGGAAGTCCGTTCGGGCATCGGTCACGACCCACTCCCTACCGCGCCGCGCCGGTTCGGAAACCGCCCCGACACCGTGTCCGCCACCGCGACCAGCAACGCCGCCAGCACCAGGCCCGCCGCGACCGCCACGCCCAACTGGAAGGCCGTCGCCCAGTCCGGGTGGCGGCCGCGGGCATGGGCGAAGAACACCGAGCCGACGACCGCGATGCCCACCGCCGAGCCGACCCGCTGCGCGGTCTGCAGCACGCCGCCCGCGCTGCCCGCCCGGGCAACCGGAACCTGCTGGAGGGTCAGCGTCTGGTTCGGGGCGATCACCAGCCCGCTGCCCACCCCGGCGACCAGCAACGGCAGCGCCGTCGTCCAGCCCACCCGGGGCCCCGACCACAGCTGCACCGCGAGTGCCGAGGCCAGCAGCCCGCCCAGCACCAGCAGCAGCCCGGCCACCACCAGCCGTCGGCCGAGCCGGCTCACCAACCGCCCGCCGACCGCCGCGGCCACCCCCGAGCCGACCGCGAACGGGGTGATCGCCAGGCCCGCCGCCAGCGCCGAGTAGTGCAGTCCGGCCTGCAGGTACAGCGTGAAGATGAAGAAGATCGCGGTGAACCCGGCGAAGTACACCAGCGACAGCAGCACCCCCGCCGCGTACGGGCGCACCGCGAACAGCGCCATGCTCACCAGCGGTTCGTGCCGCCGCCCGTAGTACACCTCCCAGCCGACGAAGGCCGCGAGCAGCACCGCCGCCACCGGCAGCAGCAGCCAGCGGGCCGGGCTGTGCCACTGCTGTTCCTGGACGAACGGCAGCAGCAGCGCGACCGTGCCGGCGCCGAGCAGCACCACCCCGACCGGGTCGAAGTCGCGGTGCCCGGCCCGCTCGGCGGCCGGCGGGGGCGGCGGGAGCAGCCGGTAGGCGATCGGCAGGGCGGCGACGCCGATCGGCAGGTTGACCAGGAACACCCACCGCCAGCCGTCCTGCGGGCCGAACAGGTGGATCAGCAGCCCGCCGAGCAGCGGCCCGACGGCGGTGGACAGCCCGATGGTGGCGCCGAGCGCGCCGAAGGCCCGGCCGCGGTCGGCGCCCTGGAAGAGGGTCTGGATGAAGCCGGACACCTGCGGCACGAGCACACCGCCCGCCGCGCCCTGGAACAGCCGGGCCAGCACCAGCCACTCCTGGTTCTGCGCCGCGCCGGCCAGCGCGCTGGCCGCGGTGAACAGGGCGAGCCCGGCGAGGAAGACGGCCCGCCGGCTGCGCGCGTCGCCGAGCCGCCCGGACGGGACGAGCACCAGGCCGAAGGCCAGCGCGTAGCCGCTGAGCACCCACTGCAGGCCGCTCTCCGACATGTGCAGCCCGGCCCGTACGGTCGGCAGGGCGACGTTGACGATGCTGACGTCCAGCAGGGTCATGAACCCGGCGACCAGGCAGACCGCGAGCGCCCGCCAGCGCCGCGCGGTGGCCCGCCCGCCCGCGGCGGAGGCACCGGGCGGCTCCGGGGCCGGGTCCGGTTCCGGGTCCGGGTGCGCGGAGGTGGGCGGGGGGTGGGGGGTCATGGGAGCCTCTTCCCGGTGTCCGGGGCGGCCTGCGGCCCGACCGGTCGTCGGCCGGCGTCGCTCGGCTCATCGTCGCGCTGCCCACCTTGGGCCGCCACCCGGGCCGCCACCCGCCGTCCTTGCACTCACTCATGCACGCAGTCCTTCATGCCGTCCCTGTGCCGTCCCTCACTCGAACGGCCGAACCGGATCGCGGTCGGCGCCCGCACCCCAGAGGCTGACGGCATGACCGTCGCCACCGAGAGCCCGCCGTCCGCCCCGCCGGTGCTGGACCTCCGGCAGCGAAACGTCGTCTTCGCCACGATCGTGCTCGGCATGCTGCTGGCCGCCCTCGACCAGACCATCGTCGGCACCGCGCTGCCCACCATCGTCGCGGACCTCGGAGGGGCCGCGCACATGTCCTGGGTGGTGACGGCCTATCTGCTGGCCGAGACGGTCGCCACCGTGCCGGCCGGCAAGTTCGGCGACCTGTACGGGCGCAAGCTGCTGTTCCAGGCCTCGGCGATCGTCTTCGTCTGCGGCTCCTTCCTGTGCGGGCTGGCCACCAACATGACCCTGCTGATCGCCTGGCGGGCGGTGCAGGGCCTCGGCGCGGGCGGCCTGATGGTCACCGCCATGGCGCTGATCGCCGACGTCATCCCGCTGCGCGAACGCGGCAAGTACCAGGGCGCGATCGGCGCGGTGTTCGGCGTGGCCACGGTGATCGGGCCGTTGCTGGGCGGGCTGTTCACCGACCACCTGTCCTGGCGCTGGGCCAACGCGTCTCCTTCCCTGCGGTGTTTCTCCCCCAGAGCATGCGGCCATACGGCCATGCGGCCATGCGAACGGACGGCCGATCTCTCGGAGACGGCCACGGCGGCGTCAGCCGGCCAGCCATGGCGCCTCGGGGAGCTTGGCGCCGTCGGCGTGGCCGGAGAACTCCGCCGTGGTCGGCGCGCCCAGGCCCGGCATCCGCATGGTCACCCGCCGCAGTGTGCCGTCGCCGTCGACCCAGTACGTCAGCGGCGACCGTCCGCCGTCGGGTGCGGAGCCCTGGGCGCGCGGCCCGGCGAAGCGGTCGTAGCCGCGGCCGTCGATCCGGTCCCGGCCCAGCCAGCGCGCCCCGGACTGGGCGAGCAGCAGCGGGTTGTCGGGGCGGTCGGCACCGAGCTGGACCACCAGGCTGAGTCCGGCGTCCAGGGGGTCCGCGGTGTAGGAGCGCGGTGACCAGCCCGGCCGCGGCACGTGCTCGGCCTGCTGCCAGGGCGGGTCGTCGACGCCGGCCGGCTCGGGGGCCAGCCCGAGACCGCCGGTGTCCCAGACGATCAGGCCGTGGTCGAGCGGCCCGCTCGCCCCGGTGGTCCGGTAGCGGCCCACACCCCGGTGGGTGCGGTAGTCCACGACACCCTCGACCCGGATGGTGACGCCCCCGCCCTCGGTGGCCGTGAGCGTCATCCCCACCGGGCCGGCCTGGTAGAGGTTCAGCCGCGAGAGCGCCAGCCGGGAGGCCTCGTCGGTGGTCACCGGGCGTTCGGCGGTCTCGTCGGAGACCGTCCGGTAGACGACCAGGCCACCCGCCGCGGTGCCGCACACCACGATCGCGATCAGGGTCCTCAGCCGGACGGCCCGACGCTGCCTGCGGCCGTCGGCCTTCGTCTTCCGGGGCATGCGGGTGCTCTTTCTCCTCGGTCGGTCACGACAGTCGGGCGGGTCCGGGGACCATCGGTCCGCGAACCCGCCCGATCGGGCCCGGCGCGGGTCTCCCCGCCTCGGGCTCCTGGGTGTCAGCCGTGCTGGCCGCGCTGGGCGGCCTTGCGCCTACGGACCACCAGCACCAGTGCCGTGCCGAAGGCGATCAGTGCCGCCGCGCTGGTCAGGGCGATCGGCATCCCCTCGCCCGCACCGGTGTTGGGCAGGTGCCCGGGTGCGGGGCCCGGCGGGGCAGGCGGTACCGGAGCCGCCGTCGTCGGCTCCGGGGTCGGAGTCGGCGTCGGCGTCTCGGTCGGGGTGGGTGTCGGCGTCGGCGTGGGGATCAGCTTGTTGACGGCCGTCACCTCCACGCCGGCATCGAGGTTCGCCGAGGTCAGCACCAGCGGCCCGAAGACCGTGATCTCCGGCGCGGCGTAGCCCGCGGGCGGGCTCAGCTCCTGCCAGTAGTACGACCCCGGCAGCCCGGTGCCCTGGCAGAGGCCGTCGGCACCGGTCGTACAGGGCGCACCGACCTTGGCGTCGGGCTTGTCGCCGGTCGACTGCAGCCCGTCCGTCCCGTTGGTCTCGTGCCACAGCTGGAACGTGGCGCCGGCCAGCGGTTTGCCGTCCTGGTCGTGCTTGACCAGGCGCAGCGCGCCCTCCTGCCGGCGGAAGCCGAAGTCGAAGCTGTGGTCGTTCTCGCCCGGTCCGCCGGTGGTCAGTGCCCGTTCCGGATACTTCCCGCCGGACGGGACGACACCGTCGGAGTCGACGAAGCGGTTGTCGCCGACGTCGTGTTCGGTCGGCACCCACTGGAAGAGGGGGCCGTCCTTGGCGTAGTCCGCCGGGTTGTCCAGCTTGATCGTGTACTTGGTCCTCGGCTTGAGGCCGCCGTCGACGTTGCTGTCGTCGAAGTAGTACTCGCCGCGGGTGGTCGTCTTGGTGGTGCCGACGAGCTTCCCCGACTCGTCGTACAGGTGGACGGTGGCCCCAGGCACCGGGCGCTGGCCCGGCAGTTGGAGGCCGCTGCGCTCGGGGTCGTACCAGACCCGGTTGCCGATCTGCAGCGGCGCCTGGTCGCAGAGGACTTCGAGGTCGCCCATCGCGGCGCCCTTGCCGAACGGCGGGACCGGCCCGACGGGGTTGAGCCGCACGCCGCCGTCGGCCTTGCCGTCGCGCTGGACGAAGGCGGTGCCGTAGCCGAAGGCCATGCCGTTGCTGTCGTAGCCCGAGGTCGCGATGGAGTTCTCGACCTTCGAGAACGCCATCCCGGCATTCGCGGCGTTGTTGTGGCCGAGGCGGTTGTTGTCGAAGACCCGGGTGCCCCGGGTCGTGATTCCGCAGCCCTTGTTGGTGTCCAGCACGTACATGCCGTTCACCGGGCAGGCCTTGTTGAGGTCACCGCCGGACAGGACGGTGGCCATCGTGCCGGCCGTCGGTCCGGCCGCCGACTGGTCGCCGAAGCGGTCCCGGAAGGCGATCAGCATCGAGCCGTCGGTCTCGAACGCGATCTCGGCCAACTCCGGCTCGGGGTTGGCCATGTAGCTGGTGCAGGCCTGGCCGTTCTGGGTGGCCGGGTAGGTGTCCTGCCACGGGAACCAGGCGGTGCCGGGGCACGTCCCGCCGACCGTGGCGCCGCGCGGGTAGTCGAGCGGCTGGTCCAGCACGGCCTTCTTGAACGCGCCGGTGGCCGGGTCGAACGGCAGCACCACGGCGCGCAGGTCCGAGGCCTTGCCGGTGGACTCGCCCGAGCAGACGCCGCCGAGGAAGCCGGTGCCGTCCTGGAGGCCGAGGCCGTACGGACGCCAGTCCCCGGCCGCCGGGCAGCCCGGGTCGGGGATCGGGTAGGCGGCCTTCGGCTCGGCCGCCGTCGGCGCGGTGGCGTCGTAGCGGTAGAGCTTGCGGTCGTTGAGGTTGACGACGAACAGGTCCTTGCCGTCGTCGGTGACCTTGATGGCGCCGAGGCTCTCCTTGCCCACCGCGGCCAGGAAGGCGTCGTCGTTGCCCGGGCCGTGCGGAGTGGTGCCCGCGTCCGGGACGGTGGCGAACAGCGTGGTCTTCTTCTGCGCCGGGTCGGTCACGTAGATCGCGCCGGGGCCACCCGGGCCGTAACTCGTGCTCCGCTTGGCCTGGGCCGAGGAGAACACCCGCCGGTCGGCCCGGTTCCAGGCGATGCCGTAGAGGTTGCCGGTCTGTTCGGCCGTGGCCAGGTCGGTCACGGTCACGTCGGTGCCGGCCACGCCCCGGGAGCTGTACGGGTAGGACACCAGCGTGTGCTGGGCCCCGCCCTCCCGGGTGGCCGGCTGACAGGTCGACACCAGCGGCGCGTTCTTCTGGCAGTAGTCGCCCGGGTTCCACAGCCCGGTGGTGAGTTCCGCCTTCTTGCCGCCGGTGAGGTCGACGAACTCCTCGTTGGAGCTGAGCTGGTTGGGCGCGCCCGTCAGTCCCTGGCGTGAGGCGAAGGCCGGGAAGAGCACGCCCGGCTTCGGATTCACCACCTGCACGCGGTACTTGCCACCGGTCGCCTTGCTCGCGGCCGGTGCGAGCGTCACCGTGCCGTCGGCTGCCGTGGTGCCCTCGATGCCGGCACCGGAGTCGTCGGTGAGCGTCACCTTCACGCCCGCCATGCCCGGCTCCAGCACGGGCGTCCACACCCCGCTGGTGTCGACGGCCCGGATCACCCGGACCGTGACCGTGCCGTCGCCGGTCTGCGGAAACGCCGACGGGGCCACCGCCAGCGAGCAGGCGCCGATCGCGACGGCGAGTGCCACCGCGCCGCCTGCGGTTCGACGGCCGATCCCACCCGGTCGCCACCGGTCCGGGCCGCGCGCGGCACCGGCTGGTCGTTCACTTGTCGTCGTCATCCCTGCTCTCATCGTCAAGTTGAGCATCATCACGTTGGGCATCACCAGTGGGGGCCTGCCGCCCGACCTCGCGAGGGAGCTCGTGAGTGGCGGAAAGCCGCCATTGTTAACGGGAGCTTAAAGCGGCCTCACGGAAGTTCGCAGGAAAACAAGGAACTTTGACGAGGTATCAGGCGTTTCGACGGCCGTCGCACCAACCCGCTTCCCTTTCGATACCGGAGCGCTGACCTGCGGAGAAGGCGCTCCCGGAGCCCCGGCGCCACTCCCGGGCGCCGCATGCACCTGTCGACAATCGAACACAGGACCTGCCGCGCCTGCACACACCATGCCCCAACTCGCGCACCCCACGGGCAACTTCCGCACCATCACGGCCGCCCCGGTGCGGCCGAAACCCGCTCTGGCACGATGGACCGATGCGCATACTGATCATGGGCGGCACCAGGTTCGTCGGCCGCCACCTCGCCGAGGCCGCCCTCGCCGCCGGGCACGACGTCACGGTGCTGCACCGGGGCAGGTCCGGCGCCCACCTGCTCCCCCACGCCACCCACCTGATCGCCGACCGCGACGCCGACCTGTCCGTGCTGCGCGGCCGCAGCTGGGACGCCACCGTCGACGTCAGCGCCTACTACCCGCGCCAGATCCGGGACTTGGCCGCCGCCCTCGACCCCGGCGCCGCCGGACGCTACCTCCTCGTCTCGTCCATGGCGGTGTACGACACCCCGGCCGCCCCCGCCTACACCGAGGACTCCCCGCTGCGCCCCGCCGACGGCCCGGAGCCCGACACGATCACCGGCGAGACCTACGGCGTCCTCAAGGTCCAGTGCGAACGCGCGGCCCGGCAGGCGTTCGGCCCGGAGACGCTGCTGGTGCGCCCCACGTACGTGATCGGCCCCCACGACTACACCCACCGCTTCGACTACTGGGTGCAGCGCCTCACCCGGGGCGGCGAGGTCCTGGCACCGGGCCGGCCCGACGCGCCGATCCAGGTCGTCGACGCCCGGGACCTCGCCGCCTGGATGCTCGCACTGCTGGAACGGAACGCCTCCGGCACCTACCACGCCGCCGCTCCACCGCCGTTCACCTTCGGCGACCTGCTCGACGCCGTCGCCTCGGCGGTCGCCCCGGCCGGCACCACCCTCACCTGGGTGGCCGAGGACTTCCTGCGCGCAGCCGGCATCCCCGACCGCGCACTCCCGCTCTGGCCCCGCAACCCGCAGCTCCGGGCCACCAACACCGCCGACCCGGCCGCGGCCCTCGCCACCGGCCTCACACCCCGCCCGGTGGCCGACACGGCCCGGGACATCCCGCCCTTCGAGCCGCTGCCGGAGACCCTGACACCCGAACAGGAGGCCGACCTGCTCGCCGCCTGGCACCGCCGCTAGGGTCCGTCCGGCGGATCAGGCGTGAGCGTGATCCGCCGGCACCCGGATGAGTCAGGCCTGCGAGAACTGAGCGACGTACTCGTCGAACGGCGGGATGCCAACTTCCGCGCGGCGCTCGTCCATGCGCTCGGGATCCTCACAGGGCCACGGGACAGGCGAGGCGTCCTCTACCCCGGCGATCTGTGTGCCGTAGATCTGCTTCCGACCTTCGTTCACAAGGGTGCGATCCCGCAGGAAGGCAAGATCTCGCGAGCTGGCGGCGCCGTTGGCCACCGCCTGCTCCATCAGCCGCAGCGCGCGCCGCTGGACGTCGAGCTGTCGGTCGGCGTGTTGCGCGATCAGCCACGCGGCCCGGGCCGCGTCCTCACCGACCAGTTCCGCGGTCGGCCATCCGTGCGCGTCCATGATCTCGCTGAGACGGTCCGCGTGCTGCGCGGTCAAGCGGCGCCACGCCAACTGCTCCGCCGGGGCAGCACTGTTCGCGTGGCGCGCGGCCCGGTGATCTGCCGCCGCCATGTCGGTGAGCTCCCTGGCCACTACGGCAACGTCGGATGCCATCCCAACTCCAAGTCAGATCGAGGTTCTCGCCGGTCATCCGCAACCCTAGGTGTGCAAATCACCCCAAAATTTCCTTCCAGAGGACGGTGACAGACCCGTCCGGCCCTTGGGATAATTGATCTGTCCACGGAGCCAGAGCCGGATCGAAGCAACGCCGACAGTCCCGCGGACGATGTAGGCGCGCTTGTCGTAGCGCGTCGACGGCGCGGAAGTGCTTCGGGCGATTGATCGTGCGCTCGACGTCATTGCGGCGCGGCCGGCCCCGCCGAAGGCCCGGCTCCACGAACCGTCCGGACATGCGAACGGCCGCACAGCGCAGGTGCGTTGTGCGGCCGCCGTCGACGGAGGAGAGGTCAGTCCTCGTCCTGGTCCTCGTACTCCTCCCGCAGGTTCTCCACCGGGTCGCCCCAGAGATCGGAATCGTCCGGCCCCTGCCCCAACTCTTCCAGCAGCGCGACGAACTCGTCCAGCGCGGCCTTCGCGTCGCCGTTGCGGATCCGGTCATCGAAGCGGGTCAGCAGGGCCAGCGCGCCGATCAGCCCGGGCAGCGAGTCGGCCGCCCGGCCGCCCGCGCCGCAGCCGTGCTCCCGGCCGTTCGGGTCGTAGATCTGGACGTGCTTGAATGGCGTCGTCACACCGTCCTGGACAGCACGGGCCGCCGGGGTAACCCCCGACGGCCCTTCCGCAGCTGTGGTCTGACGGCTCAGAAGAGGCCGTCGTCCTCGTAGTAGTTGTTGACGACGACCTCGGGCCCGTCGTCGTCGAACGCCTCGTTGAGCAGCGCGCCGCCGACCAGACCCGCCGCGCCGGCGCCGATCAGCGCACCGGTGCCGAAGCGCCGGCCGCCGCCCTGCGCCTGCTGGCCGGGCACCTGCGGGTACCCCTGCTGCTGGACGGGCTGCGGGTAGCCCTGCTGCGGGGTGTAGAACGGCGGGACAGTGGTCTGCACCCGCTGGGCGCAGGCGACGCAGGTCTCGATCTGGCGGGGCACGCCCCACTGCGGCGACCACAGCACCGCCGTCGTGCCGGCGCCGTGCGAGGGGTCGAAGAAGCACGTCACGGGGGAACTCCCTGCTACTGGCTGGGTCTGCGGTACGGGGGGCACGGCGGCGGGAACCACCGGCGCGGGCGGCGCGGACGGCACGGCGGGCTTCACCGGAGCCGGGGCAGCGGCAGCCGGGGTCGGAGCCGCCGCGGGCTGCAGGACGTCCACGCCGAAGTCCGTGGCGATGCCCGCGAGCCCGGCGGCGTACCCCTGCCCGACCGCCCGGAACTTCCAGTCGGCGCCGTGCCGGTACAGCTCGCCGAACACCATCGCCGTCTCGCTGCCCGCCTCGGGCGCCACGTCGTAGCGGGCCACCTCGGCGCCGCCGTCCGGGTCGGTGATCCGGATGTACGCGCCGCGGACCTGCCCGAAGCTCTGGCGTCGCTGCGCCGCGTCGTAGATCGCCACCGCGAAGACGATCTTCTCCACGAAGGGGGAGACCTCCGCGAGCCGGACCTCGATCTGTTCGCGGTCGGCTCCGCTGCCGGAGCTGCCCGAGCCGCCCGAGCCGCCGTGGTGGCGGACCGAGCCGTCCGGGCTGCGCAGGTTGTTGAAGAAGACGAAGTTCCGGTCCGCGCCGACCTTCCCGTCCGCCCCGCACAGCAGTGCGCTGGCGTCCAGGTCGTACCCGGCCCCCGCCGTCCAGCCGAGGCCGACCCGGACTACCAGCAGCCCGGGGGCCTGCGTGCCCAGGGAGACGTTGCCGCCCTTCGTCAGGGCCACACTCATGGGACTTCCTCCACGACCGTACGAGTACCGCTGTTCGACCACGACAACGCTGTAGATCTCGCGCTGGTTCCCGGCCGCGTCGTCAGGATCGCGTCAGTGCCGAAGCGGCCGGGCTCAGTACCGCACGGGAAGTTCCCGCAGGCCACGGGCCCGCAGGGTGGGTCGGTGGCGCAGCTGCTCGACCGGCGCGTCCAGGGCGAGGTCGGGGAAGCGGCGCAGCAGGGCGGTCAGCGCGATGGCGGTCTCCATCCGGGCCAGCGGCGCGCCGAGGCAGTAGTGGATGCCGTGGCCGAGGGCGAGGTGGCCGTTCTCGCGGCGGTGCAGGTCGAGCCGGTCGGGGTCGGTGAACTGCTCGGGGTCGCGGTTGGCGGAGCCGAGGGCGAGCAGCACGGTCTCCCCCGCCGGGACGGTGACGCCGCCGATGGTGACGTCCTCGCGCGGGAAGCGGCGGATGGCGAGCGGGGCGGGGCCGTCGAAGCGGGCGAGTTCCTCGACGGCGGCGTCGATCAGTTCCGGTTCGGCGCGCAGGGCGGCGAGCTGCTCGGGGTGGGTGAGCAGGGCGAGGACGGCGTTGGCGATGAGGTGGACGGTGTTCTCGTAGCCGGCGAAGAGGATGAGGAAGGCGAGCGAGGTCAGTTCGTCCTCGCTGAGCCGGTCACCGGCCTCCCCGATCCGGTCGGCGCCGTCGCAGAGCCGGTCGGCGCCGTCGCCCTCGCCGCGCCGGTCACCGCGCTCGTCCTCCTGCTCGTCGCGGACGGCGATCAGGTCGGAGAGCAGGTCGTCGCCGGGTTCGGTGCGCTTGTGCTCGATCAGTCCGGTGAAGAAGCCGAGCATCGCCTTGACGGCGGCGCGGGCGGCCTCGGGGTGCTCGGGGTCGGGGGTGATGAGGGTGTCGGTCCAGGCGCGGAAGTCGTGCCGGTCGTCCTCGGGGACGCCGAGCAGGTCGCAGACGACGGTGATCGGCAGCGGTGCGGCGTACGCGGCGAGCAGGTCGGCGCGGCCCGCCGGGGCCATGGCGTCCAAGAGCTGCTCGGCGACCTTCTCGATCGGGGCGCGCAGGGCGGCGATCCGGCGCGGGGTGAAGGCCTGGGAGACCAGGCGGCGGATCCGGGTGTGGTCCGGCGGGTCCATGTTGAGCAGGTTGGCGTCCAGCGCGGGCGGCAGCGCGAAGCCGCGGTAGTTGCCGGGGGCGGCGTGCGCCCTGTCGAGGGCGAGCCGGGGGTCGGCGAGGGCCCGGCGCACGTCCGGGTAGCGGGTCACCAGCCAGAAGGGCAGGCCGTCCGGGCCGACGACCCGGTGGACGGGGGCGTCGGCGCGCAGCCGGTCGTAGCCGCCGTACGGGTCGGCGATCAGGGAGGTGAGGGTGAGGTCGGGCGCTGTCACCGGCCCAGCCTACGGGCCGCTCGGCGGCACTCTGGCGGGGCATCAGGTCCGGACCTATTGTCAGGTGACATGACATTCCTTCGCCGTACCGCCGGACTGGCCGCCGCCCTCACCGGAACGCTCGCCGCCCTACTGGCCCCGGCCGCCGCCCACGCCGACCCCGGCGGCTGCCGCACCGCCGCGACGGCGTCGCCGGACGCCGAGCAGGCCCGCCTCCAGGACGCCCGCACCGCCGCCTTCACCGAGCGGTCCGGCCTGAACGACCTGCTCCGGGGCTTCCCCGCCGCCCTATGCGCCGCCCGCAACGCCCACCGCGCCGAGCGGGTGGTCGATGCCTGGGGCCGGGCGCTCTGGCAGGCCGGCGTCGACCGCGCCCAGGGCCGGCGGCCGAGCGGTGAACTGCCCGCCCGCGACGACCGCCCGCTGTACTGGACCCGGCTCGCCATGACGGTCCAACTGTCGCGCTGGCAGCCCGGGTTCACCGTCGACCAGGCCGGGCTCCGGGCCCGCTTCGAGGACGCCTCACGCGGCCTGGACGACGGCTTCAGCACCGCGCCCGACCTCCGCCGCATCTTCGTCAGCGGCTTCGACCCGTACGGTCTGGACACCGAGCCGCGTCGCGCCAACCCCTCCGGCTCGGCCGTCCTGCAACTGAACGGGCGGCGGATCACCCTCGCCGACGGCAGCACCGCCGAGGTGCGGGCCGTCGTCCTGCCGGTGCGCTACGGCGACTTCGACGAAGGGATCGTGGAACGCGCCTTCGGCCCGCACCTGGTGCCCGGCCCGCAGTCCGCCGACCTGATCACCAGCATCAGCCAGGGCTACCCCGGCATGTTCACCCTGGAGGCCTGGGCCGGACGCGCCCGCTCCGCCGACCCCGCCACCGACAACCTCGGCGCGCTCTCCGGCGGCACCACGCGGCACCCGGTCGACGCCCCCGGCCTGGCCGACGGACCCCAGTTCATCCACACCACCCTGCCCACCGACGCCATGACGGCCGTCCAGCAGCCCTACCCCGTCCTGCTCAACACCCCCGTCACCGAGATCCCCGCAGGCGCCACCGACCCCGTCGTCCGTGCCGACGGCCCCACCCCCGACTCCCGCGCGGTCGCCGGAGGCGGCGGCGGCTACCTCTCCAACGAAGTCGCCTACCGCTCCAACCGCCTCCGTCTCGACCTCGCCCCCGACCTCCCCGGCGGCCACCTCCACACCCCGGTCCTGACCGGCCTCCCCACCGACCGGAACCGCCTCACCGCGCCGGAGTTCGAACAGAACGAGGCCGCGATCGCCGACCAGGTCCGCGCCATCCTCAGCAGCGCCCGCCTCTGAGCGGCCGCCTCCGAGTCCCAGCCGCGGCGGCAGGGGGCGGGTCGACGCCCGACGGTGCGCCCCCACCACGCTCCCGCACGTCCCTCACACCGGGTCGGCGAAGCACGTCCCCACGGCCCGGGCCCGCGACGCGGCGATCTCCGCGTGGGCGGCCTCGCGGTCCGCCCAGTGCGAACCCTCGACGGACTTGCCGCGCTCCAGGTCCTTGTACACCCGGAAGAAGTGGGTGATCTCCAGCAGGTCGAACTCCGGCAGGTCACCGATGTCCTGCAAGGCCGCGTAGCGCGGGTCCCGGGCCGGGACGCAGAGCACCTTCTGGTCGGGCCCGCGCTCGTCGCGCATCACCCACATGCCCACCGCCCGGCAGGTCAGCACACAGCCCGGGACGGCCGGCTCCCGGCCGAGCACCAGGGCGTCCAGCGGCTCACCGTCGCCGCCGAGGGTGCCCTCGACATAGCCGTAGTCCGCGGGGTAGCGGGTGGCCGTGAACAGGGTGCGGTCGAGGCGGATCCGGCCCGCCACGAAGTCCATCACGTACTTGTTCCGCGACCCCTGCGGGATCTCGATCATCACCTCGAACTCCACCGCGGCCTCCTCCTCGGCTCCTGGGGAAAGTCCCCGGGCTCCCGGAGGAATTGTCGGCCGTTCGGGCACCCTCCGAAACCGCCTCCGCCGTTCGGCGGAACCCACTACCATCCCGGCCATGGGGAGCTGGCGGGTCACGGTCACGGATCACCATCGCAGGAAGGGCGGGCGGCCGCAGGGACGCCCGGAAGGGCCGCTGGCCCGGCGGGACGGACTGGCGGTGCACGGCCGCGACGGCGAACTCAGCTGCGTCGACGCCACCGGCCGGGTCCGCTGGCGGCAGCCCTGCCCGGGGCGACCGAACGCGGCCCACATCTCCTCCGGCCGGGTGCTGGTCACCACCGACTCGTTCGACTACACCGCCTGGGGCCACCTCGGCCCCGCCCTCCTGCTGGACCTCGCCGACGGCACCCCCGTCGCCGAACTGCGCGGCGAGCGCGCGGCGGCCCTCGGCGGCGGCCGCTTCGTCCTCGGCCTGGAGGGCTACGACGCCTTCGACACCCGGGCGTACGACCGCGACGGCGCCCTGGTCGACTCCTGGCGCAGCTACGGCCACTACGTCGTCGGCAGCGGCCTGCGCGTCGTCGAGACGGACCGCCGCCGCCCGACCGGGAGCCGGGTGGTGCGGCTGCTGCCCGGCGGACTGATCGAGCGCGGCCCGCTGCTCGCCGACCCGCAGGCCCCCGAGCCGCTGGTGCTGCCCGACGGCACCCTCCTGGTGCTCGACGCGGGGACGCTGCGCGCCGTCGGCCGCGACCTGGACGACACCGTCCTCGCCGAGCTGCACCCGCTGGCCCCCGACCGGCAGCACCGCTTCACCGGCTCGCTGCGCCGCACCGCCGACCGCCTCGACGTCACCCTGGTCGAACGCCACCCGACCCGCATGGGCTCGTACACCACCCACACCTGGCACCTCGCACTGCACCCGCCCCACCGGGCCTGAGCCGACCGCCCCGACCCCGGGTCACGTGTCAGCGCACGACCGGCAGGTCCAGCACCGATGCCCGGTCGCCGCCCCAGCCGATCCGGTAGGAGGCCTGTCCGTCGGCCGGGAGCAGCTGGAAGGAGTCGGGGTTGGCGGCGGCCACGGTGAGCCGGATCCGCTCGCCGGCCCGGAAGAGTACGGAGACCGGCTGCAGGTCGATGGTGACGCGCTGGGCGTGCCCCTGCGGGAAGTCCTCGGCGTCCGCCGCCGCATAGGTGCGCGGGGTGCGCAGCCGGCGCCAGTCGGGGTTGTCGTCCCGGTCGGCCACTGCCCTTTCGGTCAGCGCCAGTTGGCCTTCCGTCAGGTAGGTCACCCGGCCGTCCGGTCCGACGTCCTCCAGGTACACGTGCAGGGCGCCCCGGGCCGAGCCGGCCAGGCCGGTCACGTCGAGGGTGACCTTCCCGTTCCCGGTGACCCGGGTGTCGGCGGTCAGCGGCGCCGTGGTGTAGCTGAGCAGCTTGGCGTCGACGGCGGCGCGGTCGGGGTAACTGACCTCGGCGCCGCTGAGGTTGGTGTTCCAGCGGTCCAGCGGGCCGGTGCCGGCGGTCGGGTCGAGGCGCAGCGGGTCGGTGCCGGTGCGGCGGTCCTCCGGGCGGCGGCCGAGCGTGTTGCCGGCCGCGAGGTAGAACGACTGGGTGCGGGTGCCGGGCACCGGCCAGCGGGTGGTGGTGCGCCAGACGTCCTCGTTGAAGGTGTAGTAGTGCACCTGTCGTCGGCCGTCGGGGCGGGCGTCGGCCCGCACGTAGCGTTCGAAGAAGTCGTAGGTGCGCTGGTCGAGTTGGTCGCGCTCCTGCCTGGTGAGCGGACGGGCGGGCTGGAACGGGTCGGCGAGCCAGCCGGCGCCGTGGTTCCAGGGGCCGATCCAGTCGTCCTGGGTGTTGGAGAGGCCGGCGAACTGGGAGAGCACGCCGTTGGCGGTGCCCGCGTCGAGCCAGCCGGCCCTGGTGAGGATGGGGATTTTGCCCGTCCGGACGGCGTCGGTCTTGTCGCCGACGCTGCCGACCGTCCAGCTCTTCGGGCCGTCCTGGTAGTCGCGGTGGACGCCGGACGTCGCCATGTCGACCAGGTTGGCGTTGCCGGCGTGCTCGGCACGGGCGGCGGCGAGCAGGGCCGGTCCGTCGGGGCCGTCGACGGGGCGGGGTTGGAGGCCGGTGAGGCCGGTGCGCGCGCAGAGTTGCCGGGTCTGTTCGTCGGTCTCGCAGGTGGTGCCGCCGGCTTGGTCGAGGATGCGCAGCAGGAGGGCGTACGGGGCGAGCCGGGGTTCGATGAGCGCGCCGCCGGGGCGCACCAGGTCCTCGTACGGGTCGAAGTCGTAGGAGATCGGCGCGGCGGCGGTGATGTGGTGGTTGCCGAGGGCGGTGGCGAGCATCGCGGTGTCGCCGCTGTAGGAGATGCCGGTGGTGCCGACCCGGCCGTTGGACCAGGGCTGGGCGGCGATCCAGTCGCTGAGGGTGCCGCTGTCGGCGATGGCGTCGGCGCCGAGTTCGGAGGTGAGGGTGCCGAAGGAGGCGCCGGTGCCGCGCAGGTCGGCGATGACGTAGGCGTAGCCGTGGTCGGTCCACTGCTCGGCCTCACCGCCGGCGCCGCCGGGCCGGCCGGCCTGGACCTTGGCCCGCCAGTAGCGCTGGGTGACCAGGACGGTGGGGAGGTCGGCGCCGGCCCGGGTGCCCTCGGGCAGGTAGATGTCGACGGCGAGGCGGACTCCGTCGGGCATGGTCACGTAGCGCGACTGCAGATGCGGCAGGACGGGCCCGGTGACGGGCCCTGCCGCGGGCTCAACGGCGGGCCCGGCAAGGGGCGCGGCGGCTGCCGGGACGACCCCGACCCCGACCCCGAGCACGGCAGCGGTCGCAGCCGCGACCAGCGTCGCGAGCGGGCGGCGCAGCGTGGCGCGCCTCATCGGGCGGTCGCCTCCCCGTTCCCGGGGCCTTCTGTCCGGCCGGCCCTCGCCGTCCGCGGTGCGGAAGTGTTGCCGTGCTGTCTGATCGCTCATCCGACGACCTGGCCTCTCTCGTGCGAACGAGTAGCGTGGTCTCGCCCCCGTCGCCGATGGGACCACGGCCGCGCGGCCGCCCGCCAGGGTGAACTACCCGGAGACGACCCCGAGATGGCCCTGGTCGTTCCCGTAGTCGCGCACCGCCTCGGCGACGATCGCCTCCAGTCGGGCGTGGTGGGCGCCGCGCCAGTAGGCCTGGCCGCATTCGGTGCACTGGGCGAAGGCGTCGTAGGAGCGTTCGGTGCCGTCCCGCAGCTGCTCGCGCACCGAGGTCTTGGTGGCGGTGCGCAGTGTGCCGTTGCAGGTGGTGCAGCGGCTCCAGGGGGCGAGCGGCGGCGCGAAGCGGGAGAGCACGTCGCGCAGTTGCTCGGCGGGGCGGTGGCTGTAGACGTAGGCGCCGGCCCACAGTTCGCGGCGGCGCAGCAGGCCGCGGTCGCGGGAGAGCAGGACGCGCTGTTCGGCGGCGGAGCGGGCGGCCAGCGCGGCGTCGCCGATGTCGGGGTTCTCGTACGCGGCGTCCACGCCGAGCAGGCGCAGCCGACGGGTGAGGGTGCCGAGGTGGACGTCGAGCAGGAAGCGGGGCGGGGTGGGCGAGGGCTGCGGCCTGGTCACGGCCCGGACGGTGATGTGCTCGCCGTCGGCCGGGACGTGCGCGTCGGGGACGGTCCGGCCGTCCACCAGCAGGGCGCCGACCTCGGTGAGCGGGACGCCCAGGGACTCGACGACGTGGCCGAGGGTGGAGGTGCCGTCGGTGCGCAGCTCGGTCCGGCCGGCCCGCCGGGGCGCGGAGACGAAGAGGTGCAGCTCGGGGGCGAAGTCGAGCCAGATCTGGGGTCTGTCCACGCGGCCAGCATGCCAGTGGGTGGCGGGCGGGGGCCACCGGTTTCCGGGCGGCCCCGCGCCGCTACGCTCCGTTATGCCCTGTCCGTCGCGCTGCTACGACCCGTCCGCCGTGGTGCCCGCCACGACCCGCGACGCCGGTGACGCGGATGACGCCATCTGGCCTCGGTCGCGCTCCGCCCAGCGGGCGACCGGCCCCATCGCGTACCCCGCGACGAGGAACACCCCGCCCAGGACCAGCCAGCCCGCCAGGCCTCCGTCCAGCAGGAGGGTGGTGAGCAGCAGCGGCCCGAGGGTGCGGGCGACGGCGACGCCGGTGCCGAAGAAGCCCTGGTACTGGCCGATCCGGTCGGGCGGGGCGAGGTCGAAGCCGATCTGCCAGGAGCCCGCCGACTGCCGCATCTCGCCGGCCACCTGCAGTACGGACGCGGCGACCAGCAGGGCGCCGACCGCCCACACCGGCACGTCCAGCGCGGACAGTCCGAAGACGACGCAGCAGCCGAGCAGCAGCACCCCGGCGGAGCGGACCGCCCGCGCGGCCGTGTCCAGCCCGGTGACGTCGCGCGCCGCCCGGACCTGGAAGACCAGCACCGCCAGGGTGTTGAGCACGAACAGCGCCGAGCCGAGCCAGCCGATCGCGGGGGCGCGCTGGGCGATCCAGAGCGGGATGATCAGGCTGAGCAGCGGCATCCGCAGCAGCAGGATGGCGTTGAGCAAGGTGACGGCGGCGTACCGCCGGTCGCGCAGCACGGCCAGCCGCGGTCCGGTGCCGGACTCCTCGGCGGCGGGCGGGACTTCGGGCAGTCGCCGCAGGAGCAGGGCGCCGATCAGGAGGCCGACCGTGGTGAGGACGAAGGCGCTCAGGTACGCGGCGCGGGTGCCGACGCTCAGCGCGATGCCGCCGACGGCCGCGCCGACGGCCAGTCCCCCGTTGAGGGTTGACTGCAGGTGGGCGAGCAGGCCGGTCCGTTCGCCGGGTGGCACCAGGCCGGCGACCAGCGCCTGCCGGGCCGCGGTCAGCCCGGACTGCGTGGTGGCGTAGAGGCAGACCGCGAGGAGGAACAGCGGGTAGGAGCGGATCACCAGGAAGGCGGCGACCACGGCCGCGGCCGCGAGTCCGAGCGCCACCGCCGTGCGGCGCGGGCCGCGCCGGTCGGCGAGGTGGCCGAGTGGGACGCCCGCGACGGAGCCTAGCGCCCAGCCGACCGCGAGGCCGAGTCCGAGGGCGGTCGGTGACATGCCGACGACGCGGGTGAAGTAGAGCGCGGAGCAGGTGTAGTACGCGCCGTCGCCCACCGCGCTCGCCAACTGGGCTGCGGCCAGGGTCCGCTGGGGGCCGGCGGACGGAAGGAGGCTGCCCCACCGGGCGGCTCTGTCGGTCGGCACGTCTCTCCTTCACTGGTCACGGACCGTCACCGTTCGCCCGTCCGTGGGTGGCCGCCCACGGACGGGCGACAGCACCGGGACGGCGAGCGGCGCGCGAGCCGGGAGTTCACAACCGTCAGCGACGGTTCGCCACCCACCCTAGGCAGAAACTGGCCCATCCGACAGGTCCAGTGATCAAGGGATTCCCTGGGCCACTTCCGTCCGTCTCCGCACCGCCGACCGAGCGCTGAACCCTCGTACGACAGCGGCTCGTTGGGCTCTCCGGGCGATTTGGGAGCGTCTCAGGCGGGCCTCGCCCCCGCCGCCGAAGCGCCGTCCGTACCCGCTCCGAATCCGCTCCCGCCGAACGCTGCAAAAGCCCCATCAGCCAGTCCAGGGTCCAACTTTGACCGTGTTGACCCGTCAGTAGCGCCCTTTTATGCTCAACGGCGTTCGCGATCCGGCACCGGGGCCGGGGCCCCGTGCCCGCCCGATCCGGTGCCGTCTCCGGCTCGAAGGGCCCCTCCCATCAGCACCTCCATCGCCCCCTCGGACTCCACCGGCCACCCGGGCGACGCCGGACACCCCCGCACCCTCCGCCGCCGGGGCCGGGCCACCGAGGCCACCGGAGCACGGACTGCCGGAGCCGCACCCGCCGAGGCCGAGCCCGCCGGTCGCCGCCGCTTCCTCACCTACCTGCTGGCCGCGCCCACCCTCACCGTCGCCGCCCGCCTCGGCCTCGACGCCGCCGCCCCCGCCACCGCGCAGGCCGCCACCCCGGGCAGCGGACAGGCCGTCCACGCCGCCGAAGCCGCCCGGGACGCCGCCGCGCCCCCGCAGTTGCTCGGCCTGCCCGGCATCCCGGACATCGTCGACCTCGGCGACGCGATGATCCTCGCCGGACTGCCGACCTCGCACCTGCTGGTCCTCGAAGTCACCCCCGCCGGACGCGCCGCGCTGTACCTGCCCCGGCTGGAGGTCGGCCAGGGCCTGACCACCGCGATCGCGATGCTGGTCGCCGAGGAGCTCGACGCCCGGCTCACCGACGTGGACGTGCCGCTCTCCGACGGCCGCCCCGAACTGCTCTTCAACCAGCTGACCGGCGGCTCCAACTCCATCCGCTCGCTGTACGACCCGGTGCGCGGCGCGGCCGCCGCCGCCCGCGCCCGGCTGGTGACCGCCGCCGCCAGGCGCTGGAACGTTCCCGCGACCACGCTGCGCACCGCCGACTCCGCCGTCCTCGCCCCCGACGGCCGCCGGCTCGGCTACGGCGAGCTCGCCGCCGACGCCGCGATCGCCACGCCCGCCGTCCCCGCCCTCCCCAAGGCCGCCGACCAGCTGCGGCTGGTCGGCAGGCCGACCGGCCGGATCGACGCCCGCGACATCGTCACCGGCCGCGCCAAGTACACCGGGGACCTGCAGATCCCGGGCGCCGTACCGACGGTGGTCGCCCGCCCCACCACCGTCAACGGCACCCTCAGGTCCCTGGACGCCTCCGCCGCCCGCGCCATGCCGGGGGTGCTGGGCGTGGTGCAGATCCCGAGCGGCGTCGCCGTCCTCGCCGAGACCTTCGACCAGGCACTCAAGGCCCGCGACGCGCTGCGCACCACCTGGAACCCGGGCCCGGTCGCGGGGCTGTCCACCGACGACATCAGGGAGCGGCTGCGCGCCGCCCACCTGCCCTTCCTCCCCCCTCCGCTGCTCGCCCAGCACCTGGACGCGGAGTTCGACTTCGCCTTCGTCAACCACGCCCCGATGGAGGTGCTCACCGCCGTCGCCGACGTCCGGCCGAACCGGGCCGAGCTGTGGTTCGCCGCGCAGAGCCCGATCGTCGCCCAGCACACCATCGCCGCCGAACTCGGCCTGCCGCAGGACGCCGTCACCGTCCACGTGGTGCGCGGCGGCGGCTCGTTCGGCCGACGGCTGTTCTTCGACGCCGCCCTGGAGGCCGCCCGGATCTCCAAGGCCGCCGGCCGCCCGGTCAAGCTGATGTGGACCCGCAACGACGACATGCGGCACGGCCGGATGCGCCCGGCCAGCCACCACCGGATCCGGGCCGTCTACGGACTCGACCACGTGCTCAGCTGGGAGCACCGCGCCGCCAGTGTGCAGACCGACTTCGGCCACGGCCTCGGCGACGCCCTCACCGCCGCCGGCTACAACCTCCCGCTGGCCGGGCTCACCACCTCCGAGCTGTTCTTCCTGCTCACCGAGAAGAACCCGTACAACGTCGGCATCCCCACCCAGCTGCTCGCCGAGGTCCCACTGGACCTGCACACCGGCAGCTGGCGCTCGGTCTACTCGGGCACCGTCCGGGTCTCCGACGAGATCGTGATGGACGAACTGGCTCGTCGGATGGGCCAGGACGAGGTCGCCTTCCGCCGCGCCCGGCTGCGCAGCCACGCCGGACAGGCCGTCCTGGACACCGTCGCCGCGAAGGGGAACTGGGGCCGCCCGATGCCCCCCGGCCAGGCCCAGGGCATCGGCTACCACGACGACAACGGCGGCATCGCCGCGTACCTGGTCGAACTGGACGCCACCGACCGCGCCAACCCCCGGGTCACCAAGGCGGTGGTCGCCGCCGACGTCGGCCGGGTCATCAACCCCACCGGTCTGGAGGCCCAGTTGACCGGCGCGCTGGTCGACGGCATCTCGGTGATCCTCCAGGCCGGCAACCACCTCGACAACGGCGCGTTCCGGGAAGGAAGTTACGGCGACTTCCACTACGCCCGGCAGCGGCACACCCCGCCGGTGGTCGAGATCCACCTGATGCCGCCGAGCGGACCGCCGGGCGGCGCCGGCGAGTTGGGCGTCCCGGCGGCCTGCGCCGCGGTCGCCAACGCCTACGCCCGCGCGACCGGTACCAGCCCGCGCACCTTCCCCATCAACTTCTGAACCAGCCGACGACCTTCAAGAGCCGAGGATCCCGACTCCCCATGCCCACCCACACCTTCGTCCTCAACGGGCAGCCCGTCACCGTCGAGGCCCCGGACGACATGCCGCTGCTCTGGGTGCTGCGCGACAAACTCGGTGTCACCGGCCCCAAGTACGGCTGCGGGGTGGGCGTCTGCCGCGCCTGCACCAGCCACCTCGACGGCCAGGAGTTCCAGCCCTGCACCCGGTCCGTCAAGGACTGCGCGGGCCACACCGTCACCACCATCGAGGGCCTCGCCGACGGCGAGACCCTGCACCCCGTCCAGGAGGCCTGGCTCTCCTGCGACGTCGCCCAGTGCGGCTTCTGCCAGCCCGGGCAGATCATGGCGGCCGTCGCGCTGCTGCGCCGCACGCCCAACCCGACGGACGCGGACATCGACCAGATCCAGAACGTCTGCCGCTGCGGCACCTACCCGCGCATCCGCGAGGCGATCAAGCAGGCGGCCGCCCACCAGCCGCACTGACCCGCGCGTGCCCCGGGCCCGGCGGGCGGGGCACCCGGCGACCAGCACCGGCCGACAACCTTCACCGCCGCCGCCGAACACGCTTCCCCCGCCGCCGCCCGCGACTATGATCCGTACGCAACAAAGGCCGTCGCGGGTGGTTCTGACACTGTCTGACAACAGGGGGCGTCATGGCGGATCAGGAAGCGCAATCCGGAGGAACCGCACAGCCTCGGTGCGAGGAGGACTTCGCAGCCGAACTGCGCACGCTCCGCCTGGACGCCGGCCAGCCCTCGTTCCGCACGATGGCGAGGGCCGTCGGCTGCATCTCGCACACCACGCTCTTCGAGGCGGTCACCGGCTCGCGCCTTCCGTCCTGGCCCACGACCAGGGCCTTCGTCCGGGCCTGCGGCGGAGACGAGGAGGAGTGGCACCACCGCTGGAGAACCGCCGCCGACGGCGGGAAGCCGCCCGCCGCTCCGGCCCCGTCTCCCCCTCCCACTCCCTCGGCCCCCGCTCCTCCGGCCCTCGCCCTTCCGGCTCCGGCCGGCCCGGTTCCGGCCGGCCCGGTTCCGTTGCCGCGGCCCGCCACGTTCCCGGCCGCTCCCCGCCGGGGACTTCCCCGGCTCTGGACCCACGCGTTCAGCCTGCTCCTCGGCCTGGTGCTCGGCGTGTCGGGCACGCTCGGCCTGGTCGCCACCCGGGCGCCCGACGGCTCGCTCGACGCCGACAACTGCCCTTCCGCGCACGGTGATTCACCCAGCCCCGAGCCACAGCCGGAGGCCCGCGGATCCTCGGCCGACCTTTCGGCACTGTCCTGGGTGGCCCACACCGCCGTCGAACAACAGGACATCCCCAGCACCGAGTTGGCCCTCCCGGTGCGGGCCGCGGCGGCCCCGGGGGACGCCCTGGTCGTGTCGATGATGCTGACCACCACCTGTCCCGGCCCGGTCACGGTCACCGACAGCCACGACGACCGGTTCCAGCTCGTCGGGGACGTGACCGACTCGCTGCGCCGCCGGGTCCTCGTCCTCGCCGCCTTCGCCGCCTCGGCGCTGACCACCGCCGACTCCATCCGCGCCACCTACCCGCGCGCGAGCACCTCCCACGTCTCCGTGGACGAGTTCCGTGGCGCCACCACCGTCAGCACCACCGCCCGCTCCCTCGCCACTGCCACCGCCACCACTGCCACTGCCACCGCCTTCGACCACTGCAACGACGCAGGCAGGGCCGCCTCCCCGTGCGGCGCCGCGTCGGCCGTACTGCGGCGGGACGGCCTCGGCCGACGGCCGGGCCGACTCCGTTCGACCGTCCCCGCCGCCCCCGTCACCCGGTGACCGGCGCCGCCGGGTCGCGGCCGAAGAACGCGGCGAGCCGGTCGTACGGCGGCGCGTCCTCGGGCACGGCGACGGCCGGGCCGAAGGCGTGGTGGTCCTCCTCGGCGCCGCGGTACTCGGGCTTGAGCGCGCCCTCGGCCCAGGCCAGCGCGGCGAGCGCGACCTCGTGGTCCAGGCCCTCGGTGGACTGCCCGGTGGCTCGGGCCAAGTCCCAGTCGTGGACGGCGAATTCGGCGATCTGCTGGTCCACCGGGAAGCGCGCCGGCACGGTGCCGCCCCCGGGCATCTCCAGTGTCCCGCCGAGGTCGCCGGCCGCGCGCCAGGCGTCGGCCAGCTCCTCGGCCCCGGCTTCGAAGGCGTGCAGCCAGTCCTCCTCGACGCGTTCGAAGGGCTGCGACCAGTCCGGCTGCCCGCCCTTCGCCCGTACGGTGAACTGCCGCAGGTCGTGGAGCAGATGGCTGACCAGGTCGCCGACGTCCCAGGAACGGCAGGGGGTCGGATGGCCGGCCAGTTCGACGCCGGTGCCGTCGATCAGCCCGGCGGTCTGCGCGAGGGCCCGGGCGAGCAGTCCGATCGGGTCTTCCGCTGCGGTCATGGCACACCTCTCGGTCGGGGCACGGGTCGTGCCGGGCGATCGTAAGCGCGAGCGCCGACGACCGCCCGGCACGACACCTCCCCCGTGGGTGGACGGGTCGAGGGCCGTCCACCGCGCGGGTCAGGCCGCGAAGCCGCCGTCCACCGCCAGCTCCGCGCCCGTCACGTACCGGCCGTCCTCGCCGACCAGGTAGGCGACGGCGGCCGCGACCTCCGCGGCGGTCCCGAAGCGGCCGAGCGCGGTGAGCCCGGCCTGGAACTCCGCCGCCGGTCCGTCGGCGGGGTTCATGTCGGTGTCGATCGGGCCCGGGTGCACCAGGTTGGCGGTGATCCCGCGCGGGCCGAGCTCCCGGGCCAGCGCCTTGGTGAGCCCGATCAGCGCGGCCTTGCTGGTCGCGTACAGCGTGGCGCCGGGGAAGGCGACCCGCTTGGCGATGCAGCTGCCGATGGTGACGACCCGTCCGCCCTCGGCCAGGTGTGCGGAGGCCGCCTGGGCGAACAGGAAGGGCGCCCGGACGTTCACCTCCAGCACCCGGTCGACGTCGGCCGGAGCCAGCTCGCCGATCGGGCCGAGGGCGCCGACACCGGCGTTGTTCACCAGGACGTCCAGTCGCCCGAACCGTTCGGCGACCGCCGCCACCGCGGCCTGTATCGCCTGCGGGTCTGCGCTGTCCGCGCGGACGGCCCAGCCGGTCCGCCCCATCGCGGTGATCTTCGCGGCGACCTCCTCGGCCCGCTCCGCGCCGCCCTGGTAGGTCAGCACCACATCGGCGCCGTCCTCGGCCAGCCGCAGCGCGACCGCCGCCCCGATCCCCCTGCTGCCGCCGGTCACCAGGGCCACCTTGCCGTCGAGCACCGCGGTTCCGTTCATCGTCATATCTCCAGAACTCCTCGTTCCGATCTCGGACATGACTCGATCCTGGTCCGAGGCGCGGCAAACCTCCGGCGGGATTCGGACGTCGCGTTGAACCTTCAACCATGCTTCGAAGCGCCCCCGCACCCCGGCGTGCGCGCCGCCTACCGGTCGTGCGACCCGACGGCCGGCCGCCCCGTGCGATTCGACCCGCCGCCCGCCGTCCCGGACCAGCGGGCGCCGCCCCGGGAACGCACCGCGCCGAGCGGCCGCCCCCCGCACAGGGGGCAGCCGCTCGGCCGGGTCGCGAGGCTCCGTCGGAGGCTGGGTCGGGCACTCCGTCGCAGGCCCGCTCGGAACCTCCGTCAGATGGTTGCGGGCCGTCAGACGGCTTGCGGGTGTCAGACGGTTGCGGGCCGTCAGACGGTCAGGGTCTGGCCCGGGAAGATCAGGTCCGGGTTGCCACCGATGACGCGCACGTTCTGCTGGTAGAGGTGGTCGGTGTCGACGCTGAACTTGGCCGCGATGTCACTCAGGGTGTCACCGCTCTTGACGGTGTAGCTGCCGCCGGCGCTGTTCGTCGGCGCGGCCGGCGCGGACTGCACCGGCTTGGCGGACGGACGTCCCGGTGCCGGGTCGGCGGCCTGGGGCGCCTGCTGCTTGGCCATCGGAGCCATCGGGGCCGCCGGGGCCGGCTTGGCCACGGGCTTCGCCGCCTTGGTCGCCGGCTTGGCGGCGGGCGTGGCGGCCGGCGCGGCGTTCGAGGAGGTGTCGACGGCGGCGGGGGCGCCACCCTTGCTCAGGCCCGCCTTCTTCGAGCAGACCGGCCAGGCGCCCGGGCCCTGCGAGGCGAGCACCTTCTCGGCGACCGCGATCTGCTGCGCCCTGGTCGCCTGGTTGGCCTGGGGGGCGTACGCGGTGCCGCCGTACGCCTTCCAGGTGCCGGGGGAGAACTGCAGGCCGCCGTGGAACCCGTTGCCGGTGTTGATGCTCCAGTTGCCGCCGCTCTCGCACTGGGCGACGGAGTCCCAGGCGGAGGCCGGTGCGGCGGAGGCCGACGTGGCCGTGACGAGGCCGACCACCGGCAGGGCCGCGGCGGCGGCGCCCGCGACGACCGCCATCCGCACGCGGTTGCGCTTGGTGGTGGTGGTCTCGGTGGCAGCGGCGGTCTCGTGACGGGGATTCATACAGATCCTCTCGACAAGCCCCGGGCGGGCAGGCGGAACCAGGCCCGGGACATGGGCCGGTGGTGTCCGCTCACCTCACTCGACGGGCGGCCGGGCACGTGTCGGACGTACCGTGCCGCCCCGGTCACCCTCCGCTCGCCGGGGCCGGTTCGAGCCGGCCTGGTCGGCGGCACCGCCCTCGCGCCGTGGGTCAGTCGGCGGGCAGTGCGTCGGGGTGAACCCGGGTGGCGCTCGTTGCGCCGCCAATGAAGCTAGGGGGCATCCCCCGGGCTCAGCAAGCAATTCTTCGACGTCGCAGGTCAGTTGACTGTTACCGGCGGTATCGATCAAGAAACGGCGCCCGGTTTGACCGGGTTTGACCGGGTTTTCGAGATCAAATGATCAGATCCCGTGCCCTCGCTCACATCTGTCCATTCGCGAGATCCGGCACACCATCCACTCATGGCGACCGCGAACTGACGCACCGTCACCAGTACACCCGGAGTTCCCGGCTCCACGGAGCCGCCGAGTGGCATCCACCACACCGACCACGTTCCGTGAGCGCGCGAATGCGCTCAGCTCCGCCCGTCGAGCTCCGCGTCCCGCGCCAGCAGCGCGGCCTGGACCCGGTTCTCGCAGCCCAGCTTGGCCAGGATCCGGCTCACGTAGGTCTTCACCGTCGCCTCGCTCATGTGGATCCGGGCCCCCGCGTCGGCGTTGGACAGGCCCTCGCCGAGCAGCGCCAGCACCTCCAGCTCGCGCGCGGTGAGCACCTCCAGCCGGCGCCGGGCCGCGGCGCTGCGGGCGGCCAGCGAGCCGCTGTGCCCGGCCGCCAGCGAGTCGACGATGTGTCGGGTGGCGGCCGGGGAGAGGAAGGCGTTCCCGCCGGCGGCCGCCCGGACGGCCTGGATCAGCTCGTTCGGCGCGGTGTCCTTGAGCAGGAAGCCGGCGCCGCCCTCGGTCACGGCGCGCAGGACGTTCTCGCGCTCCCCGAAGGTGGTGAGGATCAGCGCCCGCGCGCCGGGGGCGACCCTCGCCAGCTCCCCGAGCGCCGTCAGTCCGTCCATCACCGGCATCTGGATGTCCAGCAGCACCACGTCCACCCGGTGCGCCCGGGCCAGCTCCAGCGCCTCCCGGCCGTCGGCGGCCTCGGCGACCACCTCGATGTCGTCGGCGGAGCCGAGGATCATCCTGATGCCGGCCCGGATCAGCGGCTCGTCGTCGGCGACGAGGACTCGGATCACGCTGGTCATTCCCCTCGAACGGTCTTTCGGGTGCGGGACCATCCTCACATCTCCGCCGCCCGGCCCGGACCGCCGGTCCCCCCGGCCTTGGCCCCCGGCGACCCGACCCCCGCCCCCGATCCCCCCAGCCCCGACCCCGACCCGGGCACACGCGCGATCAGTCCTTGGCGACGTACTCCTGCTTGTCCACCAGCACCCCGTCCCGGAAGCAGAACCGCGCCACGTGCTGCTCGTTCCAGGTCTCACCGGGCGGGCCGCCCAGGAGGTACCAGCGGCACCGCGCGCCCTCCGGCAGGGTCGGCCCGGTGCGCTTGTAGTCGTCGGTGAAGAAGCCGTTGCCGGACGGCAGTTCGCGCAGCACCGCGGCCTCGGCCGTGCCGACCTCGATCCGGTCGTACCGCGTCTTCTTCACCGTCGCGTCGCGGCTGCCGTCGACGAAGGCCACGACCCCCCAGACCAGCAGCCCCAGCACGGTCAGCCCGACCGCCACCACGCCGACCGCGCAGCCCATCGCCGGACTGCGCCGCTTGCCGTCCGCCTCGTCGGCCGGCAGGCCCTCGAACACCCAGTGGTCCGCCCCGGCCCCGGCGGCGGCGCCCTCCGTGTCGCCCTCCGTCCCCTCGTACGGCAGTACGGCGGCCAGCCGGAAGCCGTGCTCCGGCGTCGGCCCGGCGTGCACCATGCCGCCGACCAGCCTCGCGCGCTCCCGCAACCCGGTGAGCCCCTGACCGCCGCTCACGGCCTGGCCCGCTCCGGCGCGCACGCCCACCAGCTCCGGCGCGCGCGTGTTGGTGACCTCCACCACCAGCGCGTCCGGCTCGTACCGGAGCGCGACGCCGATCGGCGCGCCGGGGGCGTGCTTGTGCGCATTGGTGAGCGCCTCCTGCACGATCCGGTACGCCGCGTGGTCGACCGCGGCCGGCAGCGGGCGCCGCTCGCCCTCCCGGCTGAGCGTCACCTCCGCCCCGGCCGCCCGGGAGGACTGCAGCAGCCCGTCGATCCCGTCCACCCCGCCCCGGGCGGGCGCCGCGGCCGCCGCCCCCACCACGGGCGGTGCCCCCGCCGTGGGCCGCGCCGCCGTCGACTCGTCGTGCAGCACCCCGACCACCTCGCGCAGCTCGCGCATCGCCGCGACCGCCGCCTGCCGCAGCACCCCGACCGCCTCCCGCTGCCGGTCGGTGAGCGCACGGTCCACCTCCAGCGCGCCCGAGTGCACCGAGATCAGCGCCAGCTGGTGGCCCAGGCTGTCGTGCATGTCCTGGGCTATCCGGTGCCGCTCGCGCAGCCGTGCCTGGTGCACCACCATGACCCGCTCGCGCAGCAGCTGGTCGTTGCGCTCGCGCAGCGCGTCCAGCAGGGCGCGCCGCTGCGCGCGGTAGCGGCCGTACAGGGCGGGCAGCACGGCGAGCACCAGGAAGGTGCCCAGCGACAGCCCGAGGACCAGCTTGGGCGAGACCGAGGAGGCGTCCTTCAGTACGCCCGTCACGACGAACAGCGCCCAGCCCAGGACGAAGGTGCCGACCAGCGTCCAGGCCCGGCGGATCCGCGCCCCGGCCGTCCAGCCCGCGCAGACCAGCAGCAGCACCGGACCCCCCGACCAGCCGGAGGCCGCCGCGGCGGCGAGCAGCACGGTGGCCGGCAGCCCCCGCCGCAGCACCCACAGCGCCGCGACGCCGAGGCCGAAGGGCACCGCCAGGCCGGTGTCGGCAAGGGTCTCCAGCAGGGCGGCCAGACCGCCCATCAGCAGGGCGAGCGCGGCCTCGCCCACCACCCGCCGGGGCCGCCAGGGCCCCGGCAGCGCCGTCCGTACCGCCTTCTTCCAGGCCCGTGCGATCGCATCCACCTGCCGAGGCTAACCGGCCGGCCGACGCCCCCGCCGTCCTCCTTCGTCGCCGCCGGCACCGACGAAAGTCGCCTGGTCACGTCCATCGGTGGGGTCCGCCCGGGCGCCCGCTCAGCCGAAGGCCGTCAGCAGCAGCGCCACGTCGTCCACCCGGCGGGTCGAGCCGACCTCGCGCAGCAGCCGCTCGGCCGCCTCCTCCAGCCCCTCCCCCGCCGGGGCCCGGGCCAGCGCGGCGCGCAGCCGGTCCACGCCCTGGTCGATCGCCACCGCCGGGTCCTCGACCAGCCCGTCCGTGTACAGCGCGAGCACCGCGCCCGGCCGCAGCCGCAGTTCGCTGACCGGGTACTCGGCCCGCTCGTCCACGCCGAGCAGCGGTCCACCCGCCACGTACAGCGCCTCGGCCCGCCCGCCCGGGTGGCGCAGCACCGGCGGCAGGTGCCCGGCGCGGGCGATCCGGGCGGCGCCGTCGGCCGGGGTGAGCCGGACCAGGCAGCAGCTGGCGAGCAGCCCGGGGTCGAGGTCGAGCAGCAGCCGGTTGGTGCGCGCGAGCACCTGGTCGGGCGGGTCGCCGCCGGTCGCGAAGGCGCGGACGGCGCTGCGCAGCTGGCCCATCGCGGCGGCGGCGGCGACGCTGTGGCCCTCGACGTCGCCGATCACCAGGGTGACGTCACGGCCGGTGACGATCACGTCGTACCAGTCGCCGCCGATCTCCATCCCCTGGGTTCCGGGCAGGTAGCGGGCGGTGATCCGGATGCCGGGCACCTCGGGCAGCCGGTGCGGCAGCAGCGCCTGCTGCAGGCCGCGGGCCAGGGCGAACTCCGCGTCGTACAGCCGGGCGCGCTCCAGGGCCTGGGCGATGAAGCCGCCCAGGGCGGTGAGCAGGCCGCGTTCCTCGACGGTGAACGGGTGCGGGCGGTCGAAGCCGAGGATGCAGCTGCCGACCGGGCGGCCGGAGGCGATCAGCGGCAGGAAGGCCCAGGCGCCCATCTCGTCGAGGGCCAGGCCCGGGTAGGCGGCGGAGAGGTCCCGCACCGACTCGAAGAAGATCGGGGTTCCGGTGCTGAGCGTTTCCGCGCCGGGGACGCGGGCGTCGATCGGGGTGCCCTCGAAGGTGTCCAGGAAGCCGTCCGGGTAGCCGCTCTGCGAGACCAGGTGCAGGTGCTTGTCGCGCACCGTGTAGATGGCGAGTTCCTGGCCGCCGAAGGCCGGCAGGATCTCCTCGGCCACCGCCCGGCACACGTCGCGCACGGTGACCGCCTCGGTGAGCGCGCTGGCGAGCTGGAGCAGGTGGTGGGTGCCGCCGACGTCGGTGCGGGCGGCCGGCGGCGGCCCGGTCGGCGGCTCGGCGGCGCCGGGCAGGGGTTCGGCGGCGACGACCCGGCCGGTGACGCCGTGCGCGTCGGGGTAGAGCGAGAAGGCGAGCCAGCCGTCCGGTGGGCGGGCCGCCAGGAAGGTGGTGGGCCGCTGGGAGAGCAGCGCCGCGCGGTAGCGGTGCTCGTAGAAGGGATCGGCGAGCCAGGGCAGGACGTCCCAGGGGTGGTGGCCGATCAGGTCCTCGCGGCGGGCCCGCAGCAGGGGCTCGGTGGCACGGTTGGCGTAACCGATCCGACCGTCCAGGTCGAGCGAGAACACGCCCTCGTGCAGCCGCTCGACGGCGGCCGCGGCGGCGGTCAGGCTCCGGACGTCCAGCACGGCGCCCACCAGGTGGGTCCGGCCGTCCGAGATCGCCGCGGGCACCCGCGCCCACAGCTCCACCGGGAACGGCAGGCCGTCCGGCCCGAGCACCCGGACCCGGGCGGCCAGCACCTCGCCGTGCTCCAGCGCGGTCCGGGCGGCGGCCCGGAACTCCGGCAGGTCACCGGGGGCGACCCGGCGGTTCAGGGCGGCCACCGTGCCGTCGAACTCCCCCGGCCCGAACCCGAAGATCTCCCGGAACCGCGTGTCGGCGGAGAGCGCCCCGGTGACCACGTTCCAGTCGAACAGCCCGACCCGGGTGGTCGGCACCGACGGCGGCGGCAGTTCGACCACGGCCGCCTCCTCGCCCGGCTCCACGGACTGCCCGGCCTCCGCCAACTCGGCCAGCCTGTCGCCCAGTTCGGCAGCGACGGCGGCGAGTTCCGGGCCCGCCGGCCCCGGCACCCCGTCGTCCGAGGCGGGCCACAGCGCGCTCAGCACCCCGAACCGCTCGGGGCCGTGCCCCACCGGCACGCAGGCCGAGGCGAAGTCGTACGGCAGGCCGACCGCGAGCTGCGGGAAGCGCCGCATGGTGTCCTCGGAGTCGGACAGGACGATCTCGTGCCCGGTCCGGAAGCAGACCGCGACCGGCAGCGGCCCGGCCGCCGCGATCCGCCGGAACGGGGTCATCACCGACATCGGCACCCCCGCGATCGTGTGCAGCACCAGCGAGCGGCGGTCCCGCGAACGCAGGTGCACCATCGCGCCGTACGCCCCGGTGGAGCCGAGCACCCGGCGCACGGCGACCGCGAGCAGCTCGTCCCGTCGGCGGTCCGCTCCCTGGGCCGTTTCCCGCACGGATCGCGGAAGCTCCCGGCGCACCTGCGCGTCGGCTCCGGGCTCCCGCGGCCGGTCCGGCCCGGACCGCGCCCCAGGGTCCCCACCGGTCACATCCGGATGGCGCATGCTCTTTTGCTACGCCGGGCCCGGAACCGTGTCAAGGCGAGCCCGCTCCCGCCCCGGGCTGCCGGGCCGCCCCGCTTGCACCAGCATGGACGGCATGCCGAGCACGACCCGCCGCACCACCGTGGTCAACCTCAAGGGCCACCGCGACGACCCCGACTACGACGACGTCGTCTACGTCGGCCGCGCCATGCACCGCGGCGGCTGGCACCTCGCCGAGTCGCCGCTGCACTGCCCGTACCGCCCGGGCCCCGACCTCACCCGCGAGGAGATGGTCGCCGCGTACCGCGACCACCTCCTCGCCCGCCCCGACCTCCTCGCCCTCGTCCCGCCGCTGCGCGGTCACCGCCTCGGCTGCTGGTGCGCACCCCTGCCCTGCCACGCCGACGTCCTCGCCGACCTGGCGGACCACCCGCCGAAGAAGCCCTGACGCCCACCCCCGCACAGCCGCGTCCGTCTCTGCCCACGACGCCCGCCCCGCCTCTTCCACCGCTTCGGACGGTTCGGGGGCTGTTCGATATCCTCCGGGCGGGTGGCGGCGTGAGGCCGCCGGCGGGGAAGCGAGAGCCGTATGCAGTCGTCGTCCGAGGGGGCCGCGCGCGAGGCGTCGTGGCAGTGGGACGGGGAGGAGGACGGCAACGGGGAGGCGCCCGAGGACGTGATCGGCGGGGGCGGCGACGGGCCGCGGCTGAGCCGGCGCGGGATGCTGATCGGCGCCGGGGTGCTCGCGGCGGGCGGGGCCGTCTGGGCGTTGGGCCGTTCGGGTGCCGGCGGCGCCGTTGCGCCGAGGCCGACCAGGCCGCAACCGACCGCGCTCTCCGGCCCGACCCCGGCCTGGACCTACCGCGGCCCCCAGGCGATGACCCCGGAACGGCTCACCGACCCGCCGGGCCGCCCCGTCTACCTGTCCAAGACCGGCCTGCAGGTCCTCGACCCGGCCAACGGCACCGCCGCCCGGCTGCTGGTCTTCGACCCGCCGGAGAGCCGCGACTGGCCCAGCGACCTCGACATGCTCGGCAAGGTCGTGGTCGGGCCCGACCGCCTCTTCGCCACCACCTACGAGGGCCACCTCGAAGCCCGCCACTTCACCGACCCCGCCGCCGACTGGAGCCTTCCGCTGCCCGACGAGCTGGGGGGCACCCAGACCCGGCTCACCGGCTACGACCACGGCACCCTGTACGGCTACTCCTGGGCCGGCCCCCGGCCCCCGGAGGCCCCGTCGGATAACCGGCTGTTCGCCCTGCGGGTCGCCGACCGTTCCTTCCTCTGGTCCGTCCCCACCGAACGCGAGGAGCAGCCGGTCACCCCCGCCACCATGATCGGCGACAGCCTTCTGGCCTGTGTCCGCTTCCTCGGCAACCGCGCCGAGCTGGTGGCCCGGGACGCCGCCACCGGCCGGCAGCTGTGGACCGCCCCCGGCGACGAGGACCTGCGCTGGTGCGTCACCGGCTCGCAGGACGTCTACGTCCCCGACGGCAACGGCGGCGTGCGCGCGCTGCGCCCCACCGGCGAGCCCCGCTGGACGTACTCCCCCGCCCGGGGCGAGTCCTGGCGGGCGCTGCCGCCCGTCCCGGACGGCCCGCGGGTGTACGTCGCGCGCGACAACGGCATCGTCACCGGCCACGACGCGACCACCGGTGCCGTCGAGTGGACCTGCCGCCTGCCGTACCTGCTGGACCGCCGCACCCACCCCCTGGTCGCCGACCACACGCTGTTCGTGCCGGGTACGGCGGTCGGCGGGGTCAGCGCGATCCACACCGCGACCGGCGAGCTGGGGTGGACCTTCCGCGACTCGGGCCCCGGCCGGGACGTCTGGAGCCTCGCCGCCGACGGCGGCCA
Source organism: Kitasatospora sp. NPDC034035 (assembly GCF_055575755.1). Lineage (NCBI taxonomy): Bacteria > Bacillati > Actinomycetota > Actinomycetes > Kitasatosporales > Streptomycetaceae > Kitasatospora > Kitasatospora sp. NPDC034035. The sequence goes on along the minus strand of NZ_JBVISA010000007.1, from coordinate 26,481 downwards.
CCTCTACGCGGGCCACGACGACATCCTGTACGCCCTCCCGCTGACCTGAGCGGCTCCACGAAGCGTCCACCAAGCGGCAGGATGGCCCGATGCAGGTACGCCCGATCTCCCCCGACAAGCTGGCCGAGCTGCTCGCCGACCGCATCACCGCCCTGCCCGACGCCGTCGGGCGCCGGCTGCGGGTGGCCGTCGACGGCGCCGCGGCCGCCCGCCCCGAGGCACTCGCCGACGCCCTGGTGGAACCGCTGCGGCTGCGCGGCCGCCCCACGCTGCGGGTGTCGGCGGCGGACTTCCTGCGCCCGGCCTCGATCCGGCTGGAGTACGGCCACCACGACGCGGACGCCTTCCACGACCTCTGGCTGGACGACGGCGCCCTGCTGCGCGAAGTCCTCGACCCGCTGGAGCCGGGCGGCAGCGGCCGTGTCCTGCCCTCCCTGCGCGACCCGGTCACCGACCGCTCCACCCGCGCTCCGTACGTCCGACTCCCGCCCGGCGGCGTCCTGTTGCTGGACGGCCGGCTCCTCCTCGGCCGCTGGCTGCCGCTGGACCTGACCGTCCACCTCGCCCTCACCCCGGCCGCCCTGGCCCGCCGCACCCCCGCCGACCAGCAGTGGACCCTCCCCGCCTTCGCCCGCTACGAGGCGGAAACCGCCCCCGCCGAAGCCGCCGACATCACCATCCGCATGGACGACCCCCGCCACCCCGCCCTGGTCGAACACCCGTAACCCCGGCGAACGCCCCGGCCCGCCACCCGCCGCCCCGGGCGGCCCGCACGCTCACCGCCCCGGCGGCCTGCCCCTCCCGGGGCGGGCGGGGGTCGGGGCGGGGCCGCGCTGGCAGTACGGGCACCAGAACACCGCCCGGTCCCGTGGGGGCGAGCCCTGCCGCCCGGTCACGACGGGGGTGACGCAGCGCGGGCAGGGCCGCCCGGCCCGGCCGTAGACCCAGTGCTGGTAGCCGGGCCTGGTGTCGCCGGTGGTGATGTGGCCGGGGCGCAGCTTGTTGGCGTCCAGCATCTGCCGGGCGCGCTCCACCAGCCGGTCGGGGTGCGGGAGTTCGCCGACCTCGGTCCACGGTGTCACGCCGGCCACGAAGCACAGCTCGTTGGCGTAGACATTGCCGATGCCGGCCAGGTTGCGCTGGTCGAGGAGGGCCTCGATGACCGGGCGGCCCGGGTGGGCGAGGAGACGGCGGACGGCCTCGACCGGGTCCCAGTCGGAGCCGAGCAGGTCCGGGCCGAGGTGGCCGACGATCCGCCGCTCGTCGGTGGTGCGCAGCAGTTCGACGACGGGCAGCCGGTAGCCGACGGCGGTGCCCCGTTCGGTGCCGAGGACGGCGCGGATCTGCCAGGCGGGGCCGCCGGTCCACCGTTCGCCGGGGCAGTAGACCTCCCAGCGGCCGTCCATCCGCAGGTGGGTGTGCAGGGTGAGGCCGCCTTCGAGGCGGGTGAGCAGGTGCTTGCCGCGCGGGGCGACCTCGAGCACCCGGCGGCCGGCGAGGTCGGCGGTGGCGTGGGCGGGCACCCGCAGGTCGGCGCTGGTCAGCTGTCGGCCGGCGAGGGCCTCGTGCAGCCGGGCCGCCACGCGGTAGACGGAGTCACCTTCTGGCATGTCTCCATTCTGGTCCGCGCGGCGGCCCGGTGGGTCGCGGTGCCCCGTCGCACTACTCCAAGCAGTCCGACTACTCCGGCTGCTCCGACTACTCCGGCTGCTCCGACGCGGGCTACTGCTCGCGGACGACGACCACCGGGCACGGCGCGTGCTCGGTGAGGTGGCGGCTGACCGAGCCGAGCAGGACGCCGGAGAACCCGCCGAGGCCGCGGCTGCCGACGACGAGCAGGGCGGCGCCCTTGGCCGCTTCGAGCAGGACCTTGGGGGCGTTGCCGGGCATCACGCTCTCGCTGATCCGCACGCCCGGGTCGTCGCCGACGACCCTGACGACGGAGTCGGAGAGGGTCTTGCCCGCGAGTTCCTCGGGGTTGAGGGTCTCGCCGGTCGGTACGCCCTGTCCACCCCAGCCGTAGAAGGCGGGGTACTCCCAGGCGGCGATCGCGTTGACGGTCCCGCCGACGGCCTTGGCGTAGTCGACCGCCCAGCGCAGCGCCTGCTCCGAGGCGGGCGAGCCGTCCACGCCGACGACGATCCGGGGATTGGCACTCATGGCCTTGCTCCTTCGGTTGCTCCTGCTTGCTGGTACAGCTGGATGGGCTCCTGATCGGTCCCGACCCTCCGGACACGGATCACGTCGGACACCTGGTCGGCCTGTGCCACGCCGCCGGCGGCGTGCCGCATGAACTTCGCTACTGCCGGATCAACTCCGGTACGCAGCCCACGAGTTCGACATCCGCTGGATCTGCCCGGGAGTGAACTGGCTCATACAGGGGTCGTAGCTGTAGTCCATGTAGTTGTGGATCGGGTCCAGCCCCGGGCTGGAGCAGGTGTCGCGGTCCTCGGGGCAGCCGTAGGCGGCGCTGCGCTCGGCCGGGGTGTCGTCCACGTAGTCGCCCGAGCCCAGGCAGCCGCCCTGGAAGGTGTGGAAGAGGCCGAGCCAGTGGCCGATCTCGTGCGTGGCGGTGTTGCCCTCGTTGTAGTGGGTGGCGGAGCCGCCGGGCAGCGAGGCGTCGAGCACGACCACGCCGTCGTCGGTCGGGTTCGACCGGTACGCGTTCGGGAAGGTCGACCAGCCGAGCAGGGACTGCCCGAGCCGGGCGGTGTAGAGGTTGAGGGCGCCCTGGTCGCCCTTGCGCAGGGCCGTCTTCATCGCCTTCTCGGCGGTCGAGCCGGGCGTCATGCCGCTGTACCAGCCGGCGTTGTCGGTCCAGTCGGTGCCGGCCAGCTCGAAGTGGAACGGAGTGGGGGTGTTGCCCGCGCCCTGGCCGCCGTAGGTGGCGTTGAGGTGGTCGATCTGGGCAGCGACGGCGCCCTCGTCCAGGTTCCCGGAGTCGCCGGCGTGGACCACGTGGACGTAGACCGGGACGGTGGTCGGGGCGCCGATCGGCGCGCGGGCGGTGCCGAGCTTGGCGAGCCGGTCGTCGAGGTCGGCCTGCATCGCCCGGGCCTCGGCGGCGCTGACGGCGTTCGGGTCCTTCCCGGCCTGGCTGCCTGCCGGTTTCCGAGCGGCAGCCCCGACGGCGCCGTCGGCTGTGACCCCGGTGTTGTCTCCTGCGACCCCGGTGCCGTCGGCTGTGACCCTGGTGCTGTCGGCTGTGACCCCGGTGCTGTCGCACATGGTCGTCGGGGCGGCGGCGGCGCGCTGCGGGACCGGTCCCGCAAACTGGCTCAGACCGGCGGCGGCGACCAGCGCGGCGGCGCAGGGGAACAGGCGGGGGGCACGCGAGCGCACCCGGGCAGTACGGCGCATCTGCGCTCCTGACGGGGGAGTTGACGGAGTCTCGGCCGCGCCCGGGCTCGCTCCGGCCGGACCCGTCGGCGCGGCACCCGGCGCGGACTCGCCGAGACTACGACGCCGTGAAGTCGATCTCCCGTAGGGCGCGCGCGGCGGCCCGGTCGAGTACCACGGCCGACGCACAGCCGGCCGGCAGCCGTCCGGCCGCGAGGATCCGCCGGCGCAGCCGGGCGACGCCGGACCGGTGCCGGGCGAAGGCGTAGCGGGAGACGCCGCGTCCGCGCCGCCGCTGCCCGTCCAGCGCCGCGGCCGGGTCGACGTCGAGCAGCAGCAGGTGCACCCGGCGGCCCTGCCGGGCGGCCGCGCGGACGAGCCAGGCCCGTACCCAGGGCAGGGTGCCGCAGTCGTGCACCGCGAGCGGTCCGCCGTCCAGTACGGCGCGGCGCAGCCGCCGGTAGTGCGCGAGCCGGGCGAGCGGGCGGTAGAGGGCGTACGGGAGGCGGCCGGGCAGTCGGGCCGCGTACTCGTCGCGGACCAGCTGGGAGTCGATCAGCGGGGCGCGGACGCAGCGGCGCATCAGGGTGCTCTTGCCGCTGCCGGGCAGGCCGGTGACGATCAGCAGGTCACCGGCGGGGTAGCGCAGGGCCGCCGGGCCCGGTCCGCGCAGCTCGTGCAGGGCGGGCGGGTCGTACGGCGGGGGCAGGACGACGTGCTCCCCGGCGGTGCGCGGCGGCGGCACGCTCGGCACCGCCGCCCGCGCCGTTCTCGTCCCGCTCACCGGATCTCCCCCCGCCGTTCCCTGCTCAGGAGCATGGCGCATTCCCAAGAGCGAGTAAAGGGCGACGGTCGGAGCGGATACGAACGGACCCTGCCGGGCCCGGGCCTGTTGCGGGACCGGGCCCGTTTCCGGCACCCACCGTCGCCGGTCGGTCCCGGTCGGGACCGACCGGCGACGACTGCTGCCGGCTGTTCCCGACCGTCAGCCGAGCTGCGGGGCGATCCGGGAGGCGATCAGCTCCAGGTGGTCGAGGTCGTCCAGGTCGAGGATCTGCAGGTAGATCCGCTCGCTGCCGACGGCCGCGAACCGGCCGATCCTCTCGACCACCTCGTCCGGGGTGCCGGCCAGGCCGTTGGCCTTCAGCTCGTCGACGTCGCGGCCGATGGCGGCGGCCCGGCGGGCCACCTCGGCGTCGTCCCGGCCGACGCAGGCGACCAGGGCGTTGGAGTAGACCAGGTCGTCGGCCGAGCGCCCGGCCTGCTCGACGGCGGCGCGGACCCGGGCGAACTGGGCGGCGGAGTCGTCCACCGAGGCGAACGGCAGGTTGAACTCGTCGGCGAAGCGGGCGGCCAGCGCCGGGGTGCGCTTGGGGCCGAGGCCGCCGACCAGCACCGGGATGCGGTCCTGGGCGGGCTTGGGCAGCGCCGGCGAGTCGGTCAGGGTGTAGTACTCGCCGGCGAAGTCGAAGGTGTCACCGAGCTTGGTGTTCCACAGCCCGGTGATGATCGCCAGCTGCTCCTCCAGCCGGCCGAACTTCTCCTTGGGGAAGGGGATGCCGTAGGCGGTGTGTTCGGCCTCGTACCAGCCGGCGCCGAGGCCGAACTCGACCCGGCCGCCGCTCATCGCGTCGACCTGGGCGACCTGGATCGCGGTGACGCCGGGCAGCCGGAAGGTGGCGGCGGTCATCAGGGTGCCGAGGCGGATGGTGCGGGTGTCGCGGGCGAGGCCGGCCAGGGTGATCCAGGCGTCGGTGGGGCCGGGCAGGCCGTCGACGTCGCCCATCTTCAGGTAGTGGTCGGAGCGGAAGAAGGCGCTGAAGGCACCGAGCTCCTCGGCGGTGCGGGCGACCTTCAGGAGGGTGTCGTAGCTCGCGCCCTGCTGGGGTTCGGTGAAGATGCGAAGATCCATGCGGACCATTCTGGTACCCACCCCCCGGTCGTGAGCGCAGGGAACCGGCCAGACCACGGAACGTACCGGGCTCCCGGGGACGGGTGGCCAAGGTCTCAGCACGGAACCGTCACGGCCCTCCGTTCCCGCCCCCGGTCTCGCCTACCGTGGACGGATGTTCGCGACCCCCGACGAATCCTTCCGACGCTCCCCCGACGAGCCGGCCGGCTGCCCGCTGCCCGGCATCGTGGCGGCCTTCACGCCTCGGCTGGCCGAGTTCGCGTTCGAGCCCGGCTTCGTCGCGGCGGTCGACCAGCACGCGGCGATGCTGCGCGAGCTGCTGTACGCGCAGGGGCCGGAGCTCGCGCCCCGACCCCTGGACCGTGCGGAAGTGTCGGACTACGCGCTGGGTTTCCTGGACGCGCTCGCCGAGATCGGCTGGCGGGAGCCGGTCGGCTACGACTACGCCGTACTCCGGCTCACCGCGATCTGCTGGCTGGCGCGCGAGCAGCGCCTGCTGGAGGCCTGAGACCTACCTCCGCTGCCTCCTCACCGGGTCCCGTCCTCGTCCCCTGGTCCCGCCCCCGTCGGGGCCGCGCGCGCCCGGTGTCCGGGGTGGTTCGCTCGGGTGAACGGTCCGGCGGTCCGCACGCGTACAGTGGCGGTCCGGGGAACAGGCGGCGCGGGCGGGACGGACGGGACGGTGCGGCAGTGAGCGGTACGGCGGCGGACAGCGCGGTGGGGCACCGGGCGCTGCACTGGCGGACCCGCCCGGAACGGGCCCGGGCCGCCGTCCTGGTGCTGCACGGCGGCGAGGAGCACAACCTCGCCCGGCCCGGTCGCCTCAACCTCCCCCTGCTGCGGATGCACGGCTTCCTGCGCGCGCTGACCAAGGCGACCGCGGACGCCGAGGTGGCCGTCGGCACCGTCCGCTACCGCCACCGCGGTTGGAACGGCGAGCGCGCCGACGCCGCCCGGGACACGCTCGCCGCACTCGACGAACTGGCCGCGCTGCTGGGCCCGGTGCCCACCGTCCTGATCGGCCACTCGATGGGCGGACGGGCCGCGCTGCAGGCCGGCGGGCACCCGTCCGTCACCGGCCTGGTCGCCCTCGCCCCGTGGTGCCCGGCCGAGGACCCCTGCGAACAGCTGGCCGACCGGGACGTCCTGATGCTGCACGGCGACCGCGACACCGTCACCGCGCCCGCCGACACCCGCGCCTTCGCCGCCCGCAGCCGTGCCGCCGGCGCCCGCGTCTGCGGCTACACCGTCACCGGCAGCGGCCACGCCATGCTCCAGCGCGTCCCCGACTGGCACCGCGCCACCACCCGCCTCACCACCGCCCTCCTCGGCCTGCACCCCCTCCCCGCCGAAGCCGCCTCCGCCCTCGCCCTCCCAGCCGCCTCCCCCGAGGCACTCACCCTCCCCCTCCCCCGCCAGCCCCGCCGCACCCCGGCCCTCCCGGCCAACCCCTGAGCCGAGGCCGCCGCGCGGTGGCCACCAACCTCACCTGCCGAAACGCTCTCCGTCCCCGGCTCCCCGCACCTCACCGGGCGCCCCTCCGGGCCCCTGGCCGGAAACCACCGCCGGACGGGCGGCGGACGGGCGGCGGACGGCCAGCGGGGGCGGCGTCAGGCGAGGTCAGGCCCGGCGACCGGGGAGGGGAGGCGGCCGGCCAGGAGGGCCTCGCCGAGCGGGGTCGGCCGGTGGGTCACGGTGCGGCCGGTACGGTCCTTGACGGTGAGGCCGGAGTCGGCGAGGACGGTCGCGTGCTCGCTGGCGGAGGCGGTGGAGACGTCCAGGTGTGCCGCCAACTCCTTGGTGGAGCACGGGCCGTGGGTGGCGATGGCCTCCAGGGCGGCGGCCCGGGTCTGGCCGAGCAGGGCGGTCAGGGTGCGGCTGGCGGTCGGTTCGGACTCGGCACGCAAGGGTCCACCGATCCGGGCCGGGTAGAGGAGCACGGGCTGCTGCTCCGGGTCTTCGAAGCGGGCGATGACGGGGCGGCGGGGGCCGAACACGCAGGGCTGGAGCAGCAGTCCGCGGCCGTCCAGCCGCACATCGTGCCGGCACCGGTTCGCCAGCGGGAAGCTGAGCACCGGGCGGCGCCAGGACACCGCCGGGTGCAGCGAGCCGAGCACCTGATCCGGCTCGGTGATCCGGCGGCGCCGCCCGTGTTCGGTGGTGACGATGGTCTCGATCTGCCGCCGGTACGGGTCGATCGCCCGGGTCTGGTAGTCGGCGGTGACGTTGCCGAGCAGCTTCCTGGCCCGGCGGTCGCCCGCCGCCACGCCCCGCGCGAAGGCGCTCAACTGCCGCTCGCCGCCGACCGAGCGCAGGTGGTCGCGCAGCGGCGCCTCGGGCGCTTCGGCGGTGGCGCTCTCGGTGGCGCCCGGGTCTCGCCGCACGGCGAGGAACTCCGGGATCGCCGAGGGGGTGTAGAGGTCGAAGAGCAGCGCGGTCCGCGGGTTCCAGGACGCCCGCAGATGGTCGCGCCAGCCCTGGAAGCGCGGGTCGCGCAGCCCGCTCACCAGGGCGTGCACGCTGAGGGACAGCTCCATCGACATGTCCGGACGCTCCGCGACCCGGACCCGCGCCAGGTCGTCCGCACCGAAGAAGATTCGCAGCACGACCGCGATCGTCACCCCGGGAGCGGCCCCGACGCAAGACCGTTCGGCGAGAACCGAATCGTTTGCCTGCCGCCCGTTCGCCCGGCCAGGCTCGGGCTCCCGAGTCTCCCCTTCGAACGGGGTGTTCGGTCTCCGAACGGAGTGTCCGACCTCCGAACGGGGTGTCCGGGTGGCCCGAACACCCCCGCCCATTCTCGCCTCAGCCCAGGTCGGCCGGGGACTCCACCACGACCCCGTACAGGTCCCCGATCGTCGCCAGCGCGCCGCGGTGGACCTGGGCGGCGGTCAGCTCGGTGCCGCCCGACGGCAGCGGCCGGGTCGCGCTGGCGGCGGCCACCACGGTCGGTCGGTTGCCGCGCAGGAAGGCACTGGCCGTGGTGAAGGTGACGCACATGTGGGTCATGAATCCGGCGACGACGACGTCCTGGTGGCCGGCCGCGTCGATCAGTTCGCCCAGGTCGGTGCCGACGAAGGCGTCCGGGACCTGCTTGACCACCACGCGCTCGCCGTCGGCGGGCGCCACGCTCGGGTGGATCTGCCCGATCTCGGCCCGGATGTCGTACGGGGTGCCCTCGCCGCCGTCGTTGATCACGTGGATGACGGTGGCGCCGGCCGCCCGGGCCCGGGCGAGCAGGTCGGCGGCGGCGGTCAGCGCCTCCTGCCAGCCCTCCAGCTCCATCACGCCGCGTACGTAGGTGTTCTGGTAGTCGATCAGGATCACGGTCGCATCGCCGAGCGAGGCCGGCTTCTCGTCGAGTCCGCTGAGGGTGCGCAGGGTCGTCGTGGGCACAGCGGTGCCGCCTTTCGGGTTCGGAAGTCGGGGATTCGGCAGGTCACGCTCGGTGCGGTCTGCCGTTGAAAACGCTACGGGCGACGCTCGCATGTCGGCAATGCCATCTAACATGCAGATTCCGACATCGAGGGGGCGCCCATGGCAACCGAGACCGACAACGAAGCCGCGACCGGCACCGACACCGATTCCGACACCGGCACCGACACCGACACCGTCCGGCGGCTGATCGTCATCGTCCTGTTCGAGGGCGTGGACCTGCTCGACGTGACCGGCCCGCCCGAGGTGTTCTCGCTGGTCCGGCGGGAGACCGACGACGCGACCGGCTACCGGGTCGTCCTCGCCGCCGAGACCATGGCTCCGGTCACCACCGCGGCGGGCGTGCGGATCCTGCCCGACCTCACCTTCGACCAGGCCGCCGAGGGCGGCATCGACACCCTGCTGGTGCCCGGTGCGGTCGAGGTGGACGAGCGGCGCCGGGTCCGCGCGCTCACCGACCCCGCGGTGGTCGGGCGGGTCCGCGCGCTGGCCGCCCGCTCGCGCCGGGTGGCCAGCGTCTGCGTCGGCGCGCACCTGCTCGCCGCCGCCGGGCTGCTGGACGGCCGGCGGGCCACCACGCACTGGTCCACGGCCGGCCAACTCGCCGCCGAGTACCCGGAGATCGAGGTCGACGCCGACCCGATCTTCATCCGCGAGGGCGAGGTCTGGACGGGCGCCGGCATCAGCGCCTGCCTGGATCTCTCGCTCGCCCTGGTCGCCGAGGACTTCGGCGAGGAACTGGCACTGCGGGTCGCCCGCCAGCTGGTGATGTACCTCAAACGCCCCAGCGGCCAGAGCCAGTTCAGCGTCCCGCTGGAGCCGGTGTCGACCACCCGGCGGATCGAGGAGCTGCGCCACCACATCCTGCGCAACCTCTCCGGGCGGCTCACCGTCCCGGACCTCGCCGCCCACGCCCACGTCAGCGAACGGCAGTTGACCCGGATCTTCAAGACCGAGCTGGGCACCACCCCGAGCGCGTACATCGAGTCGGCCCGGGTCGAACTCGCCCGCCACCAGCTGGAATCGGGCGACGCCACGCTCGAACGCCTCGCCACCGCCTGCGGGTTCGGCACCGTCGACACCCTGGTGCGGGCCTTCCGCCGTCGCCTCGGCACCACGCCGACCGACTACCGGCAGCGCTTCCGCACCGGCACCGGCACCGGCACCGGCACCGTCGCCAGTCCGGCCGCCACATCGGCCCCCACCTCAGCCATCGCTACGGCGACCGGTACGACCACTACGACCGGTACGACCGCTGTCACGGCAACCGGACGGTGAACACCGTACGGCCCGGCCGGCTGGCCGCGGCCACCGTGCCGCCGTGCGCCTGGACGACGGCCCGGACGATCGCCAGCCCGAGGCCGGTCGAGCCGGTGGCCCGGGAGCGGGCGCGGTCGCCCCGGACGAAGCGCTCGAAGACGCGGTCGAGCAACTCCGGCGCGATCCCCGGGCCGTCGTCCGCGACGCTCAACTCGACTTGGCTGCCAGCCTGGTGGAGACCCAGCTCGACCCCGGTGCCCGGCGGGGTGTGGGACCGGGCGTTGGCCAGCAGGTTGGCCACCACCTGGCTCAGCCGGTGCTCGTCGCCGCGGACCAGGACCGGCTCCTCGGGGAGGGCGAGGCGCCAGCGGTGGTCCGGGCCCGCGGCGCGGGCGTCGGCCACGGCGTTGAGGGCGATCCGGGTCAGGTCCACCTCCTCCTCCGCCAGCGGGCGGCCGGCGTCCAGGCGGGCGAGCAGCAGCAGGTCCTCGACGATCGCCCCCATCCGCACCGCCTCGGCGTCGATCCGCTCCAGCGAGTGCCGGACGGGTGCCGGCACGGCCCCGGGGTGGCGCAGCGCCAGTTCGGCGTGGCCGCGCACGGCCGCGACCGGGGTGCGCAGCTCGTGGCTGGCGTCGGCGGCGAAGGCCCGCAGCCGCTCCTCGACGGCGTGGCGGCGGGCCAGCGCGTCGCCGACGTGGCCGAGCATCCGGTTGAGCGCCGCGCCGACCCGGCCGACCTCGGTGCGCGGGTCGTCGTCCGGCACGCGTTCGGCCAGCAGGACCTCGCCGCTGGCAAGCGGCATCTCGCTGACCCGTTCGGCCATACCCACCACCCGCCGCAGCGGGCGCAGCGACCAGCCGACCCAGAAGGCCCCGGCCGTACCGGCGGCCGCAACGGCGATCGCGAAGACCGTCAGTTCCAGGGTCTCCAGCCGCCGGACGGTGTCCTCGGCCGAGCGCAGCGGCAGGCCACTGACCAGCACGTCGCCGTCCCGCCCGGCGACCGCGCGGACCCGGTAGTGGCCCTGCGCCCCGCCGAGGTCGAGGGTGCGGGCCGCGCCGCCGACCGGCAGGGCGGCGAGCGCCCCCTGCTGGGCGGGGGTGAAGGTGATCCGGTCGTCCTCGTCGCCGGGGCCGTCCGCGTCGTCGGCGTCGCCGTCGACCACGCCCGCCCCGGTGACCCGGCCGCCGAGCAGCCGTACCCCGAGCGTGCCCGGGGTCTGCGCCCGGGTGTCGGGGCCGGCGCCCTGGCCGGCGTGCTCCAGGCTCGCGGCGTAGCGTCCGCCGGACTCGGCGAGCTGCTGGTCGAGGCGGTCGACGAGGAAGTGGCGCAGCGCGGCGGCGGTGGCGAAGCCGACGGCGGCGCAGGTGACGACGAGCAGCACCAGCAGGCCGGCGATCAGGCGGGCGCGCAGGGTGCGGGGGGTGCGAGGGATGCGGGGCGGCCGCCGGGCGCGGCGATCCCGCGCACCGCCCGGCCTCATGCCGCGGCCTTGATCAGGTATCCCGCGCCCCGCACGGTGTGGATCATCGGGCTGCGGCCCGCGTCGACCTTCTTCCGCAGGTAGCTGATGTACAGCTCGACGATGTGCGCCTGCCCGCCGAAGTCGTACGACCAGACCGCGTCCAGGATCTGCGCCTTGCTGAGCACCTGCCGGGGGTGGCGCATCAGATGGGCGAGCAGCGCGTACTCGGTCGGGCTGAGCTCGACGGCCTCGCCGCCGCGGGTCACCTCGCGGGCCCGGTCGTCGAGGACGAGGTCGCCGAGGACCAGCGCGTGCGCGGGCGGCCGGTACGGGGTGGTGGCGGGCGGGGCGGCCCGGCGCAGCAGTCCGCGCAACCGGACGACCACCTCGGCCAGGCTGAACGGCTTGGTCACGTAGTCGTCGCCGCCCGCCGCGATGCCCGCGATCCGCTCCTCGACCGCGTCCCGGGCGGTGAGGAACAGCACCCGCACCTCGGGCTGCTCGGCGTGGACCCGGCGCAGCACCTCCAGGCCGTCGAGGTCGGGCAGCATCACGTCGAGCACCACGGCGTGCGGCTGCCAGGCCGCGGCGGTCTCCACGGCGGCCAGGCCGGTGGTCGCGCCGCGCGCCTGCCAGCCCTCGTAGCGGACGGCGCCGCAGACCACCTCGACCAGGTCCGGTTCGTCGTCGACGACCAGGACGCGCCACTCCGGGCGGTCGGCGGTGTCGTCCATGGTGCTCCCTCGGGCTCGTGCTGGGCGGCGTTCATTCTGTACCGCCGCGATGAGAAACCCCTGAGACCCCGCGCAATCGTTCGTACACCAGCACAACTGCCATGACCTGGGCTGATGCCGATGCGCGAGGGCGCGGGGAGCGGGACCGTTCAGAGGCGGCTCAGAGCTTGCGGTGCGATCGTGGTCGGCCTCGGCGGCACTCGCCGCCGGGCGCTGAGGAGGTACCCGATGACCACTGCCGCCGCACCGAAGTCGCGGCCCGGTCCCCGGCGGCACGGGCCGCGACCGACACCCGCCGGCCGGGGGCACCGGGCCTCGCCTCGTCCGTCCTTCGCCCTGGACCCGGCCGTCGCGCTCGGCCTGATCTCCGCCGGCGCGCTCGGCGTGCTCGCGCTGTGGTGGGCGAGCACCCCGGCGGTCGTCGGCGCGGCCGGCTGGCTGACCGGCGCCGGGCGGATCACCGGGCTGCTGGCGGGGTACGCCGCGCCGTTGCTGCTCCTGCTGATGGCCCGGCTGCCGCCGGTGGAGCGCGGGGTCGGCGCGGACCGGCTGGCGCGCTGGCACGCGTTCGGCGGGCGCTGGCTGGTGGCCGCCGTGTCGGTGCACGTCCTGACGGTCGTCTGGGGCTACGCGCTGACCGACGGGCGCGGACCGGTCGGCGAGGGCGTGGAGATCGTCTTCCACTACCCCGAGATGATCAAGGCCACGCTGGGTACCCTGCTGCTGCTCGGCACCGGCGCGGTCTCCGCCCGGGCCGCGCGCCGCCGCCTGTCGTACGAGACCTGGTACTACCTGCACCTGGCCACGTACCTGGCGGTGGCACTCGCCTTCTCCCACCAGCTGGCCACCGGCGCCGACCTGGGCGGCGGCCCCGGTCAGGCCGCCTGGTACGCGCTCTACTTCGGCACGGCGGCACTGATCGGCTGGTACCGGCTGGCCCGGCCGTGGCTGCTCGACCGGCGGCACCGTCTGCAGGTCGCGGAGATACGGCCGGAGGGCCCCGGCGTGGTGTCGCTGTTCCTGACCGGGCAGCGGCTGGACGACCTCGGCGCCGAGCCCGGCCAGTTCTTCCGCCTCCAGTTCCAGGCGCCCGGCCTGCGCTGGGCCGCCAACCCCTACTCGCTGTCCGCACCGCCGCACCCGCGCTTCCTGCGCTTCACGGTCAAGGACCTCGGCGGGCACAGCGCCGCGGTCGCCGCCCTGCGCCCCGGCACCAAGGTGCGCGCCGAGGGCCCGTACGGCGCGTTCACCGGGCGGCGGCTGCGGCAGCGCCGGGTGCTGCTGCTCGGGGCGGGCGTCGGAATCACCCCGCTGCGCGCCCTGTTCGAGACGCTGCCGGGCGAGTTGACGCTGGTCCAGCGGGCCCGGCGGCCGGAGGACGTCCTGTTCCGGGCGGAGCTGGCCGAGGTCGCCCGGCAGCGCGGCGCGGTGGTACACGAGCTGGTCGGCCCGCGCGAACAGGTCGGCGACCTCGGCGCCGCGCTCGCCCGACTCGTTCCCGACCTCGCCGAGCACGAGGTCTACCTGTGCGGGCCGCAGGCGCTGACCGACGAGGCCGTCCACGCGCTGCGCGCGGCCGGGGTGCGGCCGCGACGCGTCCACCACGAGAGCTTTTCCCTCTGAGCCCGGCCGGGTCCCACCCAGTCGCACCCAGTCCCGCCGAGTCCGCCGAGTCCGCCGAGTCCGCCGAGTCCGCCGAGCCTTCCCGACTTCCGAGGAGCGTCGAAATCCATGCGCCGAGCCGTCGTCACCAGCGCCGCCACCGCCGCCGGGGTGGTGCTGCTGCTCTCCCTCAAACCGCACGAGGCGAGCGGACCGCCCCCGGTGATCGGCTCGGGGACGGGAGCCGGTTCCGCCTCGGGCACTGGTTCCGCCTCCGGTGCCGGTGCCGGTTCCGATGTGTCGGAGCCGTCGAACGCCGCCGGCCCGTCCGCGGCCCCCACCGGTGCCACCCGGAAGGTCAGCGGCGACACCGTCAACACCCGGTACGGCCCGGTGCAGGTCCAAGTCACCCTCTCCGGCAGCCGGATCACCGCCGTCGACGTGGTCAAGTACCCCAACGCCGAACGGCGCGACCGCGAGATCAACACCTCCGCCCTGCCCGTGCTCAACCAGGAGGCGATCTCCGCGCAGAACGCCGGGATCGACGTCGTCAGCGGCGCGACGTACACCAGCGACGGCTACATCCGCTCATTGCAGAGCGCCCTCGACCGGGCCAAGGGCTGAGGCAGCCGTGCTCCGCCACGCCGAGCCCGTGATGGGCACCGTGTTCTCGATCACCGTCCGTGACTCGGGCCCGGAGACCGCCGCCGCGCTGGGTCGGATCGTCGAGCGGCTGCACCGGATCGACGCGGTGTTCTCCACCTACCGGCCGGACAGCGACATCAGCCGCCTCGACCGCGGCGAACTGGCCCTGGCCGCCTGCGATCCGGACGTCCCCGCCGTCCTCGCCGCCTGCCGCCAGGTGGCCGCGGAGACCGACGGCTGGTTCACCGAGCGGCCCGGCGGCCGGCTCGACCCCAGCGGCTGGGTCAAGGGATGGGCGGTCGAGGAGGCGGCCGCGCTGCTGCGCTCCTCCGGCGCCCGGCAGTACTGCGTCAGCGGCGGCGGCGACGTGCAGACCGGCGGCGGGCCCTGGCGGATCGGCATCGCCGACCCCCGACAGCCGGCCCTGATCGCCGCCGTACTGGCCGGCCGGGGCCTCGCCGTGGCCACCTCCGGCACCGCCGAACGCGGCGCGCACATCATCGACCCACACACCGGCCGCCCGGCCACCGGCCTGGCCTCTCTCACCCTGGTCGGCGCCCCGGGCACCGGCATCGCCCGTACCGACGCCTGGACCACCGCCGCCTTCGCCATGGGCCCGGACCGCGCCCTCGCCTGGGCCGCCCTCCGCCCCGGCATCGAGGCGCTCGCCATCCTGCCGGACGGCACCAAGCGCTGGACCCCGGGCCTGCCCGGCCACCTCCCGGCGAGCGGCCCAGCAGACTGGCAGTCCGCCGTCGGCTGACGGCGGCGACATGCGGGGGCCTCATGAGGCAGCGCCATGACGTGAGCTCATGAGGTGACGCCATGAGGCAAGCTCATGAGGTGACGCCATGAACCGAACTCATGAGGCAGCGCCATGAGGCGAGCTCATGAGGCAGCGCCATGAGAGCCACCGCCGCGTCCTCGCCTACCTCCGCACCCGCGCGGAGCACCCCGCCCGCTGACCCGCGAAGGCAGCCTGCACAGGGAGTTGCACGGCTGTTCCGCGCTCCCCCGATGTGGCGTAGCGTGGCCGGATGAACACGAAGGCGTCCTCGCGGTACGACGTCGTGATCGTCGGCGGCGGGCACAACGGGCTGGTGGCCGCGGCGTATCTGGCGCGGGCCGGGCAGCGGGTGCTGGTGCTGGAGCGGCTGGCCCGGGTGGGTGGGGCGGCGGTGTCCGCGTCGGCGTTCCCGGGGGTGGACGCGCGGCTGTCGCGCTACTCGTACCTGGTGAGCCTGCTGCCGCGCAAGGTGGTGCGGGACCTCGGGCTGCGGCTGGAGCTGCGGCGGCGCCGGATCGCCTCGTACACGCCCACCGAGCGGGACGGGAAGCCGACCGGCCTGCTGGTGGACGCGGGCGACCCCGGCCGGACCCGGGAGTCGTTCCGGGCGCTGACCGGCGGCGACCGGGAGTGGCGGGCCTGGCAGCGTTTCTACGCGATGACCGGGCAGGTCGCCGAGCGGGTGTTCCCGACGCTCACCGAGCCGCTGCCCTCCCGCGCGGAGCTGCGCCGACGGGTCGCGGACGAGCCCGCCTGGCGGTCCCTGTTCGAGGAGCCGCTCGGCGCGGCGATCGAGCGGAGCTTCGTGGACGACCTGGTGCGCGGGGTGGTCCTGACGGACGCGTTGATCGGCACCTTCACCCACGCCCACGACCCGTCGCTCCGGCAGAACCGGTGCTTCCTGTACCACGTGATCGGCAACGGGACGGGCGACTGGGACGTGCCGGTCGGCGGGATGGGCGCGGTGACGGGCGCGCTGGCCGAGGCGGCGCTGGCGGCCGGCGCCGAGATCCGGACCGGCCACGAGGTCACCGCAGTCGCCGCCGCTCGCTACGGCGACAGTGACGGCCCCGGCCACCACCACGGCCACGGCGACGCCGAGGTGTCGTACCGCGACCTGGCCCGGGACGACGAGGGGACGGTGGTGGCGCGCCGGGTGCTGGTGAACACCGCGCCGGCGGTCCTGGCCCGGCTGCTGGGCGACGACCCGGGGCCCGCACCGGAGGGCGCCCAGCTGAAGGTCAACATGGTGCTGCACCGGCTGCCGCGCCTGCGGGACACCGCCGCGGACCCGCGCGAGGCCTTCGCGGGGACCTTCCACATCGCCGAGGGCTACCGGCAGTTGGCGGCCGCGTACGCGGAGGCACAGGCCGGCCGGATCCCCTCGGCGCCGCCGTCCGAGATCTACTGCCACACCCTCACCGACCCGTCGATCCTGGGCCCGGAGGCCGTCCGGCAGGGGCTCCAGACGCTGACCCTCTTCGGTCTGCACATGCCCGCCCGGTTGTTCGGCGACCCGGCGGCCAAGGACCGCGCGCTGGCCGGGAGCCTGGCGCAGCTGGACGCGGTGCTGGCCGAGCCGATCGCCGACTGCCTGGCCACGGACGCCGACGGCCGGCCGTGTGTGGAGGCCAGGACTCCGCCGGAGCTGGAGCGGGAGATCGGTCTGCCGGGCGGCCACATCTTCCACCGCGACCTGTCCTTCCCTTTCGCGGACGGGTCCTTCCCGTTCGGGGACGAGGACGGCGCCGGGGACGCGGGTGGCAGTGCCGCTGCCCGCTGGGGCGTGGCGACGGACCGCCCGAACGTCCTGCTGTGCGGCGCGGGAGCCGTACGCGGCGGCGGCGTCAGCGGCATCCCGGGGCACAACGCGGCGCAGGCCGTCCTGGAGGACCTGGCTCACGGCTGACAGGGAGTCGTCGGGCGAGCACCGACGGCGGCCGGTCCCCTCAGACCTGGCAAGTCGCTCCCGGTGGCGGAATACTGAGAGTGAGCAGGGCAGAAAGGGAGGCCCTCCAATGGAATGTCCGCACCCATCCGGGTTCCATGTCGAGGTCCGTGAACGCTACGTCGCCGCGGTGGCGGAGGTGACCCGCCTGGTGCGGGCCGTTCCGGAGGACGGCTGGACGGCGCCCACGCCGTGCCGGGACTGGGATGTCCACACACTCATGAACCACCTTGCCGCACAGCACCTTTGGGTGTGCCAGGCGGTGGCCGGCTACACCCCGGAGGCGATCGGCCACCGGTTCGGGGGCGACGTGCTGGGCCGCAACCCCGCCGGGGTATGGGCGATGGCCGCCGACACGGCGGTGCGCGCGCTCCACCAGCCGGGCGCGCCCGACCTGCTGGTGCACCTGCCGTACGGGGTGCGTGACGCCGGCGGCTACGCCCGTGAGCTGACCGCCGAGACCGTCGTGCACGGCTGGGACTTGGCGCGGGCGCTGGGCGAGAACGGCCGGATACCGCCGGACTCCGCCCGGTACGCGCTGGAGGAGTTCCAGGGCTACCACGACCTGACCGGCACCGGCCTGTTCGACCCGCCGCTCGCCAGCGCACCGGGCGCCGACACCCAGGACCGGCTGCTGGCCCTCACCGGCCGCGACCCGAACTGGTCCTACGACAGCACCATGCACTGACTGGCCGTCAGGAGAATTTCCCCTGCAGATGGTTGATCCCCGCGCCCGGATCCGGACGCGGGGACGAGGAGCGGCCCGTCGAGCCGTTGAGTCGTCGAGCCGTTCAACCGTTTCAGCCGTCGGACCGTCAGGCGCGGGCGAGCACCCAGGCGCCGAGGCCGTTGCAGCCGCCGGCCGAGTAGGTGGTGGCACGGAAGCCGGGCGGGACGGGCGAACCGGGGCAGGTCCACAGGCCGACCCGGGCGATGTTGTGGTACCAGGATCCGGCGCCGTCGCAGCCGCCCTGCTGGTGGCCGGTGATGACGTAACCGGCGACCACCGGGGAGCCTGAGCAGGTCCAGATCCCGTCATGCGGGAGGCCGTGCTGCCAGGAGCCGATGCCGCCGCAGCCTGCCCGCAGGTGGTTGGTGATGACGTACCCGGGCACGACCGGCGAGCCGGAGCAGGTCCATATGCCGTCCTTGACGAGGTTGTGGCGCCACGAGCCGATGCCACGGCAGCCGGACGTCAGGTGGTCGGTGATCACGTAGCCGGCCACCACCGGGGAGCCTGAGCAGGTCCAGATGCCGTCCTTGACCGGCTGCTGGTACCAGGAGCCGAAGCCGCCGCAGCCCGCGCCGTCGTGGTCCGTGATGACGTTCCCGGCGTCGACGGGCTGCCCGGAGCAGGCCCAACGGCCCGCGGGCCACGCGGGCTTGGCCTCCGCCGAGGACATGCCGGAGACCGTGCCGCCCAGGACGACGGCCGCGACCAGGGCGAACGCCGCCGCAGCGGCTCCGATCCCCCTGCCGACGACCGCGGCCGCCGCGCGCTTCCACAGCTGACGGACATTCATTGTCGAACCACTCCAGTCGGATCGGGGGCAAGGGGAGCGTCCCGCCCGCCGGGGTGCCCGGCGGCGGAACGAGAGTCACCCTACGGGGAGGCGGAGTGAGAGTTCGGTGGAGGTTCCAAGAAATCCACTCCGGGGATCACCTTGTCCGAAAGCCGTCACGACCGCCGACCCCCGCGGCCCCCAACGGCCAACGGCCGACCCGCGCAACCCGGCGCCCGATCCTCACCGCCCGATCCTCGCCGCCCGCTTCTCACTGCGCGTGACCACCTCCCCCCGGGGTGACATCGCGGCCGGACGGGCGCATGGTGGAAGGAAGGACGATGCGGACGACTGCCACCGGATCCGCCGCCCGAGGCCCCCGCCAGGCCCGAACACTTCGCATGCGGACAGAGCGTCGGCCCGGTGCCCCGGCGGTGGCGTCCTGTCAGATCCGGGAGGCAGACATGTCCATGGTGCTCATCACCGGCTCGTACCAGGTCCTCCACGACCGACCCGACGGCGACACCGTCCACTTCCTTCCGCAGGACCCGGGCTTCTGGTGCGACGTCCCCGGCCGCAACCGGGTCAAGCGCGACGAACACGGCGGCGCCTCACTGCGACTGGACGCGATCGACGCCCTCGAGACCCACTACCAGGGCGTCGGACCGGACTTCGCGCACCAGCCGCTCGGGCTCGGCGCGCACGCCGCCCGCGACGAACTGCTGAAGTGGCTGGGCTTCACCGACATCGTGCAGGACAACGAGGAGAAGGTCACGGCCTCGACGCCGGCGGCCGTCCCCGGCTACATCCTCACCGGCGGCGCCGACGTCTTCAACCGCTGCGTGGCGCTGGTCGGACGCGGCGCCCCGCCGAGCGTCGGCGACCCCCCGAAGCCTGCGAGGAGCGGCTTCCGGCTGGACGTCACCCCCGACATGCTGCACGACACCGTCAACCACCACCTGCTCTCGCTCGGGCTGGTCTACCCCACCTTCTACCAGAACCTCCCCGACAACCTGCGGGCCGACCTGACCGCCACCGCGCAGCAGGCCCGCACGGCCAAGGCCCCCGACAGCGTCTGGCTGCACGACGTGACCACCTCCGGCGTGAAGGTCGAGAACCTCGAATCGATCACCGAGGACCTCGTGATGCTGCCGAAGCTGTTCCGCCGCCTCGTCGACTACGTCCGGCTCTTCGGCTCCGACCTGGGCTGCCTGCCCGCCTTCCTGGCCGGCGGCGCCGACGAGTTCACCCTCCCCGACCACCCCAAGCCACCCCTCGTCGGCCTGCAGCACGTGGTCGAGATCAGCAACACCAGCACGGTGCGGATGACCCGACCCATCGAGGACCTGCTGTTCATCGAGAAGTAGCCGAGAAGCAGCCGGCCCGGCCGACCCGCCGTCAGCCCGCCAGCCCGCCGGCCACCGGCCGCCGGCCCGTCAGCGCATCAGCCCGGACGTTGAGGTCGGATTCACGCCAGCCCGACCCCCTGCCCGCTTGGTGGACTTCGTGACACGAACCACCACTCACGGACAGGACCCCCGGCATGGCCGACACCGCCCTCCACCCGTCCCCGCGCACCCCGGACCCCGCCGGCAGCCGACCGAACTCCCGGGCGCGGGACGGTGGTTGGCTCGCCGTCCTCGCCGTCACCACGGGCGTGTTCGCCATCGTCACCACCGAGATCCTGCCGATCGGCCTGCTGAGCCCGATCGGGGCCACCTTCCGGATCTCCGACGGCACGGCCGGGCTGATGATGACGCTGCCGGGCATCGTGGCCGCGGTCGCCGCGCCCGTGGTGACCGTCGCGACCAGGCGCGCCGACCGGCGGACCATGCTCTGCGCCCTGCTGCTGCTCCTGGCCCTGGCGGACCTCCTCAACGCGCTCGCCCCCGCCTACTGGGCCGTGTTGACCGCCCGGGTCACCCTCGGCCTGGTGATCGGGGCCTTCTGGTCGATCGGCTCGGGGCTCGCCCCGCGCCTCGTCCCGGAACACCGGCAGGCCCGGGCCAACACCGTGGTCTTCTCCGCCGTTCCGCTCGGCTCGGTCCTCGGCGTACCGGCGGGCGTGTTCCTCGGCTCCCTCGCCGGCTGGCGCACCGCCTTCCTCGCGATGGCCGCGCTGACCCTGCTGACCCTGGCCGCCCTCGTGGCCTCGCTGCCGCCGCTCCCGCCGGTGACCACCACCGGCCTCGGCGTGCTGCGCGGGCTGCTGGCCGGGCGGGGCACCCGCACCGGCCTCGCGGTGACCTTCCTGATCGTCCTGGCCCACTTCGCCAGCTACACCTACGTCACCCCGTTCCTCACGGCCACCACCCACGCCGGACCCGGCCTGGTCACCGGCCTCCTACTCGCGTACGGCGCCGCGGGACTGCTCGGCAACGTCCTCGCCGGCGGCCGCGCCGCGCGGGCGCTGCGCCCGGTGTTCGCCGCGGCCGCCGTGCTGCTCGCCTCCTCGACCCTGCTGCTGCCCCTGCTGGGCACCGGCGGCCCGGGCGCCGCCGTCCTGCTGACCCTCTGGGGCGTGGCCTACGGCGCCGTCCCGGTCTGCTCCCTGACCTGGTTCCTCGCCGCGGCCCCGCACGCCCCGGAAGCGGCCGGCGTGGTGTTCACCTCGGGGTTCCAGGCCACCCTCTCGCTCGGCGCCCTGACCGGCGGCCTCGTGGTGGACCACTCCTCCCCCGCCACCGTCATGGTGCTCGGTGGCGCCGTCGCCCTCCTCGCCGCCGCCACCGTGTGGGGGTACGGCGCCCGGATCCGGCCCGCTTCGATGCCCGTGCCGCACCGCTGACACCGCCACCGGCCGGCCGCCCCCTGGTCAGGGCCGCGGTCCGTGGCGAGAATGCCGGAGCGCCATCCGTCCCTCCCGACCGAGAGCGCGGACGGGCGGGCGGACGGGCGGACGGGCGGCGCCACCGACCGGAACTGTCCGGGGCGGAAGACGGCACGTGACGGCGAGTGACGGCGAGAGGGACGGTGACCGGCATGGACCCCGAGTTCGGCACACGGTTCGGCGACTACCAGAACGAGATCTACCTCAACGGGCTTGCCGGCGTGCTGCCGACGATGCCGATGACCTTCACCGAACTGGAGGCGCGGGCGCGTTCGGCGCTGGCGCCGTCCGTCATCTCCTACGTCGCGGGCGGCGCGGGCGACGAATCCACCCAGCGGGCGAACGTCGTCGCCTTCGACCGGTGGGGCCTGGTCCCGCGGATGATGGTCGGCGCGAGCCGGCGGGACCTGTCCGTGGACCTGTTCGGGATGCGTCTGCCCTCGCCACTGTTCATGGCGCCCGTCGGGGTGATCGGCCTGTGCGCGCAGGACGGCCACGGCGACCTCGCCACCGCCCGGGCCGCCGCCCGCACCGGGGTGCCGATGGTCGCCTCCACCCTGACGGTCGATCCGCTGGAGCGGGTGGCCGCCGAGTTCGGCGACACCCCCGGGTTCTTCCAGCTCTACACCCCCACCGACCGGGCGCTCGCCGAGAGCCTGGTCCACCGGGCGGAGGCCGCCGGCTACCGGGGCATCGTCGTCACCCTGGACACCTGGACCACCGGGTGGCGCCCGCGCGACCTGGCCACGGGCAACTTCCCGCAGCTGCGCGGCCACTGCCTGGCCAACTACACCTCCGACCCGGTCTTCCGCGCCCGCCTCGCCAAGGCGCCCGAGGAGGATATGCAGGCCGCCGCCCTGGAGTGGATCGGCGTCTTCGGCAACCCGCTGACCTGGGCGGACCTGCCCTGGCTGCGGTCACTCACCGACCTGCCGATCCTCCTCAAGGGCATCTGCCACCCCGAGGACGTCCGCCGCGCCAAGGACGGCGGCGTGGACGGCGTCTACTGCTCCAACCACGGCGGCCGCCAGGCCAACGGCGGCCTGGCCGCGCTCGACGCGCTGCCAGGCGTGGTCGAGGCCGCCGACGGCCTGCCGGTCCTTTTCGACTCCGGCATCCGCTCCGGAGCCGACGTCGTCAAAGCCCTCGCGCTCGGCGCCACGGCCGTCGGCGTGGGCCGCCCGTACGCCTACGGCCTGGCCCTGGAGGGCACCGACGGCATCGTGCACGTGCTGCGCGCCCTGCTGGCCGAGGCCGACCTGATCATGGCCGTCGACGGCTACCCCACGCTCGCCGACCTGCGCGCCGAGGGCGCGCTGCGCCGGATCTGACACCTCGGCGGAACAGGCCCCGGCGGGGGCGGGCGGTTTCTCTGCGCCCTCCCCACCGGAACCCGCCCGGCCCGCCGAAGCCCGCTAGGCCACGTCTCTCCGATCATCTGACTTGTTGTCCCTGCGCGACTCGACAGGATCTTCGTGCCCGTCAGATCGCTGCAACCAGATGTGGTGTGGGTGGTAACCCTGTCCCACTGGGCGAGCTCCGGCAGAATCTGGATGCCGCACCGGCTGCCCGACTGGTAGCGTCGGGATCTTCACCGGTCCGCCGGATGGAGTACCCGGGCAGGATCCCCATGACCGACCCACACCGTCGACTCAGGAACGCACTCGACGCACTGGACGTCGCCTTCGCGCCCCTCGCATCGGATGCAATCACCTTTGGCGGCTGCACCCACTGCTACGCCGACAGCGACCTCGCGGCCCTCGAAGGGCCCGTCGACCAGGTGCCGGATGACCTGATCTCCTCCATCGCGGCCAAGTCGGCCGGCCACTGGGATGACTTCCCCGCGCTGTATCGCCGAATGACGCCCCGGATCGTACGGCTCCTGGCAACCGACCAGCTCCACGTCGATCACGGGCTGATCGCCTCCCGGCTGGTCGCCGCAGGTTGGCACGACTGGCCCGTCCCTCAGCGGGACGCACTGGAGCAGGTCTGGCACGCCTGGTGGCGCTCGACTCTGCACGAACACCCCAGCCCCGCGTACATCATGGGGGTGTTGGAGACCATCGCCGTCAGCACCCGCACCCTGGCACCATGGCTGACGATCTGGGCCGACACCCGGACGGAAGCGGCAGACCGGCACCTGGACGACGCCCTCGACGACTGGCTCTTCGAGACGCGACTCACCAACCTGCGGCTGGGCTTCTACGACGAGCTGGATGCCACTGCCGAACTGGTGCCCTGGCTGCTCTCCCTGGGCGCTGCCCGGATCGGGGCCGCCCGGTTCTTCGAGGTGGAACGGATTTCACTCGGCCAGGCCATGCCCCACCATTCGTGAGCGGAGCCAGATGATGATGGCCGCGAAGGTCACAGTGCCGAGAAAAACGTGGCCGCACTTGTCCTAGCGGGTGGCCACGGCCCGGAAACCCTTGAGCCTGTTGATCGCTCGCTCGACGACGTTGCGCTTCTTGTACCGCTCCTTGTCGAAGCCGGGAGGCCGACCGCCGCGGGAGCCACGTGTCACGCGGTTGGCCGCCTGGTCCGCCTTCTCCGCTTGTGGACGGTCTTCCACGGGCCGAACCGCTCCGGCAGGTCGCACCACTGCACGCCCGTCCGAACTCGGTGCAGGACACCGTTGATCACCTGCCGATGGTCCCGCCACCTGCCGCAACGTCCATTGCTCACGGGCAGGAGGGGCTCCGGCCTGGCCCATTCCGCGTCCGTCAGATCGCCGCGACCAGTCACACCAAGCTCACGATCCGATGATCGGAGAGACATGGCCCAAGGCCCGCTAAGGCGCACTGTCGGCAGCCAGATCGTCGAGGCCGAGCGACCCCCGGGAGAGCACGCGCGTGTGCCAGGCCCGGAGGTCGAAGCCGGGGCCCAGACGGCGCCGGGCCGCCTCCCGGCTCCGCAACCAGGCCCGCTCGCCCAGCTTGTAGCCGATCGCCTGGCCGGGCCAGCCGAGGTAGCGGTCGATCTCGCTGGTGCGGCGCCGGATGTCGCTGCCGTGGTGGGCGGCCATGAAGTCGGTGGCGAGCTCCGCGGTCCAGCGTTCGCCGTCGTGGCCACTCCAATCGCCGGTGGCGGAGCCGGCGGGGACGGTCAGCTCCAGGTGCATGCCGATGTCGACGATCACCCGGATGATCCGCAGCATCTGCTTGTCCAGGTAGCCGAGGCGCCGAGCGGGATCGGTCAGGAAGC
The DNA here is from genome assembly GCF_055575755.1 of Kitasatospora sp. NPDC034035. Taxonomy (NCBI): domain Bacteria; kingdom Bacillati; phylum Actinomycetota; class Actinomycetes; order Kitasatosporales; family Streptomycetaceae; genus Kitasatospora; species Kitasatospora sp. NPDC034035. The sequence goes on along the minus strand of NZ_JBVISA010000007.1, from coordinate 1,818 downwards.
CCAACTCGTCCATCAGGCGCTCGGCGTACAGCGCCCAGCCCTCCTTGTCGGCGCTGACCGCGCCGAGGGTGATCTGGTAGCTGCTGAGACGGTCGGCGGAGGCCGTCCACCGGGCCGTCTGCAGGTGGTGCCCGGGAACGCCCTCGTGGTACCAGGTGCTGACGAGCTGCCAGGTCGGGAAGGAGCGCCGACCGAGGGCGGGCAGATAGGTGCGGCCCGGACGGCTGAAATCGAGGCTGGGCCCGTTGTAGTACGGCGCGCCCGAGCTTCCCGGCGGCGCGATCCAGGTCTCCACCCGGCGCAGCGGGCCCGCGATGTCGAAGTGGGTGCCGTCGAGGGCGTCGATCGCCTCGTCAGTGATCTGCTGGAGCCAGGCGCGGATGTTCTCCTCGCCCTCGATCGCGTGACCGTCCCGGTTGAGGTGGTCCATGGTGGCCCGGACGCCCGCCCCGGGCAGCACGCGCTCGGCCTCGGCCCGCATCTCGGCGACCGTCCGGTGGAACTCCTCCCACGCCCAGGCGTACGCCTCGGCCGGGTCGACCTCGGCGCCGTTCGCCCAGCGGGCGGAGCGCAGGTAGCGCTCCCGGCCGACGGCGTCCGGAGTGCCGTCGGCGGCGGGCAGGTAGGTGTCGCGCAGCCAGTCACGGAAGCCCGCCACCGCGGCGGTCGCACGGACGGCGGCCGCGTCCAGTTCGGGCCGCAGCCGGGCGGGTCCACCCGCCACGAACCCGGTGAACCAGCCGGCGCCGCCCCCGTCCTCACCGGTCCAGGCCGCCAGTTGGGAAAGGACTGCGCGGGCCTGCCGCGGCGCACACAGCAGCCCGCGGGCAATGCCCTCGGCCAGGGTCGCCCGGTAGCCGTCCAGCGCGCCGGGCACGTTGCGCAGCCGCCCGGCGATCGCCGCCCAGCTCGCGTCGGTGTCGGTCGGCATCATGGTGAAGACACCGCGCACCTTGTGCAGCGGCGAGTTGACGTTGCGCAGCTGCCGGAAGTGGTCCCCGGCCTCGTGCACGGCGAGCTCGGCGGTCAGCCGCTCCCGCAGCAGACGGGCGCAGTCCCGTTCGGCGGTGTCCTCGGGAGTGGCCCCGGCGGTGTCCTCGGGGATGCCGGTGGTCCGTTCGGCGGCGTCGAGCGCGGCCAGTGTCCGCCGGGCCGGGTCGGCGAGCGCTTCGAAGCCCTCCGGCGACAGGTCCGGCAACCGGTCGTCCTCCGGGTGCAGCCCGAGTCTGGTCGAGGTCGCCGGGTCGAGCGCGGCGATCTGCGCGACGTGGTCGTCGGCGATCCGGCGGAAGGTCCTCGTCATCTCGGGCATGCGCCCATGCTGGCGCACCGGCCGGGGCGCTGTCACCGGCGCAGAACGCCCCCGCGCCGGCCCGGGGCCCTACGACCGGAAAGGCCGCCCGGAAATCGCCCGGGTACCGTCCGGAAATGCGAAGAACCCCCATCCGGGATCCGGATGGGGGCTCTTCTGAAAGATTGTTCGGCGGCGTCCTACTCTCCCACAGGGTCCCCCCTGCAGTACCATCGGCGCTGTAAGGCTTAGCTTCCGGGTTCGGAATGTAACCGGGCGTTTCCCTCACGCTATGACCACCGAAACACTATGAAACTGTCAACCGCACACCCGAAAATTTCCGGGCGGGTCGTTGTTTCAGAACAACACAGTGGACGCGAGCAACTGAGGACAAGCCCTCGGCCTATTAGTACCGGTCAACTCCACCCCTCACAGGGCTTCCATATCCGGCCTATCAACCCAGTCGTCTACTGGGAGCCTTACCCTCTCAAGGAGGTGGGAGTGCTCATCTCGAAGCAGGCTTCCCG